>JAEYXM010000080.1 GCA_023428465.1 Actinomycetes bacterium
TACGGCACCACCGTCGACGAGATCATCGAGGTCACGCCCGACGTCACGTCGTTCGACCTCGGATTCACCTCGACCGCCACGTACCCGGCCACGGCCGGTGACGACGACCCCGAAGGCCAGGTGGCCTTCCATCTCGGCGGCAACGCCAGCGCCTTCACCTTCTGCCTGGACAACGTCTCGCTCGCCGACGAGCTCGAGATCCTGCCGCAGACCTCCTTCGCCGACGGCCTCGGTGACTGGCTGCTCGACGGCGCCACGGTCTCCGAGACGACCGTCGAGGCCGGCATCTGCATCGACGTCCCCGGCGGCACGCCCGACCCGTGGAGCGTGAACCTGCACTACGACGGGATCCCCGTCGAGGCGGACGGCAACTACGTGCTGCGGCTCACCGCGAGCGCGGACCCCGCGACGACCGTCCGGGCCCTCGTCGGCGAGAACGGCGGCGCCTACGGCACCGTCGTCTCCGTGAACCCGCAGCTCACGCCCGACCTGGCGACCTGGGAGTACCCCTTCACCGCGACGAGCACGTACGCGGCCGAGGGCGACGTCGTCGGCCAGGTGGCCCTGCAGATCGGTGGGAGCGCGACGGCGTTCACGTTCTGCGTGACCGACGTCTCGCTCGTGAAGACCGCCGCGCCGCCGCCCCCGTACGAGCCGGAGACCGGCCCGCGGGTGCGCGTCAACCAGCTGGGCTACGCCAGCAAGGGCCCCAAGCTCGCGACGCTCGTCACCGACGCCACCGTCGGCGTGGCGTGGACCCTGCGTGACGGCACCGAGGTCGTCGCCGAGGGCACGTCCTCGCCGAAGGGCGTCGACGACTCGTCCGGGTTGAACGTCCACCAGATCGACTTCTCCGGCGTGACCCGCGTCTCCGACGACTTCACGCTCGAGGCCGACGGCGAGACGAGCCACCCGTTCGAGATCTCCGCCGACCTGTACGAGCAGCTCCGCGTCGACTCGCTGTCGTTCTTCTACCCGCAGCGCAGCGGCACCGCGATCGACGGCGACGTGGCCGGCGAGGCCTACGCGCGTCCCGCGGGCCACATCGACGTCGACCCGAACCAGGGCGACGGCGCGGTGACCTGCCTGCCGGCGGAGACGCTCGTCGTCGGCGGTCAGGACCTCTACGACGGGTACACGTGCGACTACACGCTCGACGTGACCGGCGGCTGGTACGACGCCGGTGACCACGGCAAGTACGTCGTCAACGGTGGCATCTCCGTCGCCCAGCTGCTCAGCACGTACGAGCGCTCGCTCCACGCGCTCACGGCCGACGACGGCGCGCTCGCCGACGGCACCCTGCGGGTTCCCGAGTCCGACAACGGCGTGCCCGACGTCCTCGACGAGGCCCGCTGGGAGCTCGAGTGGATGCTGAAGATGCAGGTGCCCGCCGGTGAGGAGTACGAGGGCATGGTCCACCACAAGGTGACCGACCTCGCCTGGACCGGCATCCCGCTGCTGCCGTCGAACGACGCGCAGCCGCGTTACCTGCACCGCCCGTCGACGGCGGCCTCGCTCAACCTCGCGGCCGTCGCCGCGCAGGGCGCGCGGCTCTTCGCCGACATCGACGAGGCGTTCGCCGGGGAGCTGCTCGACGCCGCCGAGGTCGCGTACGCGGCAGCCCTCGAGACGCCGGACCTGTACGCGCCGGACACCAACACCCACCCCAACCCGGGTGGCGGTCCCTACAGCGACACCGAGCTCGAGGACGAGTTCTACTGGGCCGCCGCCGAGCTCTACATCACCACCGGCGAGCAGGACTACCTCGATGACGTCCTCGCGAACTCCTACCACCTCGGTGGCGACAAGGAGGCGTTCCAGCTCACCGGGTTCGACTGGCGCGACGTCGCCGCGTTCGCGCGCATCGAGCTCGCGACCGTGCCGAGCCTCGTGCCCGATCGCGCCGCGATCAAGCAGTCCGTGCTCGACGCGGCATGGGAGGTCAAGCTGCTCAGCTGGTACCACCCGTTCTCCGTCCCGTACGACGGCGTCAACGGGCGCTACGAGTGGGGCTCGAACGGCAAGATCCTGAACAACATCGCCCTCCTGGCTGCAGCGTTCGACCTGTCCGGCAACCGGTACTACGAGAAGGCCGCGCTCATGGGGATGGACTACATCCTCGGCCGCAACGCCCTGAACATGTCGTACGTCACGGGCTACGGCGAGCAGTTCAGCCAGAACCAGCACAGCCGGTGGTACGCGAACCAGGCGAACGGCTCGCTGCCGAACCCGCCGGTGGGCACCGTGTCCGGTGGTCCCAACTCCGACATCCCCGACCCCGTGTCCGGTCCGCTCCTGCAGGGCTGCCTCCCGCAGTTCTGCTACGTGGACGACATCGGCGCCTGGGGTGTCAACGAGCTGACGATCAACTGGAACTCGGCGCTCGCCTACGTCGCCTCGTTCCTGGCGGATCTCGACGACGGTGCGGTGGAGAAGCCCTTCAAGGACATCCCGCTGGACTTCCCGTTCGTCCAGGAGATCCGTTGGCTCGCCCAGAGCGGGATCACCACCGGGTTCTCCGACGGCACGTTCCGTCCGTCCGCGTCGGTGGAGCGGCAGGCCATGGCCGCGTTCCTCTACCGGGCGGCCGGCTCGCCGGACTTCGAGGCCCCTGCAGTCTCGCCGTTCACGGACGTGCGGCCGACCGACCCGTTCTACACGGAGATCGCGTGGCTCGCCGAGCAGGGCATCACCACCGGCTTCAGCGACGGCACGTTCCGCTCGACGGCACCGATCGAGCGCCAGGCGATGGCCGCCTTCCTGTACCGGTGGGCGGGCGAGCCTGCCTTCACCGCGCCCGCGACCTCGCCGTTCAGCGACGTCGCGACGAGCCACCCCTTCTATGCGGAGATCACGTGGCTCGCGCGGGTGCAGATCACGAACGGCTACAGCGACGGCACGTTCCGGTCGCTGACGCCGGTCGCGCGCGACGCGATGGCTGCGTTCCTCTTCCGGGGCATCACGCTCCCGGTGAGCGGGCCTGCCATCGGGTGAGGAACCCAGGGGGTGGGTGACCGTCGCGGTGAGCCGCGACGCACCGGCGGGGCCGGGACCAGCGAATGGGTCCCGGCCCCGTCGGGCTCTCCCGTGCGCGCTGGGGGGTCGCGCTGCGGGGTCCAGGGGCTCCTGTGGGCGGGGTCAGTCGTCGCAGTAGGGGCCGTGGGGGTTGTCGAGGCAGTTGCCGTCGACGAGGTGGCTGCGGTGTTCCTCGGCAGTGATGGGGCCGGCGTCGGCTGTGGTCGTGGCGGTCCCGGCGACGGGGTGCCACCGGGTGGTCCCGGCGATGCGGTACCGACCCGTGTGCTGGACGGTCAGGGTGATCGTGAAGGTGCCCTCGTGGGCGTACGGGTGGGCGACGTCGTGGTCGGGGTAGGGGTGCCCGGGGCTCGTCGTGACCAGCGGCCGGGTGCCGTCGCCGAAGTCCCAGGTGAACCGGGCCGGCGTGGCCTCGACCTCGATCGGGTAGCCGAGCAGGGTGGTGGTGAAGGTCTGCACGGTCGGGTCGGTGTAGGCGATCGTGGGCATGTTCACGAAGACCTCGGGCCGGTCGGGCTGGATGTTCAGGACCGGGGCGGCCAGGGGCAGTCGCTGGAACTCCTCGGCGGTCAGCGCGGGCAGCGCGTCCCACGGGCACATCCACAGGCTGATGCGCTGCCAGGGGGACCACGGGTCCGCTGCGCTGGGCCGGTCGCGGCGCCACACCGGTGGCAGGGCCTCCAGGCCCTCGCACTCGGGGATGGCCAGGCCCTCGAGCTCCTCGGTGCACGGGCGCCCCGTCGTGGTCACCGATACCGCCGGACACACATCGGTGCGCTTGTACTCCACCAACACGACCGCAGGATCCGACCCGCCAGACGCGCGCTCATGGTCCGCGGCCTCACGAGCCAGGACTCCAACGGCGTCGCCTTCGGCGGCGCCGTCGATCCTGGGCGAGGGATCGCTCGATCCGGGCGAGTCCATGGACAGGACAACGGCCCCGTTGGCGAAGGTGGCCGGGACCGCGGCCGCCGACAGTGTTGTCACGACCACCAAGCTCAGGGCCCGGAGGCTACTGAGGTGCCTCATCGACCTGCACCTCTCGAACGAGCCACGCGTCGCCTTCACGGACGACCACGACGATGTACTGGTGCTCGGTGAGGAGCTTCTCCTCGTCGAGCAGCGCGCCGGTGGCGTCCCGGTACTCCCAGGGTTCCTGGCTGCCCGCGATGTCGACGCCGTAGAACTCAGAAGGGGTGACCTCGGTGACTGTCGCCTCGTACGTGACGAGTGCCCCGCCGACCGTGACTTCCCCGCTCGTCCGCTGCTCGGTGACCGAGTCCGTGACGCCGGCGCAGAAGATGCACTCGGGGTGGCTCAGTGCCCGCCACTCCGAGAGATCCCCGGTCTCGAAGGCGTAGCTGTAGAGACTGAGGAAGTACCGCGCGGCAGCCTCGGCCCCCGCGGGGCTCACCTCGCTCATCGCGGTAGGGCGCCCGGGTGCCTCGGCTGTCGGTGTGGGTG
>JAEYXM010000191.1 GCA_023428465.1 Actinomycetes bacterium
CTCCGCTGCGGACGCGGCGCGCTGGCGGGCCGCGGGCCTGGAGCTGTGGCGCGAGCTCGCCCGGCGCGCGGAGCGGGCATGGGACGAGGCGGGCGACGGTGTCGACCCCGGACGCCGCGGCCCGTGCCCGTGGGAGCCGCCCGGCCCTGCGGAGGCCGGCCGCCTGCTCGCGGCCCTCGACGACGACCTCGTGCGCGACGCCGTGCTCCTGTCGTGCATGGCAGGCACCGAGCGACTCGCCGACCGTGTGGTCGCGGGGGACCGCGGCGCGACCGTCGGTGCGGCCCTGCGCGCGATCGTCGACCCCGTCGACGGGAGCCTTCCCGACCGCGCGCGCGTCGCAGCTGCCCGTGCCGTCCTCGAGCACGTCGCGGCGCACGCCCCGCGGCCCGGCCACGCGCCGTCGCTCACACTGCTCGGCATGCTCGCCTGGTGGGAAGGGGAAGGGGCGCGAGCCGCCCTCCTCGCCCAGGGTGCGCTCCGGGCGGAGCCGGGACTGCGGCTCGCCGAGCTGCTCGAGGACGTCCTCGCGGACGGGGTGCCGCCGGGATGGGTCCGGCGCCTCCAGGGTGCCTGACGCGGCAGCGCGGGTCGACCCGGGACGTGCGGACGGCTCCGCGACCCGCGGAGTCCGGTAGCGTCGACCGGAAAGGAGCGATACGTGGGGAGGCGCCATGAGCGTCGTGGTCGGCTACGTGTCCACACCCGAGGGAGAGGCCGCGCTCGCGGTCGCCATGGGGGAGGCGCGGTCGAGGGACGTCCCCCTCATCGTGGTGCTCAGCGAGCGGGGTCACCGGTCCGGCACCGAGTCCGCCGAGCTGCAGGCCCAGGTGGACGACGTCCGACGTCGCCTGGACGAGGCGGGCATCTCCTACGACGTCCGGCTCACGAGCCGCGGCCGCGACGTGGCGGAGGACATCATCGCCGCGGCGGCCGGTGAGGGCGGCGTCCTCATCGTCATCGGGCTGCGTCGCCGCAGCCCCGTCGGCAAGCTCCTCCTGGGCTCGAACGCGCAGCGGATCCTGCTCGACGCGCCGTGTCCGGTGCTCGCGGTGAAGCCGGACGCGACCTCCGCCTGATCCCACGGGCGGTCGAGGCCCGCCAGCGGGTGAACCGGCGTGCCGGGGTGCCCACAGCACGGCCGGCGGGGTCACCGGGAACCCGCGGACGTTACAATGAAAGTCCAACCACGGACCTTCTCCCCGGACCGGGCGCTGCCGAAAGGTTCCTTGTGTCATCCCTGTTCTCTCGCACTGCATCCCCGCGCGACTTCGCGCACCCCGGCCTGATGGCCCTGGTGCGGTCCGCGCGTCCCACCGGGACGGTCGACGCCGCGACGCTGCACCGCGCGTGCGCCGCCGCCGAGGTCGCCCCGGAGCGGATGCCCGCACTGCTCGCCTGGCTCGCCGCGAACGGCGTCGCCGTCCGTGACGCCACGCCGCGCGTCGCCGCCGCCGCGGCCCGTCGCACCGCCACGAAGGACCGCGCCCCCAAGGACGCCCCGCCCGCAGCGGCGACGGACGTCGAGGACGAGGACGTCGAGGAGGAGCCGGAGGACGTCCGGCCCGAGGACCTCGACGAGGAGGTCGTCGTCGACGACGCAGACGTGACCGACGACCCGGACGCGACGGACGAGGCGGAGGACGCCGAGGTCGTCGAGCCGGTCGAGGACGAGGCCGTCGAGGCGACGCCCGACGCCCCGGTCGCCGCCGCCGCTGCTCCGGCCACCGCCGCTGCTGAGGAGGAGACCGAGGACACGGGCTTCACCTACTCCGACGCGGACGACGACGACGCGCCCGCCCAGCAGGTCGTCACCGCCGGCGCCACCGCCGACCCGGTGAAGGACTACCTCAAGCAGATCGGCAAGGTCGCGCTCCTCAACGCCGAGCAGGAGGTCGAGCTCGCCAAGCGGATCGAGGCCGGCCTCTTCGCGGAGGAGAAGCTGGCGAGCTCCGGCAAGCTCGAGCCGAAGCTGCGCCGCGAGCTCGAGTGGATCGCGCAGGACGGGCGTCGGGCGAAGAACCACCTGCTCGAGGCGAACCTGCGCCTCGTCGTCTCGCTCGCCAAGCGCTACACGGGTCGCGGCATGCTCTTCCTCGACCTGATCCAGGAGGGCAACCTCGGCCTCATCCGTGCGGTCGAGAAGTTCGACTACACCAAGGGCTACAAGTTCTCGACGTACGCGACGTGGTGGATCCGCCAGGCGATCACCCGCGCGATGGCCGACCAGGCGCGCACCATCCGCATCCCGGTGCACATGGTCGAGGTCATCAACAAGCTGGCCCGCGTCCAGCGCCAGATGCTCCAGGACCTGGGCCGCGAGCCCACGCCGGAGGAGCTGGCCAAGGAGCTCGACATGACCCCCGAGAAGGTCGTCGAGGTCCAGAAGTACGGCCGCGAGCCGATCTCGCTGCACACCCCGCTCGGCGAGGACGGCGACAGCGAGTTCGGCGACCTCATCGAGGACTCGGAGGCCGTCGTGCCGGCCGACGCCGTGAGCTTCACGCTCCTGCAGGAGCAGCTCCACCAGGTCCTCGACACGCTCTCGGAGCGTGAGGCCGGCGTCGTGTCGATGCGGTTCGGCCTCACGGACGGTCAGCCCAAGACGCTCGACGAGATCGGCAAGGTCTACGGCGTGACGCGTGAGCGCATCCGCCAGATCGAGTCCAAGACGATGTCGAAGCTGCGCCACCCGAGCCGCTCGCAGGTGCTGCGCGACTACCTCGACTGAGTCACGGTCCGGGGCGCTGCGCTCCCCACCTCTGCTCGCACCCCACGCCCCGTCCGGCCCCGCCGGGCGGGGCGTGGTGCTGCCGGGGCTGCCTGGCGTACCGCCCGGGTGCGACGCGGCGCGGACCCGCACGCACGGCCCTCGCACGGCCCGGACGCCCGGAC
>JAEYXM010000214.1 GCA_023428465.1 Actinomycetes bacterium
GGCCGGGGCCGACGGCGACGCGACGAGCAGCGCGCCGGCGAGCGCCGCGACCGCGACGAGCACGCGGGCAGCGCGACGCGTGCGCGACGCGCGGGCGGCTGCAGGGGCAGCACGACCCCGGAGGTCCGGTGCGGATGCAGGCCGGACAGTCATGTCGATCAACGACGAAGAGTCCGTTCCTGCACCGCTTCCACCGCCCGGCGCCACGTCGTGGCGTCCAGGATCGATCCCTCGAGGGGGTTGCGGGGCGTGGGGACCGCGGGCATCCGTGCCGCGGGGGAGGACGGGGGGTTGACCGGGACGGCGTCCCGGGGGTCGATGGCGGTCTCGACGAGCAGGGCCTCGAGCTCGGCGGTGTCGAGCTCGGTGCGCTCGCCGTCGGCCGGGCGGGGGGTCTCGACCTCGGTGAGCAGCGACACGCCCTGCTCGCCCACACCCAGCAGGAGGGTGCGGCCGGCGACCTCGACGAGCGCGACCGCGGAGCGGCCGCCCAGCGACTGGCGGGCCACGACGCTCAGGGCGGGCGCGCGCCGGGTCGCGGTGGCGCCACCGCGTGCGCGTCGGGCCACGAACCAGAGCAGCCCGAAGACGCACGCCAGCGACACCAGCACGCGCAGGACGATGAGGGGTTCCATGTCAGACCGACTCGGGCGACACGATCTCGGTGATGCGGATCCCGTAGTCCTCGTCGACGACGACGACCTCGCCGCGGGCGACCAGGCGGCCGTTGACCATGACGTCGGCGGGGGCGCCGGCGGCCCGGTCGAGCTCCAGGACCGTGCCCGGGACCAGGTCGAGGACCTGGCGCACCGGCAGGCGGGTCCGGCCGATCTCCGCGGTGAGCGTCATCTCGACGTCGTGCAGGAGGCGCAGGGCCGCCCGCTCGTGCTCCAGGTCGCGCACGTGCTCCCGCTGCGCGGGCACTGCCTCGCGGTGGGCGCGCATGCGCAGGCCGAACCAGGCCTGCGGCTCGTCGTCGGCCGTCGGCGCGAGGCCGACCGTGACCATGCCGGGCTCGTCGAGGCTCACCCCGACCGGGCCGGCGACGGCGGACTCCAGGACGCCCGGGCCGAGCGTCGCGGCGGCGGCCTCGAGCGCGGGGCGTAGCGCGTCCGCGAGGGACACGGACTCGGCCCCGGCGAGCGCCTCGGCGACGGCGGCGTCCGCCACGACCAGCAGGTCCGCGCTCTGCGCGCCGACGAACGCGGCACGCACCGCGACGGCGTCGGGCGACGGGGACGTGGTGGCCTCTCCGACGGTGAGCGGCACGGTGGAGGGGAGCAGGCGGGCGAGCTCGCTCGCGGCGGCGCGGGCGATCGTCGTGCTCTGCGGGGGCGTCGCAGTGGTCAGGGACATCAGTTCTCCTCCGAGGTGACGACCAGGCAGGCGAGGCGGGAGCCGCTCGATCCGATGGCAGCCGTGGCGAGGCGCACGTCCCCGACGACGACGTCGAGCGGGGTGTCCGCGCGGTGGTTCAGGGAGACGACGTCGCCGACGGCGAGGCGCGCGACCTCGGTCGCGGGTACCGCGAGCGGCGCGAAGCGGACCTGCACACCGACGGGCACGTCGAGCACGTTCTCGGTGACGGCCGCGTGCGCGGCCTTGTCGGCGGCGATCTCGTCGGCGGAGCGCGTGTCGTGGGCGTCGCCCGCACGCAGCGACGCGAGCAGGACGTCGGCCGGGACCATGAACGTCGCCGTCGTCTCCAGGTCCGCGACGTGCAGCGCGAACGTCGCGATGATGACGGGCTCGGAGGCGGCGACGGCCTGCACGAACTGCGGGTTGTACTGGACGGAGCGGAGCGTCACGTCGACCGGGCACACCGAGGCGAACGCGTAGGTGAGGTCGCCGAGCGCGTGCTGCAGCAGGTCGCGCAGCAGCTGCCACTCGATCTCGGTGAGCTCCCGCTCGATGCCGAGCGAGCGACCGGGACCACCGAGCATGTGGTCGATCCACACCATCGCGGTGTCCATGGTCAGCTGCAGCACGCAGGTCGAGCGCGCCGGCTCCACGTTGCACATGACCATCGCGGTCATGCCGGGCAGTGCGCCCACGTACTCGTCGTAGGAGCGCATCTCGACGCTCTCGAGCGTCACGCTCGAGACGACGCGCAGGCGGGACGTCAGCTGCGTCCCCCACTGCCGCGCGTAGGTCTCGAAGGCCATCTCCAGCACGCGGCCGTGCTCGCGCGCGAGGGTCATGGGGCGGCGGAAGTCGTACGCCTCGGGCGCGGCCGAGCGCTTGCGCCGCTTCACCATGCCTGCCGAGATCACGTGCTGCCGATCGGCAGGATGCAGCGCTCGTTGAGGGAAAGCGCGCAGGCACCTCTCGGGGCCTGGTCGGGACCCGACGTCCGGCGGCCGCTCACGAAGCCCGACGTCGGTGGTGCGGCGCCCTCCGTGGCGCCATGGACGTGGCCGGCGTCCGTGCCGGCCGGTTCACCTCACTGGGTGACGTAGTCCGTGAAGTAGACGTCCATCACCTCGCCCTCGTACACCTCGACGAGACGGGTGACGAGCTCCGCGCGGAGCGCTTCGCGGCCCTCCGTGCTGGACACCTCGTCGACGGGGCGGCCGGAGAACAGCGTCACGGCCTGGTCGAGCGCGCGCGCGGTGTCCGGTTCCTCGCCGACGTCCGTCGTCAGCTGCAGGCCCAGGCCGAGGCGCAGGTAGTGCCCGTCGGCGAGGTTCAGGCTGATGGGCTCGATGACGACGACGGCGCCCGGCTCCGGCGCCTTCGGCTCGGCGGCGTCCGCGCTCTCGGCGGACGCGGGTCGCAGGAAGAACCAGTAGGCGGCGCCGGCGGCCGCGAGGAGGACCAGGAGGACCAGGAGGACCTTCTTCCGGCCGCCCTTCTTCTTCTCGGGCTCAGGCTCCGGCACCGCCACGGGCTGCGGGCGGGCGCCGATCTTGGGCTTCGTGCTGGCCACGATGCGCTGCTCGACCATCTGGCTCATCCTCTCTGGGCCGCGATCACGGGCAGGAGCACGCGGATCTCCTCGGGCAGACCGCTCATGACGACGACGTCGACACGGCGGTTGACGGACAGGGGGTCGGCGTTGGGGTCGTTCAGGGGGCGCGCGTCGCCGAAGCCGACGGCGGACACCCGGGTGGGCTGCAGACCGCCGATCTCGACCATGCGGCGCAGCACCTGCGTCGCGCGGTCGGAGGACAGCTCCCAGTTGGTGGCGTACCGGCCCGACACGGGTAGGACGTTCGCGTGGCCCTCGACGGAGATCTCGTTCGGAAGGCTCACGAGGACGGGCGTGATCGTGTCGATCACCTTCATCGCCGTGAGGCTGAGCTCGGCGCTCGCCGCGGTGAAGAAGACGTCGTCGGCGACCATGCCGATCATGAGGCCGCGCTCGGTGATGCGGAACTGCACCCGGTCGCCCAGCGCCTGGGCCTGCAGCGCGGCCTGGATCTGCTCGGCGACGCCCTCGAGCCGGTCGTACTCGACGAGTGCGGCCTGCATGTTGACCTCGTCCTGCGTGGGGCCGTCGACGTCGGGCGGGCGCTCCACGACGGGGTCGGCCTCGAGGCCGGCCTCGTCGGCGAGCTGGGGGCTGATCTCGATCGCCTCGATGCCGGTGAGCGGGCCGGTCGACCCGACGAGCATCGACGGGGCGCGGTGGCCGAAGCCCGCCGCGAGCGACTCGCGCAGCTGTTCGAACTTCGCCTGGTCCACCTGGCTGATCGAGTACAGGACGATGAACAGGCCGACGAGGACCGTCATCATGTCCGCGTAGCTCACGGCCCAGCGCTCGTGGTTCTCGGGCTCCTCGTGCTCCTCGGCGCGCTTGCGCCTGCGGCCCCCGCCGCCGTGGCCGCTCATGCCGCCTTCTCCTTCGGCTTGTCCTTGACCTCGTCCGGCGGGAGCAGGCTGCGCAGGCGCAGGCCGACGACGCGCGGGTTCGCCCCGGACTGGATGGCCAGGAGGCCCTCGACGGTCATCTCCATCGCGGACGCCTCGATCTCCGAGACGCGGTTCACGCGGGAACCGAGCGGGAGCCAGATGAGGTTCGCGGTGAGCAGGCCCCAGAGGGTCGCGACGAACGCACCGGCGATGAGGTGGCCGATCTCGGACGGGTTGTTCAGGCTCTCGAGGACGTGCACGAGGGACACGACGGTGCCGATGATGCCGATCGTCGGGGCGTAGCCGCCCATCGAGTTGAAGAACTTCGAGACGACGCGGTCCGCGCCACGCTTGCTCGCGATCCGGTCCTCGAGCATCTCGCGCAGGTCGTCCGGGTCGGTGCCGTCGATCGCGGCCTGGAGCCCGGAGCGGAGGAACTCGTCGTCGACGTCGCGGGCCGCGCTCTCCAGGGACAGCAGGCCTTCACGGCGCGCCCGGTCGGCGAGCCCGACGATGGTCTGCACGGTCCCGTCGAGGTCGGGCTTCTTGAACATGAGGTACTTGGGCAAGGACGAGAAGGACCGGATCGCGTCGGGCAGGGTGCCGCTCGCGAGGCCCGCGCCGAGCGTGCCGCCGATGACGAGGAGCATCGGTGCGGGCAGGATCACCGACATCGGGCTGGAGCCCTCGAGCACGATGGCCGCGAGGACGCTACCGATCGCGATGGCGAAGCCGGTCAGGGTTGCGGGATCCATCACTGCACCCCGGGAACAGCAGAGAGGTTGCGGCCGGAGGGACGCAGCTGTGTCACCGCGGCGACCGTGGCGTCGGTCGCGTCCGCCGTGGCAGCCGAGCGGGCGATCTCCTCCTGCTCGGCGATGCGCATCGTGCGGGCGACGACGGTCGCGCGGAACGTGATGATGCGGTCGGCGACCTCGGCCGGGCTCTCCTCGATGACGTACTTGGTGCCGTCGACGAGGGTGAGGATCGTGTCGGGCGTGCTCTCGATGCGCTGGATCAGGTCGGGGTTCACCGCCAGCTGCGGCCCGTTCAGTCGTGTCACGGTGATCACGGCGATCCCATCCCTGGTGTCGATCCCGGGGCCCTTCCCTGGGCCCTGCACCCCACTGATCGGCCGAACCCGGCGTTCCTTGAGTGGTTGCCCACCTCCCGGCCCGGGCCCGGACATGCGGGAGGGGCCCTGCTCCGCGAGCAGGGCCCCTCCCGGGCGTTCCCGGTCGATCAGCGCTTGAGGTTCACCAGCTCCTGGAGGAGCTCGTCCGACGTCGTGATGACGCGGCTGTTCGCCTGGAAACCGCGCTGGGCGATGATCAGGTTGGTGAACTCGGCGGACAGGTCGACGTTCGACATCTCGAGCGCGCCACCCGT
>JAEYXM010000190.1 GCA_023428465.1 Actinomycetes bacterium
CGGGGTCGACGAGACCCTTGGCGTAGTTCTCGTTGAGGACCTCGTAGAAGTCCCGCGCGATGTCCTTGTCGGCGTAGATCTCCGCGTTGCCGTCCTCGTCGACGATCACGCCACCGTTGTTCGGGGAGCCTGCCAGCAGCGCCGGCGGGTTGGTCATGCCCCACTCACGGCCGGTCGACGCCAGGACCTCGAAGCCGACGGTCGGAAGCCCGTCCGTCTCGGGGTTCTCCGCCACGAAGTCCTCGATGAGCTCGAAGTACCGCTCGAGCGTCATGTTCTCGATGTCCGGCCAGCCGGCGTCCTCGAGCACACGCTTCTGGATCCAGAACGCGGGGCCGAAGTAGGTGCCGCCCGTGGGCTCGCCGTAGAAGCGGTTGTAGTTCGGGAAGATGTACAGGCCGTCCTCGACCTCGCCACCCGTGTAGCTCATCTTCCTGATGTCGTCCTCGACGTGCGTGGCGAGGTTCGGGTAGTCCCCGGTGGCCAGCATGTCGTCCAGGCGCAGGAGGGCGCCGCCCTCGAGGAGACGCATCCTCAGGTCGGTGGTGCCGATGAGGTCGGGGTAGTCACCGCCGGCGAGCATGACACCGATCTTCTGGTCCACGTTGTCCGGGGTCACGATCTCGTACTCAAGCGTCACGCCGAGCTGGTCCTTGAGCAGCTGGGTGATCTTGTTGTCCGCGGCCGGGGCCTGCGAGGCCGTCGTGATCCAGACCGAGAGCGTCGTCGGGTTGCTGGGGGTCAGCGTGCCCGACGCGTCCGCGAGGTCGCCCTCGGGGATCACGGGGGGCGTCGACGGGCCGTCTTCGGCCTTGTCGTCCGACGAACAGGCGACGAGGCCCGCGGACATCACTGCCACGAGGGCAAGGGCTGACAACTTCCTTCTTGCGGTACGCACCGAGGTCTCTCCCTTGAGATCAGTTCCGTTCGACCTTGATCGGAACCCATGCAAAGCGGACGCCCGTGGAGCCTGGCGCGCCCTCATCCCGGCGGGATTTTAGCGTTAAAGTAGAGACGCCGCCGCGAGGCCGTCAAGCCCTGCCGAGTCTCAAAACGGTCACGGCCACGTCTCGGTTACGCCGTTCGTGGTGGCGCACGCACGGAACGCCTGGACCCGGAGCTCGACACTTCGCGGCCCGGCGGATCTGTGACCCGTGGGGCGCCGCCCCCGGGCGGGTCCGCGCGACGCCCGGGTCGCGGGTCCGCCGGCCCGGCCCTGGTCGAACCGAATGACTTCAAGGGTCTGGCGCTCTCGCGTTTTATCGATATATTGAGCGCGCCTCGGCGGCGTGGCCGAGGCGCGCGGGTCTGGCGAACGCACGCTGGACCGGCGGGTTGTCGCGATACGGAGGCCCCTCGTGGTGACGATGGCGGACGTGGCCCGCGCGGCCGGCGTCTCGGTCATGACGGTGTCGAACGTCCTCAACGAGCGCCTTCCCGTCGGTGGGCCGACACGCGCCCGGGTCATGGCGGCCGTCGAGTCGCTCGGGTACGAGGTCAACCTGACCGCGCGGCACCTGAGGGCCGGACGGACCGACACCGTGGCCTTCGTCGTCCCGAGCTACCACGACTACTTCGGCGAGCTCGCCGACCAGGTCGCCCCGCTCATCGAGGCGGAGGGGCGCCACCTCGTCCTCGAACGGACGAGCGCGAACGCCCAGCAGGAGATGGAGGCGCTGAGCGTCGCGCGGCTCCAGATGTACGACGGCGTCCTGCTGTCCATCGCAGGTCTCGACCTGGAGCAGCTGGCGCGGGTTCGCACCTCGAAGCCGATCGTGCTGCTCGGCGAGCGCGACGTTCCCGACCACTTCAACCACGTGCGTCTGTCGAACGAGTCAGGTGCCCGCCTCGCCACGGCGCACATGATCGAGCGCGGGTCGAGCCGCATCCTCGCGCTCGGCTGCTCCCGCGACGCCACGCACATGATGACCACGGACCGCCGCAGCGGGTGGGAGAAAGCATGCCGGGAGGCCGGTCTCCCGGCCGATCCGTCCTACATCGTGCCCGTCAGCGACTACACGTCTCTCGGTGGTCGCGAGGCGATGCTCGAGGTCATCGCCTCGGGACTGCCCTTCGACGGCGTCTTCGCCGTCACCGACATCGTCGCCCTCGGGGCGCTGTCCGCCCTGACGGAGAGCGGGCTGCGCCTCCCCGACGACGTCCAGCTCGTCGGCTTCGACAACCTCGACATGTCGCAGTTCATCCCCCCTGGCATCACGTCGGTCGACGTCAACCGCGAGGGCGTCGCCGAGGCCGCCGTCCGGCTGCTCCACCGCCAGATGTCGGGCTGGGCAGGCCCTGCCGAGCACGTCGTCGCGCCCGTCCGCCTGGTGGAGCGTGGTTCCACGCGGGGCGGCGCGAAACCGTGAGCACCCCAGCGCCCCTGCCCACCGCGTCCACGGCGAGACGCCTGGTGCCCGAGCTCGAGGCACGCCGGCACCTCATCGAGGACTACGCGGAGTGGGGGCAGGTCCCCGAGCCAGTCGCCGCACAGTGGAAGGCACCCTTCGGGCCACCTGAGGACTGGGACCTGACCGTCGTCGACCACGTGGTCCCCGGCCCGCACGGGCCGGTGCCCGTGCGCGTCTACACGCCCCTGAGCGCGCCGCCCGACGGCGGCCGGGCCTGCCTGGTCTGGATGCACGGCGGCGCGTTCGCGTGGGGTGACCTGGACATGGCGGAGGCGCACGAGGTCGCCCGCGGTGTCGCCGGCCGCGCGGACGCCGTCGTCGTGTCGGTCGACTACCGCCTGTGCCCGGTGATGCCCGAGGCCGGTGGCACCGTCGACGGCCGCGTCGACGAGCGTGGCGAACCGGTCCGGTTCCCCGTCCCGCAGGACGACTGCGCCGCGGTGCTCGACGCCGTCCGCGCGGACCCGGCACGCTTCGGGGTCGACGCGGCTCGGGTCGCGGTCGGCGGGGCGAGCGCAGGCGCATTCCTCGCCGCCGCCGTGACCCTGCGCACCGTCGAGGACGGCCGGGCGCCCTGGCAGACCCTGCTGGTGTACCCGATGCTGCACGCCCGGGTGCCGGCGCTCGGGGCGGAGCTCGCCGAGGCGGTCGAGGCTGCCCCGCAGGCCCTCCAGCTCGCGGCGTGGATGCTCGACGCCGCCAACCGCTCGGCGCTCGGCCACGATCCGGCGCCGTCCGACGACGAGGCGTTCCCCGGCCTCGCGGCCCGCCTCGACGGTGTCCCGCCGACCTACGTGGAGAACTGCGAGTTCGACGCGTTCCGGGCCAGCGGCGAAGCCTTCACCACACGCCTGCGCGCGGCCGGGGTCGACGTCGTCGAGGTGACGCGGGCGGGCGTGCCGCACGGCCACCTCGACTGGGTGGGTTTCCGGCCCGCGTGGGAGACCCTGGACGCGCTCGCCCAGCGGCTCACTGGGCCCTTGCGCCCCTGATGCTCGCCGAGGCGATGGCTACGACGACGCGCGGTCCGGCCACTCCGCGAGGAGAGTGGACGAACGGGACCTCCGCGTGAGCGAGGGTGGGGTCCGGGTCCCGCCCTGGTCGGCGTGGGTCTCCAAGCGCCCGACGGTCGTGCTGCACGCCCGCTGTCACCCTCGCCAGATCCTCGACGCGTTCGGGGCGTCGGCCCGGAGCCACACGATGCGCGTGACGGGGCTCGGCGAGTTCCGCCTGAAGGCGTCCAGGGGGATCAAGGGCGGCGCGCTCATCGCCGAGGTCCTGCACCTGGGGATGCTCCTTCCGATCCACCGGGTCGAGGTCGAGGCGTCGGTCGTGACGCCCCGCTCCCCCGACCTGTGCGCGGTGGTGGTGACCTGCACGGCCGGTGTCCGCGAGCCCCGCGTGTCGACGAACGTGTCCGGCATGCTCGACGATGCCGTCCGGCGGGTGGAGGCTTCCGGGGTCCCGGTCGAGGTGGCCGGCTGGTACGCGACCCCTGCCGAGGCGCTCGCGGCGATGTGAGGCCGACGCGGCGCCCGGGTGGGCTGCCGGACGCGTGCGGCGAGCAGCTCGTCACAGGCTCGACCGGCGACCGGGTTCATCGTCGACCGTTCTACAACGCTGACTCGTTCAGGGCTGGGAAGTCCGTCGTGGTCCGGATGCGCAGAGCCCCCGGGTTGTCAGGGTCGTCAGACTGGTCAGGGTCTGGCTCGACAACTGTGATCGTGCCCCACCCCGGGACCTCGACCGCCGTGCCGGCCGGGCCGGAGACCTCGAGCTCGGCGCCGCCGTCCGGCGGACGGATGCGGAAGCTGGCGACCCCGCCGGACGCGCCGTCGTCGTCGACCTGCAGCCGGGGCAGGTCGGTGAGCGTGAGCGCCCCGGGCTCGAGCGTGAACGTGCTGGTGAACACCGGCGGGGCGACGGGCTGGGCGCGGAAGTGCAGCGTCGTCGGTGGCCGCCCGCCGCCGGCCGTGACGGGCTCGCCCTCGACGGCCTCGACGGTGAGGAGCCCCCAGCCGGGGATGTCGGCGACCTGACCGAGCTCGCCCCAGACGGTGAACTCGTCGAAGCCCGCCCCGGACACGGTGAACGACGCGCGCGGCCTCTCGTCGGAGGCGATGCCGTCGACCGCGACGAGGACGACCTCGTTGACCTCCACCTGTGCCCCGGTCGGCAGGCTGAACTCGACGGTGGGCAGGTTCGGGTCGAGGGTCGGTCCCGTGGGTCCCGGCTCCACCGACGTGGTCGCCGTGGGCCGGGCGGGCTGGGTGGGCTGAGTCGTGGCCGTCGGGTCCGGCTCGGGCTCGGTTGTGCACGCCGCCAGCCCGGCCAGGCCGACCAGCCCGACGGCGACCGCGAGCCCCGTGGTGAGGCTGCCGCGGGCGAGGCGCGCGGGTCGGCGCCGAGTCGGCAGCACGGCGGTCACGGCGTCGGGCCCTCGTCGGGCCCGTCGGCGATCTCCAGCGCGACCGCGGGCCGCTGAACCTTGGGGGCGATGCCGCCCAGCCGCAGGACCCGGCCGTCGGGGAGGGCGTGATAGCCGTAGACGTCGGCGCCGCTGGCGATGGGCCCGAGCAGGCATGCCTGGAGATCGGCCGCAGCGGTATGGAAGCCGTCCGCGGTCGCCTGCATGTCTGCGTAGTCGAGCTGGATGGTCCCGGTGGTCACCTCGGAAAGGTAGCGGAGTGGGGCGCTCGGGATGGGCGGTTTGGGCTGAGATCGACGCCCGCGGCGAGGCGTTCCCCGGCGGGCTCGGCGTCCCCGTCGCGGGCTGACCGTCAGCCGGCGCCGCCGGGGACCAGCGGCTCGAGGATCGCGCGGACGGATGCCGCGGTCGGGACGCGACCCGAGAGGACGACCTGCTCGTCCACGACGAGGCCGGGGGTGCGCATGATGCCGTAACCGGCGATGGCCGCGTACTCGGTGACCTTCTCGATCTCGGCGTCGATGCCCAGCTCGGCGACGGCCTGTCGCGTGGCCTTCTCGAGGTTGACGCAGTTCGCGCAGCCGGGGCCGAGGACCTTGATCTTCACGGTGGTTCCCTTCGGTGGTGGGGTCAGAGGACGGCGTTGAAGAAGTAGCCGACGGCGATGATTCCGACCGTGACGGCGCCGAAGAAGATCGCCAGTAGCGGGGGCTTGAGCACGCGGCGCAGCATCACGGCCTCGGGGATCGACAGGGCGATGGCGCTCATGGTGAAGGCCATGACCGTGCCCAGCGGCATGCCCTTGGTCCACAGGGCCTCGGCGATCGGCACGGCGCCGGCGCCGTTGACGTAGAGCGGCATGCCGGCGAGCGTCACGAGCGGCACAGCGAGCGGGTTGTCCGCACCGGCGGCGTCCGCAAAGAACTCGGCGGGTACCCAGCCGTGGATCGCCGCGCCGATGGCCACCCCGGCGAGCACCCACTTCCAGACCTTGCCGAAGATCTCGCTCGTCTCGGCGACGGCGGCGTCGACACGCTCCGGCCACGTGGGCACCCTGCCCTCCGCACGCAGCTTGGCGATCCGGGTCGCGAACACCATGTCCTCGACCCAGCGGTCAAGGTTCAGTCGGGAGAAGGCCCAGCCGATGAGCAGCGAGACGACGGCGCCGGCGGCCACGTAGGCGGCGGCGACGCCCCAGCCGAACTGATCGCCGATCATGATCGCTGCGATCTCGCTGATCAGTGGGGACGCAACCAGGAAGGTCAGCGTCACCGACAGGGGGATGCCGGCGGCGACGAAGCCCATGAAGAGCGGGATGGACGAGCACGAGCAGAACGGCGTCACCGCGCCGAGGACCACCGCCAGGACCAGGCCCACGAACAGCCCGCGTCCTTCGAGGTATGCACGTGCCCGCTCGACGTCCAGGCTCGCCCGCAGCAGTCCGATGACGAACATCAGGCCGGACAGGAGAAGGAAGATCTTCGAGACGTCGTAGAGGAAGAAGTGCACGGCACCCGGGACCCGAGCCTCGAGGTCCGCCCCGACGACGTCACGCGCCAGCCAGGTCCAGAGCACCTCATTGAGTGCCCAGAGACCGACCCACACGGCCGCAGCTGTCCCGAGACCGACCCAACGACCCGTCGGGGTCGCAACGCGCAACCGCTCGGCGACGCTCATGCGCTCGCGCCTTCGGGGCCACCCGGGAGCGCGGCGCGCATCCGCTCGCGCGCGTCGTCGGCGAGTGCGTAGTCGATCCACCGTCCGCGCCGGCTGGCGGTGACCAGGCCGGCGTCGCGGAGCACCTTGAGGTGGTAGCTGAGCAGGTTCGCCGGCACGGGCACCCGGTCGCGGATGTCGCACACGCACCGGGTGGTGTCGCTGAGCTCCTCCAGGACCGCCCAGCGCACCGGATCGGCGACCGCCTGCAGCAGCTCCACGCGGGCAGCGCGGGCCAGTTCGCTGGCTTCAACGACCATTGGTTCAGTCACACTCGAAGTGTCATCCCGGCCCGGCGGTCGAGATCGGGACGTTCGTCCACCTCACACCGTGGCGCCCGGGCGCGGCCGGCGCGGACATCAGCGCCCTGGGTGACGGAGGGCTCGCGAGCGATCTCAGCAGCAGCCGGAACCGGAGGCCGCGGCGCGCGCGCCCGGCGTGCAGCAGGCGGCGGGAGCGGACTCCTCGGCGGCGGTGGCGGTGCCGGCGGCAGCCAGGCCCGAGGCGGGCTTGGTCGCGCGGACGATCGCCCCGTGCAGGCCGTCGGCGACCTCGTGGGTGAACTCCACGCTGGCGTCGACGAACCCCGCGACTGCCAGCCCGTCGAGATACTCACTGCGGGAGAGTGCGCCGGCGATGCACCCGCAGTAGTCCCCGCGCTCGCCGCGCTCGAGCGGGCTCAGGCGGTCCTCGGCGACGACGTCGCAGACGCCGAACCGGCCGCCAGGGGTCAGGACCCGGTAGGCCTCGCGCAGCACCGCGGCCTTGTCGACCGACAGGTTGATGACGCAGTTGGAGATGACGACGTCGACTGCGGCGTCGCGCAGCGGAAGGTCCTCGATGGTGCCCTCACGGAACTCCACGTTCGTCGCGCCGGCCTCGGCCGCGTTGCGCCGGGCGAGGTCGAGCATCTCCCGCGTCATGTCCACCCCGTAGACGAAGCCGGTCGGCCCGACCCGCTTCGCCGACAGGAGCACGTCGATCCCTCCGCCCGACCCGAGGTCCAGGACCCGGTCGCCCTCGCGGAGGTCCGCCACGAGCAGCGGGTTCCCGCAGCCGAGTGACGCCTCCACCGCCGCGACCGGCAGGACGCCCGTCTGCTCGGCGTCGTACAAGGAGGCGCCGAACACGCCGTCGGGCGTCTCGAGACCGGGCGGACAACACGACGCGGCTGTCGCGGTCGCGGCCTGGGCGTAGCGCTCACGCACGCGCTCCCGGAGCTCCTGGGCGGTGTTGTCGGTGTCAGTCATCCTTGCCTCCATTGACGCATGTCGATGTGTTGAGATAGCACGTACATCGCCATCCGTCAATACGTGGAGGATGCTGGTGTCATGGCGACCGCACTTCCCGTCCTGCAGCCGACCTGCTGCGAGCCGCTGACTGCGGCGACCCTCTCGCATGAGCAGGCGATCACCCTCGCGGCACGGTTGAAGGCCCTCGCCGATCCCGCCCGCCTCCGGCTCGTGTCCCTGCTCGCCGCCAGTCCGGACGGAGAGGCCTGCGTCTGCGACCTCACCGAACCGCTCGGCCTCTCCCAGCCGACCGTTTCCCACCACCTCAAGGTCCTGCACGACGCCGGCCTCCTCACTCGGGAGAAGCGTTCGATCTGGGCGTACTACGCCGTCGTCCCGGAAGCCCTCGCGAGCCTAGCGGATCTGCTGAGCCCGACATCCAGGTAGACGTTCAGCCGGCGGTCGGCTCGCCGCGCCACGCAGCGCGGCCGAGTTGAGGGACACAGAAGCAGCCGCGATGCGCACATCAAGACCAGAGGCCCCCTTCCCGAGGGGAGCAAGGGCCTCTGACCTGGTACTTCACTGATAGCGGGGGCAGGACTTGTACCTGCGCGAGCGCCGCGACGGCGGCCCGGGGCGTGTCACCGAACCCCGGGCCGGCGTCGGCGCCTCAACGAGTGGTTGCCTGTGCGTTCACCTCGTAGGACGTGTTCGTCGCCTCGAAGAAGTTGACGAGCTGGAGGGTGTCGTTGGCGGTCGCCATCCACTTCGCCGGGTTCGCGACGCCGAACTCGGGCGCGAAGCCCAGCTCCTCCAGGCGCCGGTCGGTCAGGTACTTCACGTACTGGTTCACGTAGTCGGCGTTCAGGCCGAGGATGCCGCGCGGGAACATATCCCGGTTGTAGGCCTCCTCCATCTCGACGGCCGCCAGGATCATCGCCCGCACCTCGTCCGCGAACTCGGCCGTCTGCAGGTCCTCGTTCTCCGCGAGCACCGTGAGGATGAGGTTGATGCCGAACTGCAGGTGCAGCGACTCGTCGCGGATGATCCAGTCCATCAGGGAGCCGAAGTTGCGCAGCAGGTTCCGCTGACGGAAGGACAGGGCGACCATGAAGCCCGAGTAGAACCAGATGCCCTCGAGCACGATGTTGTACGCGATGAGGTTGCGGACGAAGTCCTTCTTGCCCTCGGTGGTCGTGATGTCGAGGGTGTCGGACGTCATCCGCTGGATGTACCGGGTCTCGAACGCCTCCTTGGCGGCCATCGACGGCACCGTGACGTGGTTGCTGTACGCGGCCTCGCGATCGATCGGGAACGTCTCGAGGATGTACTCGAAGGCCATCGTGTGGTTGGCCTCCTCCCACATCTGCTTGGCGAGGTACAGGTGCCCCTCCGGTGCGTTGATGTAGGGGTAGACGCCGAACGCGAGCGCCTTGTTGACGAGCAGCTCGTTCGGGTTGAAGTACGACACCAGGTGCACGAGTGCGTGCTTCTCGTCGTCGGTCATCCGGGCGAAGTCCGCCAGGTCCTCACCGAGCTGGATCTCGTTCGGGAACCACGTGTTGGCGACCGCCTGGTTGTACAGGTCCATCGCCCACGGGTAGGTGACGGGCTTGAGCAGGAGGCCGTCGGCGATGCCGGCGCCGAGGATGCCGGATCGGGTGCTGGTCATGGTGGTGCTCCTCGCTGTCGGGTCGGGGCCGGTGGGTCAGGTGGTCACTGGCAGGATTCGCACTGCAGGCGCTCCATCGGGTCGATGGGGCAGGCGACGCCGTCGACGACCTCCGTGTCGGCGAGGTCGAGCACCGTCGCCCCTGACGGCGCCGTGGTGGCGGCGAGGCCCGACGTCGGCTCGGTGGACGCGGCCGGTGTCGCGACCGGAGCCGATGCCGGGGCGGGTGCCGCGACGGGTGCCGGTGCGGCGGGCGCAGCAGACTCCCCAGGCTCCGCCGGCGCCGCAGGTACCGCGGTAGCCGACGGCGTCGCCACCTTGCGCGCGGCACCGAAGCCGGCGAAGCCGGTGCGGGCCGGGCCCCCCACCGTGCCCGGCGTCGCGGCGGCCGTCGGCGCGGGACGACCGCTCGCCGAGCCCGTCGCGTTGATGTTCTCGGCCTTGTTCACCCGCACGGTGGACTGCTCGGCCGTGTGCCGCGGCAACATGTGCAGGTAGTACGTCGTCTTGACGCCCTTGCGCCACGCGGTCGCGTAGAGGTCGGTCATCGCGTCGACGCTGCGGTCGGCGAGGTAGATGTTGCGGCTGATCGCCTGGTCGATCCACTTCTGCGCGCGGGCCGCCACCTCGAGGAACGCGTACGGGGAGAGCTGGAACGAGGTCCGGTAGACGGCCTTGAGGCGCTCGGGCACCTCGTCGAGCGCCGTCAGGTCACCCTGAGTGGCGAGCAGGCGCTCCCGCACGCTCTCCCACAGCCCGAGCCGCTGCAGGTCCGCGACGAGGTTGCGGTTGACCTCCAGGAACTTGCCCGACGACGTCGCGCGGCTGAAGATCTGCGAGAACTGGGGGTCCAGGCCCGGGGTCGTGCCGGCGACGAGGCCGATCGACGCCGTGGGCGCGATCGCCATGAGCGTGGAGTTGCGCATGCCGCGCCGGACTTTCGCCCGCAGCGAGTCCCAGTCCATCCGGACGGTGCGGTCGACCTCGACGGGCACGCCGCGGTCGGCCTCGACGGCGGCGAGCGTGTCGAGCGGGACCAGCCCGCGCGACCAGCCGGAGCCCTCGAACACCGGGTACGAACCGCGCTCGGCCGCCAGGTCTGCCGAGGCGTCGATCGCGTGCCAGGAGACGAACTCGACCACGCGGTCGACGAGGTCGGCCGCCGCCGGCGAGTCGTACGCCATACCCAGGCGCTCGGCGATGTCCGTGAAGCCCATCACGCCGAGGCCGACGGCCCGGCTCTCGGCGTTGGCCCGCTCGGACTCCGGCACGGACGACAGGGTGATGTCGATGAGGTTGTCGAGCTGGCGCACCGCCAGGCGCACGGCCCGCGCCATCCGC
>JAEYXM010000276.1 GCA_023428465.1 Actinomycetes bacterium
CCCCGGCAGCGCCTGCCACACCGCCCGGGGGGCCTCGCCCGCCGCCAGTCGGCGCAGGAACGCCGTCCCACCCACGTACGGCTGCCACGCCGACGCCGCCTCCGGCGCCAGCCCCGCCGCCGTGCCCGACTGCGTGCCCGACGGAGGGACCTCGTGCCAGGGCTCGGCCTCGGTGCGCGCGTGGCGCGGGGGCACGGCCAGGCGCAGGACGTCGGCGAGCGTGCCCACCCACCGCGCGGCGACCGCGCGGCACAGCTCGAGCACGGCCGGGGTCAGCACGACCTCCGGTGAGACCACCCGACGAAGCGGCACGAGAGCGTGGTCGCTGCCCGCGACGCGTGCCACGCAGAACCCGTCGACGTCCTGCCCGGCGAGCCTGACCTTGACGCGCGCACCAGGGACCGCGCCGGCCGCCAGGGAGGCGGGCACGGCGTAGTCGAACACCCCGAGGTGCGGCACCGGTCGGTCGACGACCACCTGCGCCACGGGGAGCTCGGCTGCGGGGGCCTCCGGGGCCTTCCGGGCGCGCCGCCGGGGCGCGAGCCCGGCGAGCGCCGGCTGCTCCGCGGTCACGTCCACGCGCACATCCCACCACGTCGCTCCGACGTCCGGTGGGTCGTCCCCAGGCGCACACCGGCTGTCGACTGAGGCCGACCCTGCCTCGCGGGCACGGTCGGGCTCAGTCGACCCCGATCCGATTCCGTCGGGCTCAGCCCAGGGCCGAGTGCAGGTCCAGCACCCGGTCGGTGCGCTCCCACGTGAAGTCCGCGAGCTCGCGACCGAAGTGGCCGTAGGCGGCCGTGCGCGAGTAGATGGGCCGCAGCAGGTCGAGGTCGCGGACGATCGCGGCCGGGCGCAGGTCGAAGACCTCCCGGATCGCGGCCGTCAGGCGGTCGACAGGGACCGTCTCCGTGCCGAACGTCTCGACGTACAGGCCGACCGGGTGCGCCGTGCCGATCGCGTACGCGACCTGCACCTCGCACCGCTTGGCCAGGCCCGCGGCCACCACGTTCTTGGCGACCCACCGCATGGCGTACGCAGCCGAACGGTCGACCTTCGACGGGTCCTTGCCGGAGAACGCGCCGCCGCCGTGGCGTGCCATGCCGCCGTAGGTGTCGACGATGATCTTGCGGCCGGTGACGCCCGCGTCACCGCGCGGGCCGCCGACGACGAAGACGCCGGTCGGGTTCACGAGCAGCCGGTGGCCGGTGGTGTCGATCTCGAGGTCGCTCAGGACCGGCGCGACCACGTGCTCGGCGATCTCGGGAGCGAGGACCGCCTCGAGCGAGACGTCCGGGTCGTGCTGGCTCGAGACGACGACGGTCTCCAGCCGGACCGGCCGGTCGCCGTCGTACGCGATGGTGACCTGCGTCTTGCCGTCGGGGCGCAGGAAGGGCAGCGTGCCCTCCTTGCGGACCAGGGCGAGCCGCTCGGCGAGGCGGTGCGCGATCCAGATGGGCAGCGGCATGAGCGACGGCGTGTCGTCGCACGCGTAGCCGAACATCAGGCCCTGGTCGCCCGCACCCTGGTGGTCCAGCGGGTCGTCGTCGGAGGCGTCGTGGCGGATCTCCCACGCCTTGTCGACGCCGGCTGCGATGTCGGGCGACTGCTGGCCGATCGAGACCGAGACGCCGCACGAGTGGGCGTCGAAGCCGATGTCGGACGACGTGTACCCGATGCGGCTCAGGACGCCGCGGACGACCTGCGGGATCTCGACGTACGCCTCGGTCGTGACCTCACCCGCGACGTGCACGAGGCCCGTCGTCACGAGCGTCTCGACGGCCACGCGGGCACCCGGGTCCTCGCCGATCATCGCGTCGAGGATGCCGTCGGAGATCTGGTCACAGACCTTGTCCGGGTGTCCTTCGGTCACGGACTCGGACGTGAACAGGCGCAGGGAGGTATCGGTCATGGCGCGAAGCCTAACGGCTCACAGCACGCGGAATCGGCGCGTGCTCACGAGCGCTGCGTCGTCCCTGCCAGCCGCGTCGCGACGGCGTCCAGGAGGGCGTCCGCGACGGCGTCCTTGGAGCCGGCGGCGTGCCCGACGACCTCCCCCGCGGCGTCCAGGAGCGTGATCTCGTTGTCGTCGACGCCGAAGCCGCGCCCGTCCCCGACGGCGTTGACGGCGAGCAGGTCGGCGCCCTTGCGGCGGGCCTTCGCCCGACCGTGCTCGAGCACGTCCGCGCCCGCGTCCCCGGTCTCCGCTGCGAACCCGACGACGACCTGGCCCGGGCGCGCGCGGCCGCGGGCGAGCTCGGCGAGCACGTCGACCGTCTTCTCCAGCACGATCGCGGGGGGCTCGGCGTCGTCCTTCTTGATCTTGTGGGCCTTGGCGTCCGCAGGTCGGAAGTCGGCGACTGCCGCGGCCATCACGACGACGTCGGCGCCGGCGGCCTCCGCGTGGACGGCGTCGCGCAGCTGCGCCGCCGTCTCGACCGGGACGACCCGGACGCCGGAAGGTGCGGGCACGGCCAGGTTGGCGGCGACCAGGACCACGTCGGCCCCGCGTCGGCGCGCGGCACGGGCGATCGCCACGCCCTGCTTGCCCGACGAGCGGTTCCCGAGGAAGCGCACCGGGTCCACCGGCTCACGGGTGCCGCCCGCGGACACGACGACGGTGCGGCCCGTCAGGTCCTGCGGCGCGACGAGCGCCAGGGCGGCGCGGGCGATGTCCGCGGGCTCGGGCATGCGGCCCGGCCCCGTGTCCGAGCCGGTGAGCCGGCCGGAGTCCGGCTCGAGCACGTGCACGCCCCGAGCCCGCAGGGTCGCCACGTTCGCGCGGGTCGCCGGGTGCTGCCACATCTCGGTGTGCATCGCGGGGACGAGCAGGACCGGGCAGCGCGCGACCAGCAACGACGCCGTCAGCAGGTCGTCCGCACGGCCGGCCGCCGCACGCGCCAGCAGGTCCGCGGTCGCCGGTGCGACCACCACCAGGTCGGCGGCCTGGCCGAGGCGAACGTGCTCCACTGCAGGGACGTCGTCGAACACCGACGTCGTCACCGGCTGACCGGAGAGCGCCTCCCAGGTCGCGCGGCCCACGAACTCCAGTGAGGCGTGCGTCGGGACGACGCGCACCTCGTGGCCCGCCTCGGTGAGCTGCCGCAGGACCGCCGGCACCTTGTACGCGGCGATACCGCCGCACACCCCGAGGAGGACGCGCACGAGCGTGCTCAGGCCTCGCTGGGACGAACGGTGAGGAGACCCGCGTTGATCTCGCGGAGCGCGATGGAGAGCGGCTTCTCCTGGTGGCGGGCCTCGACGAGCGGGCCCACGTACTCGAGCAGGCCCTCGTTGAGCTGGGAGTAGTACGCGTTGATCTGGCGGGCGCGCTTGGCCGCGTAGATCACCAGGGCGTACTTCGACTCCGCAGCCGTGAGGAGCTCGTCGATGGGCGGCACGGTGATGCCCTCGGGCGATGCGACGGTTCCGGACATGTGTGCGCTGCTCCAGGTGGTCGGTGTGGCCGCACGGCACGAGCGCCGTCTGGGGCCTGGCTGGCCGGCCGTAGCCGACAGAACTACGGCGAGTCTACCGCGGACCGAGTCCCATCAGGCTGACGAGCTCGTCCGTGGCGCGCTGCACGTCGTCGTTCACGACGACGTGGTCGAACTCGCTCTGCGCGGCCATCTCCACGCGAGCCGTCTCCAGGCGCCGCTCACGCTCGGCCGCGTCCTCCGTGCCCCGGCCGACCAGACGCCGCACGAGCTCGTCCCAGCTGGGCGGGGCGAGGAAGACGAAGCGGGCCTCGGGCATGGCTGCCCGCACCTGCCGGGCCCCCGCGAGGTCGATCTCGAGGAGGCTCGGCACGCCACGGCTGAGGCGGTCCAGGACGGGCCCGCGCGGCGTGCCGTAGCGGTTGCGCCCGTGCACCACGGCCCACTCGAGGAACTCCCCCGCGGCGACCCTGCGGTCGAACTCCTCCGCACCGAGGAAGTGGTAGTGGACACCGTCCACCTCGCCCGGCCGGGGCGTGCGCGTCGTCGCCGACACCGACAGCCAGATGTCCGGGTAGCGCGCGCGCACGTCGGCCGAGACCGTGCCCTTGCCCACCGCCGTGGGCCCGGCCAGGACCGTGAGACGCGCCGATGGCGTGTCGGAGGTCACCCTCCTTCAGCCGAAGCGCTCGACGAGCGCCTGGGCCTGGTGCGGGCCGAGGCCGCGCAGCCGACGGGTCTCGGAGATCCCGATCTCCGCCATGATGGCGCGCGCCTTGATCTTCCCGATGCCAGGCAGCGACTCGAGCAGTGCGGACACCTTGAGCTTGCCCAGGACGTCGTCGGTCTTGGCCTGCTCGAGGACCTCGGCGAGCGACCCCTGGGAGTACTTCAGCCTGTTCTTCACCTCGGCCCGGGCCTGACGGGCAGCGGCAGCCTTCTCGAGGGCAGCGGCGCGCTGTTCGGGAGTCAGCGGTGGTAGAGCCACGCGGGGTCACCTACTTCACGGACGGCAGTGGCGGACGGGTCGAACCTAGCGAGCCTTGGCACCGGTCGGCAACGCGCCGGGCCAGGTCAGCGCCGGTCAGCGCAGTGCGGAGGCGGCGTCGTCGACCGCTCGGGCGGCCGCGTCGCGCAGTCCGGCGGGCGTCGGACCGGCCCCCAGGACGGCGCGCGAGGTCGAGGCGAGGACCGCGGACCGCGCGGATCCGAAGACGGCGCGCAGCTCCGCCGCGCC
>JAEYXM010000286.1 GCA_023428465.1 Actinomycetes bacterium
GCCCGCGACCTTGGCGGACAGGCCACCGAAGCGCCGGGCGCGCCGGGCAGCCAGCTCGTCGGGCACACCGGCGGGAGCGCCCTCGGCGCGGCGTGCGTCGACGGCGGCTCGCAGGGCCGCGACGTCCGGGACGGCATCGGCCGCCGGATCCGCCGCGCGCAGTCGCGTGACCAGGGGCTCCTCGCTCGACCCGTGCGTCTTGTCGTCCATCGCGATCCTCCTCGGGGGGATGTCTCATCACGCTTGTGTCACGACGGCGGACCACCTTGCACCCGGCAGGGCGCCTCACCCGGTCGGCACGCGCGACCTGCGGGCGGACCGCTCAGGACGTCGACGCCGCGGCGCCCTGGTCCGCCCACGCGGCGCGCAGGCGGGCGCGGGCGCGGGACAACGCGGCGTCGGCGCCGCCACGGCTGATACCCAGCACGTGCGCGAGCTGGTCGCCGTCCAGGCCCTCCCACGCGTGCAGGAGCAGGACACGGCGGTCGCGCGGCGTCAGGGCCGCGAGGACGGCGCGGACCTGCGCGTCGGCCACCGCGAGGTCGGCCGGCTCGGCGTCGTCCACCTCCTCGGGCAGCTCGGCGACGGGCGTCGGCCGGCCCTTGCGACGGTGGTTCGCCAGGACGTAGCCCGCGGTGCGGTAGAGCCACGGGAGCTCGGCGCCGTCGGGGATGTCGTCCCGGCGACGCCAGGCGGTGGTCAGGACGTCGGCGGCCAGGTCCTGCGCGTCGTCGGCGGCGCCGCGCCGCACGAAGTAGCGGAACACGGCCGTCGAGTGGGCACGGAACAGCTCGTCGAACCAGGCGTCGTCGCGCATGGTTGGTCGCTCCCGGTGGTCGGCCGGCTTTGGTGGACAGTGTGTGTCGCGGGCCGGCGAATCCTTGCACGCCGCGCCGAACCGGCCGGACCCGCCGGACGCCCGGGTGGCCGACCGGCACGCGGGGGCTAGGGTCGGCCCCGTGAAGCCGTTCGTCCTGCTCGCGACGCGCGCCGAGGACGCCGCCGCCGACGGCGAGTACGAGGCCCTGCTGCGGTACGGCGGGCTGACGCCGGACCAGCTCCTGCGGGTGCGCCTCGAGGCCGCCCCCATGCCGGACCTCGACCTCGACGCGTTCTCGGGCGTCATCGTCGGCGGGAGCCCGTTCACCACGAGCGAGCCCGAGGACACCAAGTCCGACGTGCAGAAGCGCGTGGAGGCCGAGCTCGGTGACCTGGTGCGCGAGGTCGTCGCGCGCGATGTGCCGTTCTTCGGCGCCTGCTACGGCGTGGGGACCGTCGGGGTCATCACGGGCGGCGTCGTGGACTCCACGTACGGCGAGCCGGTGGGGGCCGTGCGCATCGCGCTGACCGACGCCGGGCGGGCCGACCCGGTCTTCGGCGCGATGCCCGCGGAGTTCGACGCGTTCGTCGGGCACAAGGAGGCCGTGCGCGTGCCGCCGCCCGGTGCCGTCGTGCTCGCGACGGCGCCGGCGTGCCCCGTGCAGGCGTTCCGCGTGGGCCGCAACGTCTACGCGACCCAGTTCCACCCCGAGCTCGACGTGCCGGGGATCGAGACGAGGATCGAGGTGTACCGGCACTCCGGGTACTTCGCACCCGAGGAGATCGACGCCCTCCTCGCCGAGGTGCGCCGGGCGGACGTCTCGCACGCCCCGGACGTGCTGCGCGGGTTCGTGGAGCGGTACGCGCGCTGAGCGCGCCGCCACCTCATCGGGCCCACGCCCGGGCCATCACCCGGGCCATCATCGGGGCAGGACCTCCAAGACCCCGTAGGCGTCCCCGACGCGTGGGACGAGGACCTGCACGCCGCCGTCGAGGTCGACGCTGACGAGGTCCGCGTACGGGTCGCCGCACACGCGCCGCTCGACGAGGAAGCCGGTCTCGCGCGGGGCGAGTGCATAGCCGCCCTCGACCAGCGGCTCGAACGAGCCCCCGTCGATGCGCCCGAGGGCGACCGCGCCGCAGTCCCCCGTCCACTGGGCGTACCGCTGCCCGCCGATGTCCCAGGCGTCGATGATGCCGTCGTACTGAAGGTCGGGCGCGACGACGTGCGTCAGCCGCTCCGGGGCGCTGTCGCCACCGACGTCGACGAGCCACACGTTCTCCGACACCCGGCGCCCACCGGCCTCTCCCGCGCCCAGGTCGTCCGTGCAGACGGCCAGGAGCCGTCCGTCCGGCCACCAGCGGCCGGGCCGGCAGCCGAGGACCCCGTCCGGGACCGGCAGGTCCGTCACGATCGAACCGTCCCAGCCGACGACGGCGAAGATGCCCTCCCCGCCGACGACGACCGCGTCGTCGCCCGGTGTGACGAGCCACCCGCGAGGCGTCTCGACCCAGCTCTCCGGCAGGGCCGCGACCACGGTCCCGAGGGACCGGCCGGACACGTCGAACCGCTCCAGGCGCGCCGGGGCCTCCGGCCCGTCGGTGGTCGCGACGACGACGTCGCCGCTCGGGGTGAAGCGCGCGCGCTCCGGCCACGCGCCGCCCAGCGGGATCTCGGCCACGACGGTGCCGGTCTCGAAGTCCGCGACGAGCACCTCGGGCGCTCCGCCCTGCGGGTACACGTCGAGCAGGACGAGCGAGGAGCCGGGGGCCCAGTCGAGGACGCGCGTCTTGTCGTCGCCGAAGGCGGCCAGGTCGGCGGCCTCGTAGAGCGCGCCGTCGGGCGCGAGGAGGTAGACGATCTGCGGGCCCGGCACGAGCTCGGCAGCGACGGCGGGGTCCTCCCCGCCGACCCCGGTGGTGGCGTCGTAGCGCACGAGCGTCCACCCGGGCGTCGCCGCGGCAAGGAGACCGGCCTCGAGCGGGCGCGCCTCCGGCAGGTTCGGGTGCTCGGTGACGGTGCCGAGCACCGTGGGCGACGGCGTGGGCGACGGCGTGGGCGCCGGCGAGTCCAGCGTCGGCTCCGGCGTCACGACGGGCGGCGCGCCCTGCCAGGGCCGGCCGACCCCGAGGACCGCGACGACGGCCACGCCGAGCACCCCGGCGGCCAGGGCGGTGCCGCCGGCCGTCCGGCGCCGCCGCACGTCACGGTGGTAGCGCCGCGTCGTCTCGGGCGTGCAGGGGAACTCGCGGAGCGCGGCGGCCTCCTCGTCCCGGGCCGCCTCGTGCAGGAGCCGGTGCAGGTCGGCGCTCATCAGTTGCCTCCACTCGCGATGCGGATCGCGACCGTCTCGTGGTCGTCGGTGGGTGCGTCCTGGCGGATGCCGAGAGCCGCGTCGACCCCGGCCACGCCGTCGGACAGGTACCGCTTCGCCGTGCCCAGGCTGATGCCGAGCACCTCGGCGATGTCCGGGACGGTCAGGTCCTCGTAGAAGCGCAGGACGACGCACGCCCGCTGGCGCGGCGAGAGCGTCGTCAGGGCGGCGCGCACGTCGAGGCACGCGTCGCGGTCGCGCTCGGGCACGACGGCGGACGACGCGAGCCGCGGCATCGCAGCGGTGAACCGTCGGCCCGACCGGGCGCGGTCCAGGTAGCGGTTCGCGATCGACCGGCGCAGGTAGCCCTCCGCGGCGCGGACGTTCGGGAAGTGACGGGGCCGTGCGAAGGCGCGCACGACGGCGTCGTGCACCAGGTCCTCGGCGTCCACCCTGCTGCCCGTCAGCAGGGCCGCGTACGCGATCAGAGCGGGCCGACGGCTGCTGAGCAGCTCGTCGAGCACCTCCCGCCAGCCTTGCATCGCCGACCTCCGTCGCCTCGCACGTCACCTTGTCATGAACCTGAACTCCGCGGAGGGGCCGATCGTTGGGGGGCTCGCCCCGAGACACCCCGGGGGCACCCCGGGTCGCGACCAGGGTCCGCCCAGGGGCAACCCCGATGCCGCGACCGCTGCGCCGCGGCCATGCTGATCATCGACACCCGATCGCTGAGAAGGACCACGATGACCCGCTCCGTCCGTACCGCCCGCACCGCCCTGGCCGTCTTCGCCGGCACGACCGCGCTCCTGGCCGCCGGCGCGCTCGCCGGGTGCGAGGTGAACCTCGACCTGGGTGGCCGCGAGCCGAGCGGGGACGAGATCACGCAGCAGCGCGACGTCGCGGCGGTCACGCGCGTCGAGCTGCGCTCCACCGGGACCCTGAACCTCGCGGTCGGCGACGAGCCCCGCCTGACCGTGGTCGGCGCCCAGGACGTGCTCGAGGACGTCACGACGACGGTCGACGGCGACACCCTCGTCATCGACCTGGAGCACGACTGGCGCCGCACCGGCTACCTCGAGTACGACCTCGTCCTGCCCGCGCTGGACACCGTGCTCCTGAGCGGCTCCGGCGAGGTGTACGGCGAGCTCGGGTCGACCGGCCCCGTGTCGCTCGTGATCGACGGCTCGGGCGAGATCGTCGTCGACGAGCTCACGACCGACGCGCTGAGCGTCGCCGTCCACGGCTCGGGCGACGTGACCGTCCACCAGCTCGGCGCCCAGACCGTCGACGTGCTGGTCGAGGGCTCCGGTGGGGTCGAGCTCGTGGGCGCCACGGACCGCCTGACCGTCTCGATCCCCGGGTCGGGCGCCGTGGACGCCGACGAGCTCATGGCGCGCGAGGGCGTCGTGGCCATCGAGGGGTCCGGCGAGGCGGACGTGTACGTCACGGACACCCTCGACGCGAGCATCGACGGCTCGGGCGACATCACCTACGTCGGCGACCCGGAGGTCTCGAGACGCATCGACGGCTCGGGCGAGGTGCACGCCGACTGACGATCATGGTGCGGCCGGCGCCGGGCACACCGCCCGACATCGGCCGCTCGGTCGCGTCCCCGCAGGTGACGGCCTTCAGACCCCCTCGCGTACCACCCAGTAGTCAATTCCGGCCCCTGACGCGGAACGACTTCACCCGGGACTTCACCCGGGTTAGGGTTCCGACCACGCACTCTCGCCGCCGAGGCCCCCGCTCGTGCGACAGGTTGCTCTGCAGGTAACCCGCCGTTCAAGGGAGAACCCATATGAGCCGTCGTCGAGCACTCCTCGCGGCCGTGGCCAGCGTCGCCCTCGTGGCTCCGCTCGGCCCGGGCGCGGCGCTGGCCGCGCCCGGGGACGCTCCACCCGACTCCGCCGCGGTCCCGCTCGTCCGGCCCGACGGCCTCACGCGCCCCAGCGGCGGGGCGCCCCGCGCCGCCATCAGCACCGCCCTCCTCGAGGCCGACGGCCAGGTGACCGCGTTCGTCCAGATCGACGCGCCGTCGGGCCTGGAGACCACCGCGGCCGGCGGCGACACCGACGACGTCGCGCAGGCCGCGGCCGAGGTCGAGGCGATCGCCGAGGACGTGGTGCCCGCCGACGTCGGCGAGGTGCCCGCCGAGACCCCCGCCAAGGTCGAGGTCACCACGATGGTGGTGCCCGGCGTCGTCGTCACGGGCGACGCCGAGCAGATCCGCGAGCTCGCCGCCGCCCCCGACGTCCTGGCCGTGCACCTCGTGGTCCCGAAGACCGTCGACAACAAGGGCACCGACGTCTTCACGCGCGCCGCCGAGGCCTGGGCATCCGCCGGCGCGACCGGTCAAGGCATCACCATCGGCATCATCGACACCGGCTTCGACTACACGCACGCCGCGTTCGGCGGTCCCGGCACGCAGGAGGCCTTCGACCTCGCGTACGGGACGGACGGCACCGGCGAGATCCCCGCCGGCACGTACGACCCGGACAAGTTCCTCGGCGGGTACGACTTCGCGGGCCCGCTGTACGACGCCTCGGGGTCCATCCCGGGCGGCACCTTCGAGCCGACGCCGGACGACAACCCGATCGACGCGCCCGCCGACGAGTCCGAGAGCGGCGGCCACGGCAGCCACGTCGCGGGCACCGCGGCCGGGTACGGCGTCACCGCCGACGGCACGACGTTCGACGGCGACTACACCACGCTCACCGACATCTCCGACTGGCAGATCGGGCCTGGCAGCGCGCCCGAGGCCGGCATCTACGCGCTCAAGGTCTTCGGCGACCTCGGCGGCTCGACGTCCCTGGTCATCCCGGCGCTCGAGTGGGCGGCCGACCCCGACGGCGACGGCGACCCCAGCGACCACCTCGACGTCATCAACATGTCGCTCGGCTCCGACTTCTCGGCCGCCGACGACCCGGAGAACCTGTTCGTCGACGAGCTCTCCGCGATCGGCGTCCTCACCGTGACGTCGGCCGGCAACGGCGGCGACATCACCGACGTCGGCGGCAGCCCCGGCAGCGCCCGCACCGCCCTCACGGTCGCCAACTCCGTGAGCAGCACGCAGACGTTCGACGCCATCGAGGTCACCGAGGCCTCCGACGAGTCCCTGGTCGGCCTGCACGCCGCGCAGAACTCCGTGAGCTACACCGGCGGGCAGGACGTCACCGCACCCGTGACCTACATCGGCGACGTCGACGGGTGCGACCCGCTCGACGAGTACAGCGAGGACATCGCGGGCACGATCGTGTGGCTCTCGTGGGACGACAACGACGCCACCCGCGCGTGCGGCAGCGCCGCACGGTGGAACAACGCCAGCGCCGCGGGCGCCGCCGGCGTCCTCATCGGCACCGACGTGCCCGTGTTCGCGGCCGGCATCGCCGGCAACGAGGCGATCCCCGGCGCCCAGCTCACCGCGGCCTCGACCGACGCGCTCCTGCCGGCCATCCAGGCCGGCGGCGTCGTCGTGCACCTCGGCCCGAGCCTGGCCAACGCGGCGTTCGCGACCGACCCGGCCCTCGCCGACACGCTCAACAGCGGATCCTCGCGCGGCGTCCACGGCTCGCTCGGCGTCGTCAAGCCCGACGTCGCCGCACCCGGCACCCTCATCTCCTCGGTCGCCGCAGGCAGCGGCACCGGGTCGGTGACGTACTCCGGGACGTCGATGTCCTCGCCGCACGTGGCCGGCATCGCCGCGCTCGTCCGGCAGACGCACCCCGAGTGGACCCCGGTGGAGGTCAAGGCCGCCGTCATGAACACGGCGACGCACGACCTGTTCAGCGGGCTCGACCAGACCGGTCCGGCGTACGGCCCGGTGCGGGTCGGCGCGGGCCGGGTCGACGCCGTCGACGCGACGGCCGCGCAGGTCCTCGCCTACGACACCGAGGCACCGGACCTCGTGTCCGTCACCTTCGGCATCGTCGACGTGGGCGCCGCGCCCGTCACGCTGACGCGGACCGTCACCGTCCGCAACGACGGCGCGACGGAGCGCACCTACGCGACGTCGTACCGCGCGTCGACCACGGCCGGCGACGCGTCGATCACCGTCAGCCCGGCGCAGGTCACCGTGCCCGCGGGTGGCACGGCCGAGGTCACGGTGACCCTCGAGGCCGACCCGGCCACCATCGCCCGGGACCTCGACCCGACCATGGCGCAGACGTACGACCTGGGCGGGGACATCCCGCGCGACTACGTCACGTCCGTGTCGGGCCGGCTGGTCCTCACCCCGGCCGAGGGGCCGGAGCTGCGGGTCCCGGTGCAGGCCGCACCCCGCCCGGTGTCCGAGCTCACGACGCAGCCCGTCCCGTTCGCGGCCGGTGCCCTGCAGTCGCAGCTCGTGAACTCGGGCCGCGGCGTCGCCTCGGGTGGCTGGCTCTCGCTCGTCGCGCCCTTCGTCCTCGGGACCACCAGCCCCGAGCTCGACGCGCCCGGCGCCGACACCTCCGCGTCCGCGTTGCGGGCCGCCGACATCGAGGCCGTCGGCTGGACCTCGACGGCGCCGGAGCTCGAGGCCGCAGGCCTCGACCCGGCCCTCGGCACCCTCGGCATCGGCATCGCGACCTACGGGGAGTGGACCAGCCTGGGCGGCCACGTCATCCCGATCATCGACACCGACATCGACGGCGACGGGATCTGGGACCTCGAGACGTACGTGTGGAAGTACTCCCCGGACCTCGACCTGACGACGGTGGAGACGTACGCGCTCGAGTACGACGCCCAGGACGGCTACGCGCTCGGCGACCTCGTCGACCTGTACCTGGCGAACGGCCTGTCGGCCGACCTCGACACGTCGGTCTTCGACAGCAACGTGCTCGTCGTCCCGCTGAGCATGGCGAACGTGGGGATCGCCGAGGGCGACACCCCGACGTTCACGGTGGCGACGTACTCCCCGTACGCGACGTCCCCGAGCGGCATCGTCGACGAGGCGGAGCCGTTCACGACGACGCCGTTCGACCCGCCGGTGTGGTTCGAGACGGAGCCCGGCACGACGGCGTCCACCGTCGAGGACACCCTGTGGTTCGACGACCAGCCGGACGTCCCGCTGGTCGTGCACCGCGACCCGGACGCGACCGGCACCGAGCTCCTCGTGCTGCACACGCACAACACGGCGGAGCAGCGGGCCCAGGTCGTCGACGTGACGGTCGCCCAGCCGCTCGACACCTCGGCCGTGCACGCGGCGGGTGCGCGCACCATCCGTCAGGGCACCCCGTGGGCCGTGGCGGTCGTCGTGCAGAGCGCCGGCGCCCCGCCGAGCGGGACCGTTCAGGTGCGGGAGGGCACCCGGGTGCTCGCCAGCGTGCCCGTCATCGCCCTGCGCAAGACCGGCCTGACGGCGCTCGTCGTCAAGAACCTGTCGGTGGGCACGCACCAGCTGACGATCGCCTACAGCGGCAACAGCCGGGTGGAGGCCTCGTCGACGGCCGTGGCCGTGCGCGTCACCCCGCGGTGGGGCCCTCAGGCGGTCGGCGGGCACGTCACGCGGAACCGTTGAGGTGAGCACGAGGAAGGGCCCGGCCGGTCGGCCGGGCCCTTCCTCGTGCGCCAGATGCGACCCGCGTGCGCCGGAGCGCAGCGCCCTGTCTGCGGCGCTCGCCCGTCGCGCCGCGCGCTACTCGACGTCGGCGGTGACGGCCTCCGCGCGGGCCGTCGCCCGGCGGGCCTTGACCCGCTCCGTCACGACGTGCACCACCCAAGCCAGCACGAACGCAGCGGCGAACAGGAGCGCGGCCTGGACCGGGCTCTCCATGAACTCCGGGTCGATCACCATGACGGCCGCGAGCGCGAGCATGGTGACGCCGGCGAACAGCTTGAGCATCTCGCCGTGCTGCTCCTGCATCTTGGTCGCCTTCATGGTGAACACCGCGATGCCGAAGACGAGCATCTCGTCGAGCAGGAACGGGATCATGTAGGCCAGGAAGAGGACCGCGGACTCGGCGAAGCCGACACCGTTGGCCTTGAGCAGACCCGTCCAGAGCACCGGGAAGCCCGCGGTGCAGGGGGTCTCGATGAGCGACACCGCGACACCGAGCGCCGCCGTCGCGAGCAGGGCCGGGACGAGGCGCTCGTGCCCGGCGGCAGCACGGACGCGCTTGTAGATGCCGGGCTTCGCGGAGTCGGGGATCGTGAAGGACAGGCCCTTCTTGAAGGCGAAGTAGTCCTTCACGCTCACGATGCCGAAGATGCCGGCGGCGATCGCGACGATGATCTGGATCCAACCGAGGAACCCGACGACGGTCAGGGCCGAGTAGATGCCCGCCATGAAGAGGGCGTACATCGCGGCGGTGACGCACAGGAACGTGGTGCCGATCGCCAGGACGCGGCGCCGGGACGCGCTGCGCACGACGATCGTCAGCAGGACCGAGATGACCCACAGCGAGCACGGGTTCACGCCGTCGACGAAGCCGATGATGAGCGTCGACACGAGCAGCGACTGGTCGTCGAGCGCCACCTCGCCGATGAGGGGCACGTCGATCGCGGCGCCCGTCTCGTCGTTCGCGCACTCCAGTTCGTCCTGGTCGCACGTGCCGGCGCCGGGGGTGCCGTAGACGCCCGCCGGGATGGGGTCACCCGCGAGCGCGAGCTCGACGGCCGCGCGGATGTCGTCGGTGATCGGCCCGGAGTACCCGATCCACACGCGCCGGTCGATGACCGCGACCGGGACGGCGCCCGCCTCGAAGTCGAGCTCGTCCGCGTGCTCGCGGAGGCGGTCCTGGTTCTCCTCGGAGTTCCAGACCTCGTAGTCGTCGATCTCGACCTGCGGGTACTCGGCGACCAGGTCCTCGAAGAAGTCCTCGAGCTTGGCGCAGTTCGCGCAGCCGTCACCTCGGTAGAGGGTGATCGTCACCGTGTCGTCCGGCTCGGGCGCCTGCGCGACGGCCGAGGCCGCCTGCGGCACTCCGACGACGAGGGCGACGAGCAGGCCGAGCAGGACCCCTGCCCTGGCGAGCGCTCGATCCACCATGATCACCTCCGGTCGGACATGCGTGAACGGCCGTCACATTGTCCGACGACAGGGCCTACGTCCCGGTGGGTTCTACGTCCCGAAGCGTGTCGTCAGGCCGGACGCACAGGGTCCGCACAGGGTCCGCACAGGGACCCGGGGCGCATGGCCCGAGTCCTCAGTACTGGGTCCTCAGTACTGGTCGAGGTCGATCTCGAACCACACGGTCTTGCCGCCGTCGGCCAGGGCGTCCACGCCCCACCGGTTCGACATGGCCTCCACGATCGCCATGCCACGGCCCGACGGCGCGACCACGTCCGGGTGCAGCACGACCGGGCGCGCCGGCACGCTGTCGCTCACCGAGACCCGGACGACCTCGTCCTCGCCGGCCCAGAACCAGACATGGACCGGGCGCCCGCCCGCGCCGTGCAGCACGGCGTTCGACAGGAGCTCGCTCGTGAGCAGCTCGACGACCTGGTTCGCCATCCCGGTGACACCGGCGGCGGCCGCGATGCGCACCACCCAGTGCCGCCCGATCGCGACGGACTGCCGCTCGGGGGGAAGCGTCAGGCTGGCGTGATCCGCGGGTGCCTCGACCTGGGTCTCAGCGCCGACGAGCCGGAGCGCGCGGCCGGACGTCGTCCGCCGCATCGGCTCACCGCTCACCCGTCGCTCCTCCCGCTGCACCGTCCCGCCAGACCACCTCGACACCGATCCCGCACGCACCCCATCGGCAGGTGCGCCACCACGAGCACACAACCAGGGTGCCCTCATTCGCGCACACCGGCGCGCCGGGGGCGGGTGAAGTCGCCCGGACCGCCACGATTCACCCGTGTCGGCGGCGCGCTGGGCCGGGAGGTCCGGCGGAACGATCCGGCCCCGGGCGACGTTCCACCCCACGGAGGTCGCCCATGCCGCTCACCGTCACCGTTCTCGACCCGACACTGCCCACGCTCGTCGCCGAGCCACCCCAGCTGCGCGAGCTGCTGACCCCGCGCAGCGACGCGCAGGCCGAGCTCGACCGCCAGGTCGAGGCGTACGTCGCCCTCGGCGTCGCGGCGGTCGCCGGCCTGGACGCCCGCAGCCTCGCCGAGGCCGTCGAGCCGCTCCGCGCCGTCCTGCCCGCGCCCGACGCCCCGACGGGCGCCGCCGACCCGGCCGACCACGTGCCCTTCGTCCTCGTGCTCGACGTCGACCCGAACGACGCCGCGCCCGCCATGCGCCTTCGCGCCCGGCACGGTGTGAGCGTGATCGGCCGCGAGGAGGCCGCCACGTACGTGCCCATCGAGGGCGTGCAGCCGCCGGCCGCCCCGTACCTGCTGCTCGACGTCGACACCGGGTCCGACCTGTGCGGGGTCACCCCCCAGGACGCCCTCGGAGTCATCCGCGGACGCGCGCGCACGCCCCTCACGGTGGCGGAGGGCATCGCGCTGACCGTCGTGCGGCCGGACCTGCTCCGCCCGAACCGCTGCTACTCCCTGCTCGCGTCCCGCGCCGGCAACCAGCGCGTCCCCGCGATCTGGATCAGCGAGCGCCGCCCCAAGCTCGGCTGGTGCTGGGACCGCAACCCGCACACGTGGCTCGGCGCGGCGTCGGCCGGCGCGCGGGTCGGCGGCTGAGCCGGCCGGGCACGCCCGGCCCGGCGGTCACCAGCCCGGGTCGATGAGGCGCGGGATGCCGGACGGCGCCGCGGCGGACAGCTCGAGGTACTTCGCCTCGGCGCGGTGCAGCCGCACGTGCTCGTCGAGGGTCCACGTGGGCCCGTTGCGCAGCAGCGTGCCGCAGGAGCACTCGAGCCACACGGTCCCGTCGGGGTCCCGCTGCAGCGTGCCGACCGTGTAGTGGCTCGACCGCGCGCGAGCCTTCGCGTCGCGCAGCGCCGCGCTCACCGGTTCCGTCATGGGTCCAGTCTGGCGCAGTTCCGCGGCGCCACCCCGCCACGCTTTTCACCCGGACCCGGCCGCGCAACGGGTGCGACACGTGCCTACGATCTCCTCCTCATGCACGCCGACCTGCCCCTGGTGTTCGTGCACGGGCTGTCGACGTCGTCGGCCATCTGGCGCGACCAGGTGACCGCGATGCGCCGCCTCGGCCACCCGTGCGTCGCCGTGGACCTGCCCGGACACGGCGCGAACGCGCACGCGCGGTTCACCCTCGACGCCGCGCTCGCCGCCATCGACGACGCCGTGCGCGGGTTCGACACCCCGCCCCTGCTCGTCGGGCTGTCACTCGGCGGGTACACCTCCCTCGCCTACGCGGCGCGCACTCCCGGCGCAGTCGCGGGCGTCGTGCTCTCGGGGTGCTCGACGGAGATCCGCGGCAAGCCGATCCGCCTCTACCGGCGGGCGTCGTCGCGCGTCCTGCGGGCCCTGCGCCACCCGCGCGAGGCGAGCTGGACGGTCGTGGCCGACATGCTGCGCGCCCTGCAGGGCTACTCCTCGCTCGCGGACCTGCGCCGCCTGGCGGTACCCGTGTGGATCGTCAACGGCCGGTGGGACGTGCTGCGTTTCGGCGAGCGGCAGGTCCTCGCGGCCCGACCGGAGGCCCTGCACCACGTCATCCGGCGCGCGGGCCACGACGTGAACACGCACGCGCCCGTCGCGTTCACGCGCGTGCTGCTCGACGCCGTCGGGCAGGTCGCCGCGCGGGTGCCGCGGGCGACGACCGCCACCTGAGGGGCATGCGACGACGTCGTCTGAGGTGCCTTAGGCGTGCCTGAGCGCCGGATCCGTCCCCGGAACCGGTCATCCGCCCGATCCGCGTACCCCCGCCTCACGGCGAGTGTTGAGCCATCGACACGCAGAGGGGACACGGAGATGACGGCACTGTGGGGACCAGGACTGGACGCAGAGGTCAGCTACCGGCGCAGCGCGATCCGCGAGGCGGCGAGCGGACGACGGGCCGGGCGACCGCGCCGTCGGCGCACGGACACCCGACGGGCCCGGGCGCAGGCGAGGCCGGCGACGCCGAGCCCGCTGACCACCCCGACCCCGGCGACGTCCGGCGCGACGGCGCCCAGGTCGGCTTCCGGCCGCCTGGTGGTGACGCCTACCGGGCGTCGGTGGGCCCTGCCAGGATCGGGGGCGTGATCCGCAGCCCGTTCGTCGCTCGCGAGAGCGAGGTCGCCCACCTGGAGTCCGCCCTCGAGCGGGCCGCGGCCGGTGACCCGTCGCTCGTGCTCGTGGGCGCCGACGCGGGGGTCGGCAAGTCGCGGCTCCTCGCGCACGTGGCGAGCCTGGCCGCCGGGCGAGGTGCGACCGCCGTGACCACCTACTGCGTGGACCTCGGCGAGGTCGGCCTGCCGTACCTGCCGTTCGCGGAGGCGCTGGGCCAGCTGCACGGCCTGCCCGACGCGCGGGCCGCGGTCGAGAAGGTCGCGGGCACCCGTCCCGCGATCGCCCGGCTCCTGCCCGGCGTCGGCGCCACGCAGGCCTCCATCGAGGACGAGGCGAGCCGCCTGCAGCTGTTCGACGGGATCGCGGCGACGCTCGCCGCCGTCGGCGCGCCCGGGCGCCCGCTGCTCCTCGTGATCGAGGACCTGCACTGGGCGGACCCTTCGAGCCGTGACGTCCTGCGGTACCTCGTGGCTCGCCTGCGGCGCGAGCACGTCCTCGTCGTCGGCAGCTACCGCACGGACGACCTGCACCGCACGCACCCGCTGCGGCCCTTCCTCGGGGAGATGTGGCGGCACCCGCGCGTCGAGCGCCTCGACGTCGCACCCTTCACGCCGACGGAGCTGCGCGCCTTCGCGGCGGCCGTGCGCGGCAGACCCCTGAGCGAGCACGCCCTGAACAGCGTGCTCGAGCGCTCGGAGGGCAACGCCTACTTCGCGGAGGAGCTCATCGAGGCCGGGAGCGGGACGACGGCGCTGCCGTGGTCCCTCGGCGAGGTGCTGCGGTCCCGCCTCGAGCGCGTCGACGCCCGGGTCCAGCAGCTGACGCGCATCGCGTCGGTCGCCGGCCGCACGGTGAGCGAGCCCCTGCTGCGCGCGGTCGCCGAGCAGCACTGCGACGACGCCGACGTCGACGGCCTCCTGCGCGACGCCGTGGCGGCCCACCTGCTCGGGTGGGAGGACGGGCGTGTCGCCTTCCGGCACGCCCTGCTGGCGGAGGTCGTCCACGAGGACCTGCTGCCCGGCGAGCGGGTCCGGCTGCACCGGGCCTTCCGGGACGCGATCGCCGCGGACCCGTCGCTCGCGTCGCCCGCGCGTCTCGCCCACCACGGCCAGGAGTGCCACGACATGCCGACGGCGCTCGCGGCGTCGGTGGCAGCGGCGGACGAGGCGTGGCAGGTGCTCGCCCCCGCGGAGGAGCTGCGCCACCTCGAGACCGTCCTCGGGCTGTGGGACTCCGTGCCCGACGCCGCGACCCTCGCCGGCGCGGACCGCGTGGACGTGCTGGACCGCGCGGCGTCGGCGGCGAGCCGGCTGGGGGACCTCGACCGCGCGGTCGCGCTCATGCGGGACGCCGTGGCCTCCGCTCCCCCGGATCGGGCCCCGCGGCTGCGGGTGACCCTCGCGCGGCGCCTGCTCGGGGCTGAGGAGGGGATGGCGGCGGTCGAGGAGGCGGCGCGTGCGCTCGCCGAGCTGCCCGCGGACGCCCCCGCGTCGGACCTCGCGTGGGCCCACTCGACGCACGCGCGGGCGTGCCTCATGACGGACCGCGACGACGAGGCGCGCGCGAGCGCCGAGGCCGCGATCGCCCAGGCGGACTCCGCGCACGACGACGCGGTGGCCGCCGACGCGCTGGCGACGCTCGCCGTGCTCGTGGTCGAGGACCCGGCCCACGCGGCGCAGCTGCTCAAGGACGCCCGCCTCCGGGCCCGCGAGGCCGGGGACCTCGTCACCGAGCAGCGCTGCACCCACAACCTCGTCACGACGTACTACTACGCGGGCGAGCTCGACAAGGCGGCCGCCGCCCTCGAGGTCGCGTTCGAGCGCGCACGGGAGTGCGGCCTCGAGTGGGCGGAGTTCGGCCTCGCGCACCGGTTCTTCGACGTGCTGGTGCACTACTGCCGCGGGGACCTGACCCCGCCGGAGCGACTCGTGGACGCCGTGCCGAGCGCGATCTCCGAGCGCGTGCCCACAGCCCTGGAGGCCCAGTTCGACGCCGTCGCGATGTACTCCGCGGCGGCGCGCGGTGACGCGGACGCGATCGACCGCGGTCGGGCGCTGCGGCCCCTGTGGGAGCGGGACGGCCAGGTCGCGCTCCTGTCGGGCGGCCCGACGATCGACGCGCTCACCTGGGCGGGGCGGCTTGACGAGGCCGTCGACCTGGCGACCGAGCTCATCGACCACCTCAACCGTTCCTGGGACGACTACTTCCTCGGCGGGATCTGGCTCGCGGCCCTCGCGCTCGCGGCCCTCGGCGACGGGGCCGCCGCCGACCGCCTCGCGGGCGTCGACCCGGCGCTCAAGGTCCGCACGGGCGACGCCCTCCTCGCGCGGGCCGTCGC
>JAEYXM010000298.1 GCA_023428465.1 Actinomycetes bacterium
CGAGGACGGCCGGGTGATCAACGCCGTCGTGCTGGTGGCCACCGGCGTCAACGCCGACGGGCACCGGGAAGTCCTGGGCTGCAAGGTCACCACCGCCGAGACCAAGGAGGCGTGGAACGTGTTCTTCGCCGACCTCGTTGCCCGCGGCCTGGCCGGGGTCCGCCTGAAGGCGCAGCATGCGCTGGAGACGTTCATGTCCGAGATGAATGCCTGGGAGACCAGGGCTTTCCCTGCTCGGGCCACGATCTCGACCCCTGAAGGCCGCCCGATCGTGGCCGAGCTGCGGAGGATCTACGACCGCTGGCTCGTGAAGAAGGACCGGAAGCTCGGCCGCCTGGTCACGCTCGGCGGAGAGCTGACCGTCGCCAACGTCGGATTCCCCCCGGAGTACGACCCGGAGTTCGAGACCGTCGTCGCCCGCGAGGTGCTCGATGATCGATCGGCCGTCTTCCACACCGAGGTGCGGGGCAGGTTCAGCCCGACGGTGAAGACGAGCAAGAGGTACAAGGTCGTCGTCGTGGGCGGCGAGTCCCGGATCAGCACGAAGGAGCGCTACTCCCTCGCCGACGGGCGATGGATCGTCGTCCCGATGTAGGCGCCGCTCCGGTGCGGCGAGGGTGATGCCGAACGGCTCGCGGGCCCACGCCGTCGGCCAGATCCACGCGACGCCCGGCGCGGCGGGCCGACGCAGAGCACGGTCGAGGGGGAAGGATCAGCCCCGTGGCCGCTGATCTTCTGCCCGTGCGCGCTGCCGCCCATGCGCCCCGTCAGGGGGTCGCATGCGCAAGATGACCGTCAGCCAGGCCAGAACCAACAGAGTCCTCGTCTACGCCTCTGCGGTCACGATCCTGGTCCAGACTCTTCTGGTCTATCTCACGAACCTGTCGCCGGCCGAGACGCTCCGCACCTTCGGCCTGGCCCTGGCGATGTTCTCGCCGCCCTTCGTCGTGTACTTCTCGAAGCCGTCGAGCAGGGCGTTCAAGTACGTGTTCACTTTCTTCGCCGTGACCTACATGTTCATGGTTCTCTACGATCAGAAGGGGAATATCGACAACCTCTTCCTCCTGTTCGTCATCCTCTCCGCGGCCTCCCTCTACTTCGACCTGAAGTTCACGCTCTACACGACCGCGGTGCTCTGCGTGGAAGCGCTGCTCGGCCTGCTCTTCTTCCGTGCGGAGCTCTACCCCTTGCTCGCCCCGGCAGGCGTCCTCTCCCTGGTAGTGAACTTCCTGGTGATCGGCGCCCTCCTCGCATTCCAGGGAGAGTGGGGGAAGAAGATGATGAGCTCCTACGAGTCGGTCTACGACAAGTCGATCACCGACGCCCTGACCAACACGCACAACCGCGCCTTCTTCGATGACTACCTCGATGACACGATCACCCAGTACCGGAAGTACGGCGAGAGCTTCTGCATCGCCATTCTCGACATCGACAACTTCAAGTCATTCAATGACACATATGGGCACCCGGTCGGGGATCTCGTGCTGCAGAAGACCTGCCAGGCGATCCAGGATGCGATCAGGAAGACCGATGTCCTTTCCCGTTTCGGCGGGGAGGAGTTCACGATCGTCCTGAAGTCCGCTTCCATCCAGGAGGCGCGGGCCGTCGCCGAGAAGGTCCGTCGCCGCGTCCACGACAACGCCATCGCCCACGACGGCGAGGACCTGCGGATCAGCATCAGCATCGGCGTCGCCGAGTGCTCCGCGACGGACGACTCGGCCAGCTTGGTCAAGCGAGCGGACAACGCCCTCCTGCTGGCGAAGCAGCGGGGCAAGAACCGCGTCGAGTCTCTCTGAGCCCTCGCGTCCCTCCCGCCGGAGAACCCCGGGCCGGACCAGTAGCCCTCGGCCCAGGACGTCCAGATGGTCGCCCCGCACGTCCCCGCCGCGGCCGCCTGCCCTGGCCGGGCGACCGTGGTCATGGCAGGGTGCGGGCGTGGACCCCCGCAGCCGGCCGCCACTGCCTGCCCGCGCGATCCTGGCGGCAACCGCCCTGGCCGCCGTGACGATCGGCCACCTGACCGCGCAGCTCGCCGGCGCCGACGACGTCGCGAACGTCACGCAGTGGTTCCTCATGCCGCTCCTCGCCCTGGCGCTGTGGCTCGCCGCCGACGGCGCCCGCACCACGCGCCTGGTCCGGCTCACCGTCGTGGGGCTCGGGCTGTCCTGGCTCGGCGACACCGCGCCCGACCTCGTGCGCGGCGACGCGGCCTTCGTCACCATGCTGGGGTTCTTCCTCCTGGCGCACGTCGCCTACCTCGTCGCGTTCTGGCCGCTGCGCCGGGAGGGCGTGCTCGGCCGGGCCCGGGCACTGCTCGTCCCGTACGCCGTCGCGCTCGTCGCGCTCCTCGTCGTGTGCGCCCCGGGCACGGGCGCTCTCCTCCTGCCGACGGTCGTCTACGGGACGGCCCTCACGGCTGTCGCGGTGCTGGCCACCTTCGACCGGCTCGCCGGGATCGGCGGGGTGCTCTTCATCGCGTCCGACTCGCTCATCGCCCTGAACGCGTTCGTCGACGGCTACGCGCTCCCCGGCCACGGCTTCTGGGTGATGGTCACCTACGTTGCCGCGCAGGGCCTCATCGCCGCGGGCGTCCTGCGCCGCGCACAACGCGCCGAGGCCTGACGAGTTCGGGGGCCGGGGTCCCGGCCCGGGGTCCGGCGCACCGACCCACCTGCCACCGGCGCACCGACCGCACGGGTGTTGACGCCCGCCCGACGCCGTGGTTCAGTTCCACCAACAGGTTTGCGTTGCAAAGTAGTTGGGGGATCAAGATGACCAGTCTGCAGAAGCCCGCGGCCGCCACTGCGGAGGACGACTCACCGCCCGAGCCCGGCGCAGCCCGGTCGATCATCGACGACCAGCGCGGCAAGGTCTCCGAGCAGCTCGACCTGGACGCCCGGATCCTGTTCGGCGCGTGGGGCACGGCGTGGCTCGTCGGGTTCGGCCTGCAGTGGCTCGCGGCCCGCGGTGACGTCGACAGCGTCGTCGCGGGTGCGACGTTCGGCGGCCTCATGGTGCTCGCCGGCGTCGTCACCGCCGTCCACAGCGCCCGCCGCTCCGCCGGGGTCCGGGGCCCGAGCGCCCGCCAGGGCGCCATGTACGGGTGGTCGTGGTCGCTGTCGTTCGCGGGGATCGTCGGCCTCAGCGTCGGCCTCTCGCGCCTCGGGGCCGACTCCGAGGTCGTCGGGATCGTCATGACCGTCGCGTCCGCGCTCCTCGTCGCCGCCCTCTACATGACCGGCGGCGCGATGTGGGGCGACGTCACCTTCTTCGCCCTCGGCGCCTGGATCGCCGTCGTCACGGCCGTCGCCGCCGTGATCGCCGGCGAGGCGACCCCGCTCGTCATGGCCCTCGCCGGGGGCGGCGGCATGCTCGCCGCTGCGGGGCGCGACGCCGTCCTGCGTCGCCGCCGGGCGCCGGCCGCCACGGGGAGCGCCGCGTGAGCCCAAGCCCGGGCGACCCGCTCGACCCCGTCATCCACTCCCAGGCGCGCCTGCGGATCATGACGACGCTCACCGCCCTGCGGGCCGGGGACCGCCTCACCTTCCCGCGCCTCCAGCAGTTGCTCGACACGACCGCCGGCAACCTCTCGACCCACCTCCGCAAGCTCGAGGACGCCGGGTACGTCGAGGTCGTCAAGGGCCACCAGGGCCGCGTGCCCACCACCCAGATCGGCGCGACCGCAGCCGGACGCCACGCCTTCGAGACCTACGTCGCCGCGCTGCGCGCCCTGCTCGAACCACCCGCGGACGCCACGACCGACCCGAAGACCACCGCCTGAGGCCCGGGAGCGACACCCGTCAGCCTCCGGCGACGGGCGCGTCCGGGTGGTAGGCGCGTTGCCGCTCGACCGGGGCGTCGGCGAACGAGCCCAGCCCGTTCACCACCTCGCCGCGACCGACGCGGATGCCACGCGCCAGCCCCACGCCCTTGAGCACGCCGCCGCGCAGGTCCGGGTCGGGCTCGCGGTGGTCGCCCCCGGCGCCGAGGCGCACCGACTGAGCCCGGATCGGCCCGATGATCTGCGCACCGGCCCCGACCACGCTCGCACCGACGAGCTCCGGGCCGTTCATCAGGCGCGCCCGGTCGCCGACGTCGACATGCGCCGTCGGGCCGTCCGCCGTGACCTGCACCCCGCCCGGGCCGAGCTCGACGCCGGCGCCGATCGTCACGCGACCCCCGCGCGTCGCCGAGACGAACGCGCCGGGGTAGACGACTGTCCCCGCACCCACCCGGATGGACGACGCGGCGTCGGTCTGCAGGACCGCGCCCGGGTAGAGGACGACGCCGTCGCCGAGCTCGACCGACCGCCCCACCAGCACCGACCCCGGCACGAGCACGACGACGCGCCCACCCAGCGCGGCGACCTCCCCGGGCGACAGGACGTCGTCGGGCGTGATCGGCCCCCCGCTCACGTGGAGTCCCGCGCGACGACGTGGAAGATTTCGCCCGGCCGCGCGGGCGGCTCGGTGCCCTCGAGGTGCGCCAGAACCGTCGCCGCGAGGTACTCCGCCTGGTCGTCCACGGCCTGCCACACGGTCGTCAGCGCCGGCGCGGCCAGGCGCGCGGCGGGCACGTCGTCGACGCCGACCACGGCCAGCTCGCCCGGCACCGCGACGCCCTCCGCCCGCGCCCCCGCGAGGACCGCGAGCGCGACGTCGTCGTTGTAGGCCGCGACCGCCGTCACCGGGCCGCCTCCCGGGCCGGCACCGGCGCGCCAGGCCCGCACCGCCGACGCCGCCGACGCCACCTCCGGTTCGAGGTCCAGCACGACCGGCTCGGGCAGGCCTCGCTGCTCGCACCCGGCCCGCACACCCGCGAGCCGCCGCTCCACGAACTCGACGACCCGGGGGTCCATGGGCGCCGCGTAGCCGAGCACCTGGTGCCCGCGCTCGGCGAGGTGATCCACCTGCAGCCGCCCGATGCAGGTCTGCGGCACCGCGAACACCCCGGGCTCGCAGTCCGGGTCGAGGCTGGTGCGCACCACGAGGATCCCGGCCTCGTGCATCGCGCGCTCGTCGTCGGGCGCGAAGCGCGTGAGCCCGACGACGGCGCGCGGCGTCACCTCACGCCACAGCTCCGCGAGGCGCTGCGGACCCCGGTTGTGGTGCACCAGGGTCGACAGGCCGTGCGCCGCGAGCGCCGTCGCCAGGTGGTCCAGCAGGGTGTCGAGGACGGGCCCGACCGGCCAGTTGGGCAGCACGCACAGGACGAGGTCGTTGCGCCCGCGCCGGAGCGTGCGCGCAGCGGCCGACGGCGCGTACCCGAGCCGCCGCGCGGTCGCCCGGACCCGCTCGGCGGTCGCCTCGGAGATCCGCGCGGTCCCGGTCCCGTTGAGCACGTAGCTGACGGTCGTCCGGGAGACCCCGGCCTCGCGCGCGACATCCGCGCTGGTCAGCCCCGTCACCTGCTCCCCCTCAGCCCGTCGCATGTCGCGGCGGGCCCAGCCTAGAGGCGTGTCAGCGCTCGACCTGGAACATCCAGAGGTGCTTCTCCAGCGCCGCGGTGATGCCGATGAGCATGTCCTGGCTGACGACGTCGGCGTCGGCGGTCTCGTCGATGCCCTGGCGGATGCGGCCGATGACCGCCTTCAGCGCAGCGATGAAGTACTCGACGACGGCCTCGTCCTGGATCCAGCCGGCGGGGTGCTCGGCGATGATCGAGTCGCGCGCGACCGTGGCGGCCCGGCCGTCGGGTGCGACACCGATCGTGACGGCACGCTCGGCGACGTCGTCGGAGAAGATCCGGACGGCGTCGACGACCTCATCGAGCTGCAGGTGCAGGCTGCGGAAGCCCTTGCCGACGAGGTTCCAGTGGGCCTGCTTCGCGACGAGGCTCAGGTCGACCAGGTCGACCAGCGCGCGGTTGAGGGCCGCACCGGCGACCTCCTTGTCGGCATCGGCCAGGGCACTCGTGAACTCGGGCATCGCGTCCTCCATCGCTCGTGACGGGTGTCAGCCCCACTCTGGCCCGCCGCGGGGGGCAGTTCACGGGACTTCCGACCGCATCCAGGCGTTTCCGGATTGTGAAACATGCTCAGGTTCGCCAGCTCGCGTGCCGATCAACAAGCCAGCAGCCCGATCGGCTGTCCGGAGCAGATCGACCCGGGACGGAGGGGCAACGGGTGGGAGCACGCCGTGCGGGCGCTGACCGTGACCGCGCCGACATGTCCGTCTCGGCCTTCGACCGGGTCGCACAGGCGGGCATCCGAGCCCCCCACTGGCTCGCCGCCTTCGCCCTCGGGCTCCTCCTGGCGGCCGTGTGGATGATCGTCCACGCCACGGGCGGGACGCAGCGGGCGTTCACGCACCTCTTCTACATCCCGGTCATCCTGTCCGTGCTCCGCTTCAGGTGGGCGGGTGCGGCGGTGACGTCACTCGCCGCGACCATCGTGTGCGGCCCGCTGATGCCGCTGAACTCGGTGACGGGCGAGACCCAGCAGGCCACGTCGTGGCTGTTCCGGGGCGTGATGTTCCTCGCCATCGGGAGCCTGGCCTACCTCGCGATCGCCCTCCACCGCCAGCTCACCGTGAACCGGTTCGCGCTCGAGGTGCGGGATGCCCTGACCCGGTCCGGGCAGCCGGGCGCCGAGGTTGACCCCGAGCTCGTGCCCCTGATGGCCGACGTCCTCGACCACCGCCGCTTCCACCCCGTCTTCCAGCCTGTGTACTCCCTGGCGGACGGCGGGCTCGTCGCCGTCGAGGCGCTCACCCGGTTCGACGGGGAGCCGTACCGCACACCCGACGAGTGGTTCGCCGCGGCGGCCGCGGCCGGCGTCGGCGACGAGCTCGAGGTCGCCGCGATCGAGGCGGCGATCGAGGCCTCCGCCGGCCTTCCCCTGCAGATCTCGCTCTCGGTCAACGCCTCGCCGACGACGCTCGGGAACCCCCACCTGCTCGAGCTCCTCGCCGCCGCGCCCCGGCAGATGGTCGTCGAGATCACGGAGCACTCCGTCATCGAGGACTACCACCTGCTGCAGGGCACCGTGGACGCCCTGCGTGCGCTCGGCGTGCGGATCGCGGTGGACGACGCCGGTGCGGGCATCTCGAGCCTGCGGCACATCGTGCAGCTGTCGCCCGAGGTCATCAAGCTCGACATCTCGCTCACCCAGGGCGTGGGCACGAGCGCCCTGCGCCGCGCGCTCGCGGGTGCGCTGATCGACTTCGCGCAGCGGACCGACGCGCAGCTGATCGTCGAGGGCATCGAGGAGGTCACCGACCTGACGACGTGGGCGGCCTTGGGTGCCGACGCCGTCCAGGGCTACCTCGTGGGTCGCCCCGGGAACCTGCCCGTGGCGCCGCACAGCGCCCTCGTCTCGAGCCTGCGGGGGGGTGCCCGTGTCTGAGACCCGTCGCCCGGGGCCCCGGATGCCCGACGCCCGCCCATGGGCCAGACTGCCTATTCCCGTTATCAATCGGTTATATTCCGTGAGGACAGTGACCATGCGAACCCGAGCAGCCGCCGTCGCCGCCGCCGTGGCGGTCCTCGTCGGAGCCCTGCCCGCCACCGCCTCCGCACAGCCCTCCGCGCCGGCCGTCGTGGGCATCGCGGTCCGGCCCGCCGTCGCCACCGCAGGCGTCGTCAGCGGCCCCGCGCAGGAGATCCTGGCCGACGCGAACGCCGCCCGTGCCGCCGCCGGCCTCCCTGCCCTCACGGTCGACGCGTCCCTTACGCACGTCGCGCAGAACTGGAACAACGCGATGGCCGCAACCGCGACCCTCGCGCACAACCCCTACACCGGCGTGCAGATCCCCGCCGGCTGGCAGTCCTGGGGCGAGAACGTCGGCTGGACCAAGCCCGCCGACGCGCAGCGCCTGCACGACGCATGGATGGCTTCGCCCGGACACCGCGCCAACCTGCTCAACCCGGCCTTCACCCACATCGGCATCGGCTGGACCGTCGACGCCGGCGGCCGCTCCTGGGCCACGCAGGTGTTCGCGCAGTACCCCGCATCCGTGAGCCTGCCGCGCTTCGCGGACGTACCGTTCGGTGCGCGCTTCTACGGTGACATCGAGTGGGCCGTCACCCGGGGCGTGGCCACCGGGTACAGCGGCGGCCTCTTCCGGCCCGTGACCGCGGTGACCCGCGAGGCCATGGCCGCGTTCCTGTACCGGGCGGCGACCGGGCGTGCGACGTCCACCTGCAGCAGCGGCGACCGCGCGTTCAGCGACGTCCCCTCCTCACACCCGTTCTGCAGCGCCATCGAGTGGCTCGCCGGGCAGGGCATCACCACGGGCTACCCCGACGGGACGTTCCGGCCCGGCCAGGCGGTCAGCCGCGAGGCCATCGCCGCGTTCCTCTACCGCACGATGAACGACGGCGCCGACCCGACCTGCGAGCCCGGCGCTCGCCGCTTCACCGACATGCCCGCGAGCGAGCCGTTCTGCGGCGTCGTCGAGTGGCTCGGGCGGACCGGCATCACCACGGGGTGGCCGGACGGAAGCTTCCGACCCTCCGCCTCGGTCGAGCGCCAGGCCATGACGGCGTTCCTGCACCGCGCCTTCGGTTAGCACCGCCCGCTGGAGCAGCGGAGCCCGGGACGGAGCGTCCGCGACGTAGGACGCACATATCGCCATTCGGACGATCATGAGAGATCACACCGGAACCGCTCCCACAGGGGCCTTTGTCCCATTACGGTGGGGCGGGCCCCGGGGGCGCCGGGGCATCGCCTACCAAAGGACATGCATGATGCGAGGCCGTAGGGCAGTACTGATCGCGACGACACTGACACTGGCAGTCCTCAGCGGCGGCGTCGCCGCAGCGACGGACGCGCCGGCCGACGACTTCCAGTCGGCCGCCGAGACCAGGGTCCTCACCGACGCCGGGGCGGCCCCTGACGCCGGCCTCGCGCAGACCCAGCCCGGGGGTGACCTCCAGGCTGCCGCGCCGAACGCCGGCGCACAGCAGGCACTCACGCTCATCAACCAGTTCCGCGCGCAGCGGGGCCTCCAGCCCTGGCGTGCGGAGGGCCAGCTCACCGGGATGGCGCAGACGTGGGCGACGCACCTCGTCACGAGCGTGGGGGCCCCCGCCACCGACCCCGAGCTGGACACGCCGGCCAAGCCCCTGCCGGGCTACCCGCAGGGTGACTACTTCCTCGAGTACGCCCTCTATGCCAGCGGCGGCAACCCGAGCGTCAACGAGTTCGTCGAGTACATCAAGTCCGTGGACGCGGACACCCTGGCCGACCCCAACGTCAACCAGGTCGGCATCGGCTGGTCGGCAAACGGCGCCGGTCAGGTCGCCCTCTACTTCATCGCCGTCGAGTACACGTTCAACGACATCGGCCCGAGCGACACGTTCTACGAGCCCGTCGAGTTCCTCGCCTTCAACGAGATCACGACCGGCTACCCCGACGGCGGGTTCCGCCCCACCGGCAAGGTGACCCGTGAGGCCATGGCGGCGTTCCTCTACCGGTTCTTCGAGGGCGGGGCCATCCCGACGTGCGACCCCGCCGTCGCCCGCATGTTCACCGACGTCACCGCGGGTCACCCCTTCTGCGGTGCCATCGAGTGGCTCGCCGGCACCGGCATCACCACCGGTTACCCGGACGGGACGTTCAAGCCCGGCGCCGACGTGAGCCGTGAGGCGATGGCGGCGTTCCTGTACCGCGGCCTCGTCGACCCGGTGATCCCGGCGTGCGCCGCCGGCAACCGCTCCTTCGTGGACGTCTCCGCCGGCCACCCGTTCTGCGGCGCCATCGAGTGGCTCGCCAACGAGGAGATCTCGGGCGGTTGGTCGGACGGCACCTTCCGTCCCGGCCTGAGCGTCGAGCGTCAGGCGATGGCGGCGTTCCTCTACCGCGTCGCGACCAGCTGACCACTCACGTCTGAGTGACGAAGCCCGGCACCGGTCACGGTGCCGGGCTTCGTCGTCCACATGGGTGGTCTCCGGACAGATCGGGCGGCTACGGTTTCGGCGGACCCGGAGGGGCCGGGCCGTTTGACGTGAGGACCATTCGTGATGCGAGGTCGCAGGGCGGCAGTACTGGCAGCCACACTTCTGGTGACGCTGATGGGCGGAGGCCTGGCGGCGGCAGCCGGTACCGGGCCCGCGGGAACGGAGTCACCGGCGCAGGGCCCCGGCGACGGCGTGGAAGCCATCACGCAGTCGCCGTACTCCGACATCGGGCCGGCGGACCGCTTCTTCTACGACGTCCTGTGGATGACGGATCGCGGGATCGCGACCGGCTGGCCGGACGGCACCTTCCGCCCGACGGCGCCGGTGACCCGCGAGGCCGCCGCCGCGTTCCTCTACCGGTGGGGACTTGGCGGGTCGATCCCGGCGTGCACGGGCTCCTCGCGGATCTTCACGGACGTGACGGCCGGTAACCCCTTCTGCGGGGCGATCGAGTTCCTCGCGGAACGGTTCATCGTGAACGGCTTCCCCGACGGCACGTTCCGTCCTTCGGAGCCGATCAGCCGCGAGGCCTTCGTGACGATCCTCCTGCGGGGCACGGGCCAGTCGCTCGTCTCGTGCACCAGCACGACGCGTGAGTTCACCGACGTGACGAGCGGAAACCCCTTCTGCCCGTACATCGAGACCGCCAGCAACCTAGGGATCGTCAACGGCTGGTCGGACGGCACGTTCCGCCCGGCTCTGACGATCGAGCGCCAGGCGATCGCGGCGATGCTGCACCGTGCCGACGTCCTGCGACCCACGACCCCGGCGGACCTGGCCGGGACCATCTGGGCCGACGAGGGCTGACGCCGACCCCGGCGCGAACGGGAGCGAGGAGACACACGGGAGGCCCGGGCCTGAGCGGCCCGGGCCTCCCGTGTTCGCAGCTGTCCTGTCTCAGGCCTCCGCGCCGGCCTCGGAGCCGGCCTCGGAGCCGGCCCGCGGCGCAAGGACGAAGCCCGTGCCCTCGGGCGAGGGCGTGGCGTCGAGCTGTTGGTCGCTGAGGACCTCGGACGTGGTCGGCTCGACGAAGACGCGAGCTCCGCCGGCCTCGATGACCTCGTCACCGTCGGCGGGCGCGGTCACCAGCGAGAGCTCGAAGCTCCCGGGCGTCGTCGTCTCGGCGATCCGCAGACCACCCTCCTCCGGCAGCCCCGCGCGCGCGGCGATGTTCTCGACGGCGGTGCGGGCGTTCTCGGTCAGGGCGAGCATCAGTGGGTCCTTCCGTCGGGTGCACTGACCGCACCACGGTCACAGCCGCGCCAGGGCCCCGCAAGCGCAACACCGCGAACGTCCACGGACCGGGACGCGGCGTCCACCTCGAGACTCCCGTCAGCGCCGCCCCGCGGCGCCACTGCGCCGCTGCAAGACTGGGGCCGACCCGTTCCCGGCTCCCACACAGCCGCCCCATCTCCAGGAGTGCCCATGGCCCGCGTCCTCGTCACCGGCTCGACCGACGGCATCGGCCTCGAGACCGCCCGTCAGCTGCTCCAGGACGGGCACGAGGTGGTCGGGCACGCACGCACCCAGGCGCGCGCCGACGACGCCCGGGCCGCCCTGCCGGGGCTGAGGGGCGTCGTCGTCGGCGACCTCGCCTCGCTCGACGCCACGCGCACCCTCGCGACGGTCGCCACGGACGCCGGCCCCTTCGACGCGGTGATCCACAACGCCGGGGTCGGGGGCGGGGCACCGCGGACGACGACGACCGACGGGCTCGAGCGGATCTTCCAGGTCAACACCGTGGCGCCCTACCTGCTCACCGCCCTCATGCCGCGCCCCGGGCGCCTCGTGTACCTCACCTCCGGCCTGGAGGAGCGGGGGCGGCCGGCGCTCGAGGACCTGCAGTGGGAGGCCCGGCCCTGGGACGGCATGCAGGCCTACTCGGACTCCAAGCTGTACGACGTCGTGCTCGCCTTCGCGGTGGCGCGGCGCTGGCCGGAGGTCGTCGCGACGGCCGTGGACCCGGGCTGGATCAAGACGAAGCTGGGCGGCCCCGACGCCTGGGACGACGTGCCGGAGGGCGCGGCCACGCAGGTGTGGCTCGCAACGAGCGACGACCCCGCTGCGCTGCGCAGCGGCACCTACCTCAAGCGTTTCGAGGTGCTCAAGGCGAACCCGGCAGCGTCCGACGTCGCCGTCCAGGAGGGCCTGCTCGCTCGCCTCGCGGAGATCACCGGGGTGCCGCTGCCACGGTGATGCCGGTTTTCCCTCGCCGTGCGTGCGCGCCGAACAGGACTTAACGTCCTCGTGGAGGTCGGCCCCAAGGCCGCAACCGAGAGGGGAACGACATGACTATCGAGAGCATCATCGGCGCGATCATCATCGGTCTGATCATCGGCGCCCTGGGTCGGCTGTTCGCCCCGGGCCGGCAGCGCATCTCCATCCTGGTGACGATCATCGTCGGCATCCTGGCCGCGCTCGTCGGGTCCTGGTTCGCGCGGGCGATGGGCGTGGAGACGACGGCGGGCATCGACTGGATCGAGCTGCTCATCCAGCTGGTCCTCGCGGTGGTCGGCGTGACGATCGCCGCGAACATGCTGGGCCGACGACGTCGGGTCTGAGCACCGCGGACGACCTGACAGCCCCGGACGGCGGCTGACGATACCCGGCGGCGCGATCCGCCGGGCATCGTCGCGTCCGGGCATCGTCGCGCCCGGGCATCGTCGCGTCCGGGCCTGCGCCCACAGGCCCGATGTTCGATCCGGTTCGGTTTTGTTCGGAACTGATCGACCATACCCACTACGCTGGCGACCATGACGTGGCTCGTGACCGGCGGCGCCGGCTACATCGGCTCGCACGTGGTGCGTGCCTTCCTCGCGGACGGCACGGCCGTCGTCGTCCTCGACGACCTGTCGACCGGCCACGCCGCGTTCGTGCCCGACGGCGTCCCGCTCATCCGCGCGTCCGTGCTGGACACCGCCACCGTCACCGCCGCACTGCGCGACCACGCCGTCACCGGCGTCGTGCACCTCGCCGGCTTCAAGTACGCGGGCGAGAGCGTGCACCGCCCCCTGCACACGTACGAGCAGAACGTCACCGGGACCGCGCACCTCCTCACCGCGATGGCCGACGCCGCCGTCGGGGCGCTCGTGTTCTCCTCGAGCGCCGCCGTCTACGGCACACCCGACCGCGACCTCGTCACCGAGGACACCCCCACCGCCCCGGAGTCGCCCTACGGCGAGAGCAAGCTCGTCGGCGAGTGGCTCATCGCCGACGCCGCGCGCGCCCGCGCCGACGGCCCGGCCCCCCTGCGGCACACCTCACTGCGCTACTTCAACGTCGTCGGCTCGGGTTCGGCCGACCTGTACGACGCGAGCCCCCACAACCTGTTCCCGCTCGTCCTCGCCGCGCTCGCCGAGGGCCGCACGCCGCGCGTCAACGGCGACGACTACCCGACACCCGACGGGACGTGCGTGCGCGACTACGTGCACGTCGTCGACCTCGCGGCCGCCCACGTCACCGCGGCGCGCGCACTCACGCGGGGCACGCCGCTCGAGCGCGTCTACAACCTGGGCAGCGGCGACGGGGTCTCCGTCGCCCAGATCATGGCCACCGTCGCGGACGTCACCGGCCGACCGTTCACGCCCGACGTCGGCCCGCGCCGACCCGGGGACCCGGCGCGCATCGTCGCCTCGGGCGAGCGCGCGGCGCGCGACCTCGACTGGGCGATGCGGCACACCCTGGGCGACATGGTGTCCAGCGCGTGGCTCGCGCAGCAGGCGCGCGAGGCCTGAGGCACGAGCCGGTCAGCGCAGCACGGGCAGCAGGTCCGCGACCTCGTCGAGCACCGCCTCCCGGCCCGCGTAGACCCCCTCCGCGCGGGGCCAGTGCACGACCAGGTCCGTGAAGCCGATCGCCTGAGCGCGCTCGACCGCCTCGGTGAACACCGCCGCGGACTCCAGTGAGAACACCGGCGCCGCATCCACGTTGAGGTACCGGTCGATCGTGGCAGGGTCCCGGCCGGCCTCGCGGGCCGCCGCCTCGAACCGCTCCACGAGCCCCGCGAGCGCCGCCCACCACTCCTCCCACGCCTGGGCGCGCTCGACGTCGTCGGTCACCGGGACGCCGTAGGTGGCCCAGCCCTGGCCGTGGAGCGCGGCGACCCGCAGGGCCTTCGGACCGTTCGCCGCGACCACGAACGGAACCCGCGGGGCCTGCACACAGCCGGGGATCATGCGCGCACCGTGGGCCGCGTAGAACTCGCCCGTCGCCTCCGTCACCGGCTGCGTGAGGAGCCGGTCGAGCAGGTCCACGAACTCGGCGAAGCGGGCCGCGCGCTCGCGCGGGGTCCACGGCGGGCCCAGCACCTCGGCGTCGTACCCCGTGCCGCCCGCGCCCAGCCCGAGCACGAGGCGACCCGCGCTCACGTCGTCCAGCCCCATCACGTCCTTGGCGAACGGGACGGGGTGGCGGAAGTTCGGGCTCGCGACCCAGGTGCCCAGGCGGATCCGCTCCGTCACGGCCGCGGCGGCGGCCAGCAGCGGGACGGTCGCGTACCAGGGCTCGTCCGCGAGCGAGCGCCACGCCAGGTGGTCGTACGTCCACGCGTGATCGAAGCCGTACGCCTCCGCACGCTGCCAGCGCTCACGCGCCCGCGACCACGGGTCCTGCGGCAGCAGGACGACGCCCACCCTCATGTCCCTCAGCCCCAGCCCAGCTCGTGCAGCCGCTCGTCGTCGATGCCGAAGTGGTGCGCGATCTCGTGGACCACGGTGATCGCGACCTCCTCCACGACCTCCTCCTCCGTCTCGCAGACCGCGAGCGTCGGGTTCCGGAAGATCGTGATGCGGTCCGGGAGTGAGCCCGCGGCCCACCAGCCGTCCCGCTCCGTGAGCGCGACGCCCTCGTACAGGCCCAGCAGGTCGGACGGCTCGTCCGGCGGCGGGTCGTCCTCCACCAGGACGACGACGTTGTCCATCTGGTCCGCGAGCTCGGCCGGAACGAGGTCCAGTGCGTCACGGACGGCGTCCTCGAAGCGTGCTCGCGACATTGTCACCACGGGGCCATTGTGGCCCCCACCACCCGCTTTGGAGTTCCAGGCACTCACCCCGTATGCTTTCCGAGGTCTTCGGCGCTTCGACGTCCGGGCGTCCGGTCGGGCCCCCATCGTCTAGCGGCCTAGGACCCCGCCCTTTCACGGCGGTAGCACGGGTTCGAATCCCGTTGGGGGTACGTAGCTCGTCAGAACGGCAGGTCGACAACAGAACAGCAGTGCACCATGCAGTACAGCTACAGCAAGGCCCCGTAGCGCAGTCTGGTTAGCGCGCCGCCCTGTCACGGCGGAGGTCGCGGGTTCAAGTCCCGTCGGGGTCGCTCGGTCGGACATCTGGCACCAGCCGGATGCCGGTCTCGGCCACTTAGCTCAGTTGGTAGAGCGTTCGACTGAAAATCGAAAGGTCGGCAGTTCGACCCTGCCAGTGGCCACCGGACGCACCTGCTTCGCACGCCCCCGCCCCT
>JAEYXM010000024.1 GCA_023428465.1 Actinomycetes bacterium
GACGCGCCCGGCGTCGGACGCCGCGAACCCCGCGCAGGCCGCGGCCCGCGCCGGCTCGATCGGCTTCCTGCGCTCGCTCGCCAAGGAGCTGCGCGGCGGCGCGACCGCCAACGCCCTGGTCGTGAGCGACGGCGTCGGGCCCGGTGCGCCGTCCGTCGTCGGCGGACTGCGGTTCCTGCTCTCGGGGAAGTCCGCGTTCGTGGACGGCCAGCCGATCGCGATCACGTCCGACGCCGGCGCGCTGCCCGCGGACTGGGAGCGCCCCCTCGACGGTCAGGTCGCCGTCGTGACCGGCGCCGCGCGCGGCATCGGCGCGGCCATCGCCCGCACGCTCGCCCGCGACGGGGCCCGCGTGGTCGCCGTCGACGTCCCCGCGGCGGGCGACGCGCTCGCCGAGGTCGCCAACTCCCTCGGCGGCACCGCCCTGCAGCTCGACGTGACCGCCGACGACGCCGCGGACAAGATCCTCGCGCACGTCGCCCGCTTCGGCCGGCTCGACGTCATGGTGCACAACGCGGGCATCACCCGCGACAAGCTGCTCGCCAACATGACGGCCGACCGCTGGGACCCCGTGCTGGGCGTCAACGTGCTCGCCCCCCTGCGCATCACCGAGGGCCTCCTCGCGTCCGACGGCCTGGGCGACGCCCCGCGCATCGTCGGCGTCGCGTCCACGAGCGGCGTGGCCGGCAACCGCGGCCAGACCAACTACGGCGCCTCCAAGGCCGGCGTCATGGGCATGGTCGCGGCGTGGGCGCCGGCCCTCGCCGGGCGCGGCGGGACGATCAACGCCGTCGCACCCGGGTTCATCGAGACCGACATGACGGCGAAGATCCCGCCCGTGACGCGCCAGGTCGCGCGGCGCCTGTCCTCCCTGCAGCAGGGCGGCCTGCCCGTCGACGTCGCCGAGGCGATCGCGTTCCTCGCGTCGCCGCAGGCCGGGGGTGTCAACGGCCAGACCCTGCGCGTCTGCGGCCAGAACCTGGTGGGCGCATGACCACCGCCACGCCGCCCGGCGACGTCGTCGAGGTGGACCGCGCGCCGTCGTCGGCCCGGCTCCTGGTGGGTGGGCTCGCCCGCGCGGCGCAGGGGCTCGCCGGTCGCTCCGGCCAGGGAGGCAGCGGCGGCGGGCCGGAGCTCCCCGACGTGATGCTCGCGATGCGCGGGATCGAGCCCGACGCCGAGCGGCTCACCGCGTACGCCGAGCTCGTCGGCGAGACCGTGGGCGACACGCTCCCCGCCGGGTTCCTGCACACGCTCGCGTTCGGACTGGGTACGGCGATGATGGCGCGCGCCGACTTCCCCCTGCCCGCGCTCGGCATGGTGCACGTCGCCAACCACGTCGAGCTGCGCCGGCCGGTGCACCTGGGCGAGGTCATCGACGCCCGCCTGCACGCCGAGCGGCTCGCGCCGCACCGCAGGGGCGCCACGGTGGACCTGGTCGCCGAGCTCACCGTGGCGGACGACGTCGTCTGGCGCGGGGTGTCGACCTACCTCGCCAAGGGCGTCCGCCTGCCCGACGCCGCGGCGCCCGAGGAGGTCGAGCGCGCCCCGTTCGAGCCTCCGACGCCGACCGGCCAGTGGCGGCTCGGGCGGGACGTGGGCCCGCGGTACGCCGCGGTGTCCGGGGACCACAACCCGATCCACACGAACCCGCTCGCGGCGAAGGCGTTCGGCTTCCCGCGGCCCATCGCCCACGGCATGTACACCGCGGCCCGGGCGCTCGCCGACGTCGGCGCGGCACGCGGCGACGCGTACACGTGGGACGTGGAGTTCGCCTCGCCGGTCCTCCTGCCGTCCACGGTCACGGTCGCCGTCACGCCCGACGACGACGCACAGCCGGCTTCGGTGGGCCCGCCGGGCGACGGCGGGTTCCGGTTCGCCGCGTGGTCGAGGTCCGGGAAGCTGCACCTGGTGGGGACGGTCCGGCCGCTGCCCTGATCCCCACGCGGGTGCCCTCAGCGCGCAGGCCGGCGATGCGTCCGGCGTCGTCGGCCTGCGTGGGTGATCGGTGCCAGGCTGTGTGCCGTGGAACCGTTCACCGATGCCCTCGAGCGCGAGGGCGACTACGAGCTGGCCGAGCTCGACGGCCTGGACCTGACCGGGCAGGACGCCCGCGGCGCGCGGTTCGTCGAGTGCGCGCTGCACCGCTGCACGCTCGACGGCGTCCGCCTCGGCGGGGCGCGCCTGGCCGAGACGTCGCTCGTGGAGTGCCGCGCGGACACCCTCGACGTCACGGCCGCGGAGTGGCGGGAGGTCACCGTCACGGACTGCCGCCTCGGCGCGGTCCGGGCGTACGGCGGGGAGCTCACGCGCGTCACGATCACGGGCGGCAAGATCGACTACCTGGCGCTCACCGATGCGACGGTGCGGGGGCTGCGCCTGGTCGACGCGACGATCGAGGACCTCGACCTCGCCGGCTGCGAGGTCCGCGACCTGGTGATCGAGCGGTGCCGCATCGGGCGGCTCGACGTCACGCGCGCCCGCATCACGTCGGCGGACCTGCGCGGCGCCGAGCTGCGCCGGGTGGACGGCCTGCCCGGGCTCGCGGGCGCGACGATCAGCGAGGAGCAGCTCCTCGAGCTGGCCCCCGCGCTCGCTGCACAGCTGGGGATCGTGGTCTCCGGGAGTGTCACCGGCCGGGACTAGCCTCACGACCCATGGAGCAGCGACTCAGCCTCATCACCATCGGCGTCCCGGACCTGGCCGCGGCGCGCGCCTTCTACCTGGACGGGCTCGGGTGGACGCCGGTCCTCGACGTGGCCGGCGCCGTGACGTTCATCCAGGTCGGCCCGGGCGCGCTCCTGTCGTTGTACGACGCGGCGGCGCTGGCAGCGGACATTGGCCCGGACCGGTCGCCGGCGCCGTCGGTCGGCAACGTCACGCTCGCCCACAACGTCGGCTCGCCCGCGGAGGTCGATGCGGTCCTGGCGGACGCCGAGCGCGCGGGCGCGACCATCCTCAAGCCCGCCCAGCAGGCCATCTGGGGCGGGTACCACGGCTACTTCGCGGACCCGGCGGGCACGCCGTGGGAGGTCGCGCACAACCCGGGCTGGTCGGTGTCCGACGACGGCGCGGTCACCGTCTGAGGGTCAGGCGAGGCGCTCGAGCAGGCGCTCCTTCGCCGCGATCCACTCCGGGGCGAGCATCGAGAGCACCACGGTGTCCTGGCGGGTGCCGTCCGCGGAGAGGCGGTGCTGGCGCAGCACGCCCTCCCGGACGCAACCGAGCCGCTCCATCGCGGCGATCGAGCGCGCGTTGCGCACGTCCGCCCGCATGCCGATCCGGTACATGCCCCACACCTCGAACGCGTGCGTGAAGAGCAGCAGCTTGCACGCCGGGTTGGTGCGCCCGCCCCACCAGGCGCGCCCGTAGTACGTGTGGCCGACGTCGCAGCGACCGGCCTCGGCCGCGACCTCGTAGAACGAGGTGGTGCCGCGCACCTCGCCCGTGTCGGAGTCGAGCACCGTGAACGCGTACCGGGTCGGGTCCGCCAGTGCGGCTGCCGTGCCGGCGGCGACGCCGTCGGGGGACGTGGGGGTCGGCGTGCCCATGCCCAGCCACATCTCGTGGTCGATCAACGCGAACAGGTCCGCGGAGTGCTCCAGCGCGCGCGGGACGAGGCGGACGCCGTGGCCGTGGAGCTCGAGGTCGTGCTGCATCGGGCGACGGTATCCGGTGTCCGGGTCCGCGGGCCGAGGATTTCCACGGCGCGGGCAGGGCGACGTCACGAGCCGTGGCGCACCGTCCGCCGCCCACCGTCAGGCGGTCACCAGCCGGCGGCCGCCAGGACCTCGGCCGCGACGTCACGCAGGTCGCGCTCGTCGCCGTTGGCGACCACCGCGTCGTCGACGCCCGCGCTCGTGAGGATCGCGTCCAGCTCGACGGTGCGCGCCAGGTGCCAGTCCCGCCAGGGGTCGCGCTCGCGCCGGGTGACCCTCGCCAGGCGCTGGTCCTCGGGCGCCTCCAGCCGGACGACGGTGAGCTCGGCGCCGTCGAAAGCCTGCTCGTACAGCTCCCGGTCGCCGGGCCGCTCGATGACGTCCGCGAGCACGAGGTGCCGGTACCCGCGGCGCGCGAAGACGCCCGCCATCACGCCCAGGTGGTCGAGCGCCACCGCCTGCCCGAAGCGGTCCTCCGCCGCCGTCGGGTACGCACGCCGCAGCGCGTCGACCTCGACCCAGCCGTACGGGACGCCGCGCTCGCGCAACAGGTCGGCGACCACCTCCGCGATGGTCGTCTTGCCCGCCCCCACGGTGCCGTTCAGCACGAGGAGGCGCGGCCCGGCGTCGGGCGCGAGCCACCGGGCGTAGCAGACGGACAGCTCCTCCCCGACGTACGGGCCGTACGCGGGGATCCGCCGGTAGCCGGCCGCCCGGTAGAGCCCGATGGCGGCCGTCTGACGCGTGCCGGTCTCGAGGATCAGGCGGCGCAGGCCGTTCTCGCTCGCGATGGTCTCGAGACGCCCCAGGACGGCGCGGGACAGCCCGCGGCCCCGGAGCTCCGGGACCACGTACATGCGCTTGAGCTCGCCGTAGCCGTCCCCGTAGCGGTGGGCGTCACGCAGCGAGCCGCACGCGACGAGTCGGCCGTCGACGCTCGCGGCGACCGTGGCGAGCATCTCCTCCGGCGGGAGGGAGGGCTCGATGTCACCCTCGCCGTCGTACAGCTCGGCGAGCTCGGCCTGCTGCTCGGCGCGCAGACGCTCCAGCGCCGGGTCGCCGTAGTCGACGACCGCGAGCGTGGCCTCCATCAGCCGACGAGGGTCCCGATGACGGACGTGAAGAACCGCAGTCCGTCGACGCCGCGGCGCGGCCCGTCGGTCGAGTCCGGTCCGAACCCGGTCTCGACCGCGTGCTCGGGGTGCGGCATGAGCCCGACGACGTTGCCCGCCTCGTTCGTGATGCCGGCGATGTCGCGGCGCGAGCCGTTCGGGTTCCAGCCCTGGTAGCGGAAGACGACACGGTCCGTGGCCTCGAGCTCGTCGAGCGTGCGCTCGTCGGCGACGAACTGGCCGTCCTGGTTCTTCAGGGGGATCGTGATGCGCTCGCCCTGCGTGTAGTCACGGGTCCACGCCGTCGAGGCGTTCTCGACCGACAGCACCTGCTCGCGGCAGACGAACGCGCGGTGGTCGTTCTTGATCATGGCGCCGGGCAGCAGGTGGGCCTCGCAGAGGATCTGGAACCCGTTGCAGATGCCGAGGACGGGCAGGCCACCCTTGGCGGCGTCGACCAGGGGGCCCATGACGGCCGCGAACCGGCTGATCGCGCCGGCGCGCAGGTAGTCGCCGTAGGAGAACCCGCCGGGCAGCACGACGGCGTCCACGCCGTGCAGGTTCGCGTCGGCGTGCCACAGCGCCACGGGCTCCGCACCCGCGAGGCGGACGGCCCGCTGGGCGTCCCGGTCGTCGAGGCTCCCGGGGAAGGTGACGACGCCGACGCGCGCGGTCACGCCTCGCCCTCCACCACCGTGACGGCCACGACGTCCTCGATGACGGGGTTGGACAGGAGGGTCGCGGCGGCCTTGCGGACCGCCTCGAGGACCTCCGGCGTCACGTCGCCGTCGACCTCGAGCTCGAACCGCTTGCCCTGCCGGACTCCCGTGAACCCGTCGAAGCCGAGGCGCGGGAGCGCGGCCGCGACGGCCTTGCCCTGCGGGTCGAGGATCTCGGGCTTGGGCATCACTTCGACGACGACGCGTCCCACGAAGGCTCCTGTGCTGGCTCGTGCTGGGGTCTGCCGGCTGTGGTCCGACGCGGTCAGCGTACCGACGCCCGCCCACGCCGACGGTGCGCGTCCACGACCCGGCCGCGCGGGCGATGGGCGGTGCGCGCGACCGGCCGTGCGCGCGACCCGGTCAGCCGCGGCGTCGGGCCGCGCCACCGCCCGCGCCACCGCCGAACGAGAGCATCAGGCCGAGGATGAAGCCGAAGTCGTACCAGCCGCCGTTGTTGTGCACCTCGTAGACGCTCACCGAGTCCGTGAACAGGCTGATCACGAAGGTGACGAGCGCGATGACCCCGTGCCAGAGCCCTCGCAGGAACCCCGCGGGGTCGCCGCCCTCGGCGCGGGCGGTGTCCGCGAGGTCGTTGGGGCCCGCGGCGCACGACGCGAGCAGCAGGACCGAGCCGACCACGAGGGCCGACGTCGCGAGGATGCGGGTACTCCGCCGCACGGTGACCACCTCCGGGCCCCAACCAACCACGTGCGCACCCCCGCGCGCAGGCGATCGCGGGCGTTCCCGCGAGCACCGGCCAGCGTTCCCCCGGGCACCGGCCAGCGTTCCCCCGGGCACCGTCCAGCGTTCCCCCGGGCACCGTCCAGCGTTCTCACGAGCCAGGTGCAGCGAAATCACGAGCCCCACGCAGCGGAACGACGACGACGCGCGGGCGCGCCTCCCCGGCCCGCGCCGCGACCCCGGCTAGCGTCGCCCGCGTGAGCGAAGCGACGTCGGGCCTGTACCGCGCCATCACGCCGCGCCTGCACGAGGCGCTCGAGGACACGCGGGTGGTGATGCTCCAGGGCGCCCGGCAGGTCGGGAAGTCCACGCTGGCCAAGGCCGTCGTGGCCGAGCGCGGCGGCGTCCTCGTCACCCTCGACGACCAGCTCGCACGCGAGACCGCGGAGTCGGATCCCCACGGGTTCGTCAACCAGAACCCCGGCGGGCTCCTCGCGATCGACGAGGTCCAGCGCGCGCCCGGGCTCGTCACCGCCCTCAAGCTCGCCGTGGACGAGGACCCGCGGCCCGGCCGCTTCCTCATCACCGGCTCCGCGAACCTGCTCCACCTGCCCGCCGCGCAGGACTCCCTCGCCGGCCGCGCCGAGACCGTCGAGCTCTACGGCCTCTCGCAGGGCGAGCTCGCGGGGCGGACCGAGACGTTCGTCGACCGGCTCCTCGCCGGCGAGCGCCTGACGGGCCACCGCTCCACGCTCACGCGGGCCGACTACGTCGAGCGAGCGTGCGCGGGCGGCTACCCCGAGGCGCTGCGCCGCGAGCCGGGCCGACGCCGGACCACCTGGTTCCGCAACTACGTGGCGCGCCTCGTCGAGCGCGACGCCCAGGACGTCTCCGGCCTGCAGCGCCTCGCCGAGCTGCCCCAGCTCCTCACGCTCCTCGCGGCGCGCACCTCCACCGAGCTCGTCAAGACGAGCCTCGCGGCCGACGCCGGGATTCCCGCCAACACCCTGCCGCCCTACCTGCGCCTGCTCGAGACGCTCTTCCTCGCGCACCGCCTGCCGGGCTGGTCGCCACACCTGTCGACACGTGCCGTCACGCGGCCCAAGATCGCGCTCCTCGACACCGGCCTCGCGGCGAGCCTCGTCAACGTGTCGCCCGCAGGCGCCGGGCCCACCGGCGACCCGCAGTACGCGGGGCGGCTGCTCGAGGCCTTCGTCGCCGCAGAGCTGCGCAAGCAGCTCGGCTGGTCCGAGGAGGCCGCGACCATGTACCACTACCGCGACCGCAACGGCCCGTCGGTCGACATCGTGCTGCAGACGCCCGACGGGCGCGTCGCCGGCATCCAGGTCAAGGCCGGCTCGACCGTGACCAGCACCGACACCCGGTGGCTGACCGTGCTGCGCGACGACCTCGGCGACCGGTTCGTCGCCGGCGTCGTCCTGCACTCCGGCGGGACGGCCGTGTCCGTGAGCGACCGCATCTGGGCCGCCCCCATCGACGCGCTCTGGGCCGCCTGACCGACGTCAGGCGGGCAGCTCGCTCCCCGTGAGGACTCGGTACGCCTCGAGGTAACGACCGCGCGTGCGCTCCACGACGTCGTCGGGCAGCGAGGGCGGCGGCAGCTCGGACGTGCGGTCCCAGCCCGACGCCGGTGACGTCAGCCAGTCGCGCACGTACTGCTTGTCGAAGCTCGGCTGCGCCCGGCCCGGCTGCCACGTGTCGGCCGGCCAGAAGCGTGAGGAGTCCGGGGTGAGGATCTCGTCGCCGAGGAGGATCTGCCCGGCGTGGGGACCGTCGACCGCCCGGCCGAACTCGAACTTGGTGTCCGCGAGGATGATGCCGCGCTCACGCGCGAGCTCCTCCGCACGCGTGTAGACCGCGAGGGTCAGGTCGCGCAGCGCGCTCGCGTCCGCCTCGCCGACCGTCGCCACGACCGCCTCGTAGGAGACGTTCTCGTCGTGCTCGCCGACCGCCGCCTTCGTGGCGGGCGTGAAGATCGCCTCCGGCAGGCGCGAGCCGTCCGCCAGGCCGCCGGGCAGCGCGATGCCGCACACCGTTCCGTCCGCCCGGTACTCGACCAGGCCGGAGCCCGTGAGGTAGCCGCGGGCCACGCACTCGACCGGGAACATGTCGAGGCGGCGGCAGACCATCGCCCGGCCGGCGACGGCGTCGGGCACACCCGCCGGCCCGACCTCGGCCGTGACCAGGTGGTTGCCCACGACGTCCGCGAGCTGCTCGAACCACCAGAGCGTGAGCTGCGTCAGCACGCGGCCCTTGTCGGGGATGGTGGTCGGCAGCACGAAGTCGTACGCGCTGATGCGGTCGCTCGCGACGACGAGGACGACGTCCCCGTGCTCGGTCGCGGCGGCGGAGCCGGACTCCGGGACGTACAGGTCCCGGACCTTCCCCGAGTAGACGTGAGTCCAGCCTGGCAGTGCGTCGGGCATGAGGGCTCCCCAGCTCGTGTCAGTACCTCGGTGTCAGTTCCTTGCCGTCGGTCGCGTCAGGTCACTCGATGATCTGCACCGGCGTGCCCAGGGGCAGGCCGAACTCGGTGACGAGCCGCGTGATGTCCTCGTCGAGCATGCGGATGCAGCCGTGGGACACGTCCGTCCCGATGGACCCCGGCTCGTTGGTGCCGTGGATGCCGATGACGCCCTCGCCACCGGCGAAGGACTCCAGCACCGGCGAGTAGCCGGACAGCCCGTAGGCGAACGCGCCGTACACGCCGCCGGGCGTCGGCGGCTGCAGGAGCTCCTTGATGTAGTAGGTGCCACCCGGGGTGGGCACCTCCGCGCGACCGACACCGACGGGCGCCTCGAGCACGACCTCGTCGGCCTTGGAGAGCCGGAGCACGTGGTCGGTGAGGCGGACCTCGATCGCGTAGTCGGTCGTCGACAGGGCGACGTCGGAGACCTTGAGCCAGCCCGTCGAGCCGTTGGGCCGGACGGGCAGCGCCACCTGGACCCAGTCGTCCTGCTCCTCGAGCACGAGGAACGTCAGGGGGATCTGGCCCGGGAGGCTCACGACCTCCTCGGCGGTGATCTGACGCTCGGGGGCCGCGGCGCCGGCCTCGGTGTAGATGTCGACGACGTCGCCCGGCGCGGTGGCGATCACGGAGATCCACGGATCCCGCGTGGGCTCCGGGGTGGGGGTCGGCTCCGGGGTGGGGGTTGCGGTGGGGGTCTCCTCCGCGCGCACGGACGGCGTCGGCGCGGCGTCGGATCCGCTGCAGCCGGCCACGAGGCCGGCGACCAGGACGGCGGCGGAGAGCACGCCGAGGGCACGGAAGCGGGACATGCGCGACAAGGTACCTGCTGGACGAAAGGCGCGCGATGCGCGACCACGAGGCGCGCGCCCGACGGGCGCCTCGTCCCTCCGCACAGACCCGGGCCCCCAGGCGTGCGCTTCGGGGAGGGTGTGGGCTACGCTGTACACATTCATCACAGATGTCCGTTATCGCCCTCAGCTTGTCGCCCCCCTTCCCCCCGGGACTTGACCATGACCCTGCGTGCCGCCCTCGTGAGCGCCTGCGTCGCCGCCCTGATCGTCGCGGCCACCACGCCGGCGACGGCGACGGACGCGGCTGCGGACCTCACGCTCGTCGTGACCGCTGACGGGGCCGCGCAGGCGTGGAACGCCTCGGGCGCCGTGGGCGCGGGGCCGGAGCTCGTGGGTGACCCGATCGGTGAGTGCGCAGCGCCCCCGGTCGTCGACGTCGACCCGCAGTCCCGGACGATCGAGGTCACGGTGCCCGCGACGACGACGGACGCCGAGGTCGCCCTGACCGTCGTGAGCGACGAGATCGGCGGCGTGACCTCTCTGACCCCGGGCCTGCCCGACCTCACGCTGACCGTCACCACCGAGGTCGCGATCGTGACGTGGCTGGCCCCGGCGGCGGCGGACTGCAGCCCCGTCACGGCGGTCTTCGGCTACACCGCCATGGGTGAGCCGCTGCCCGCGGAGCCGCCGCTCGCCCCGGTGGAGCCGGCGGGTCCCGGCGCCACGGTGCCCGCACCGGGCAACGCCCGGCCCGCGGCCGTCGTCGTCGCGAACCCCGCGTTCACGGGCTGACCGCACAGGACGGCACCGCACCTCGCCGGGCGGGGCCGTCCTCGCGTTTCGGGGCGGTCGGTCACGTCCCGGTGCGAGGATGCGGGTGTGACCGACCCGATGCGCGCCGCCGTCGCCGAGTCCGTGCACGTGCCGCTGCTGATCGTGCTGGGCGGGCTCCCCGGGACGGGCAAGACGACCGTCGCCCGGGGCCTGGCCCGCGACCTGAGCGCCGTGCACGTGCGGATCGACACCATCGAGGAGGCCCTGCGCCGGGCGGGCGGCCCGCAGGACCTGGCCGACACCGGCTACCGGGTCGCCTACGGGGTCGCCCTGGACAACCTGCGCGCCGGGCACTGGGTCGTCGCCGACGCCGTCAACCCGATCGCCCTGACGCGCGAGGCGTGGCGCGCCGTCGCCGAGGCCGCGCGGTCCGAGATCGTGGAGATCGAGATCGTGTGCTCGGACCCCGCGGTCCACCGTGAGCGCGTCGAGACGCGCGTGGCCGACATCCCGGGCGCGACGCTCCCCACGTGGGACGAGGTGCTCGCGCGCACGTACGAGCCGTGGGAGCCCGAGCCGGAGGTCGTGGACACCGCGCGCACGCCGCCCGACGTCACCGTCCGGCAGGCGCTGACCGCGATCATGCGGGCGGAGCTGCACTGACCCGGACGCCGACGGCTCCCGTCAGGCCAAGGGCTCCCGTCAGGCGGGAGGCTCCGGCGAGGCAGGCAGGACCGGCATCCGCGCGGCGATGTCCGAGCGGTGGTGCGAGCCGCGCAGGCTGATCCGGTCGACGCCCGCGTACGCGGCCTCGCGCGCGGCGTCGATGCCCGCCCCCAGACCGACGACCGAGAGCACCCGGCCGCCCGCCGAGACCAGCGGCCCGTCGTCGGTACGCGACGTGCCCGCATGCAGCACGTGCACGCCCGCGACGTCCTCCGCGGCGTCGACGCCCTCGATCTCGTCGCCCGCGCGCACCGTGCCCGGGTAACCGAACGCAGCGAGGACCACGGTCACCGCCGCCTCGGGCCGCCAGCGCAGCGGCGGCATCTCGTCGAGGCGCCCCTGCGCCGCGGCCATGAGGACCTCCGCGAGGGGCGTGGCGAGCCGGGCCAGCACGACCTGCGTCTCCGGGTCGCCGAAGCGCACGTTGAACTCGACCACGCGCACGCCGCGCGACGTCATCGCGAGGCCGCAGTACAGGACGCCGGTGAACGGCGCGCCGCGGCGGTGCATCTCGTCGACGGTCGGCTGCGCGACGCGCGCCACGACCTCGTCGACCAGGCCGGGCGGCGCCCAGGGCAGCGGCGAGTAGGCGCCCATGCCGCCGGTGTTCGGACCCGCGTCGTCGTCGAGGGCACGCTTGAAGTCCTGCGCCGGCACGAGCGGGACGACCGTGGTGCCGTCGCACAGGCAGAACAGGGAGATCTCGGGGCCGTCCAGGTACTCCTCGACGAGCACCGACGCACCGGACCGCTTCGCGAGGCACGCACGCGCGTGCGCGAGCGCCTCGTCGCGGTCCTCGGTGACGACGACGCCCTTGCCGGCGGCGAGCCCGTCGTCCTTGACCACGTACGGGGCGCCGAAGGCGTCGAGCGCGTCCGCGACCTCGGCCTCGGTCGTGCAGACGTGAGCCATGGCCGTGGGCACGCCCGCAGCGGCCATCACGTCCTTCGCGAACGCCTTCGAGCCCTCGAGCTCCGCGGCCTCGCGGCTCGGGCCGAAGCACGGGATCCCGGCGGCGCGCACCGCGTCCGCCACGCCCGCGACCAGGGGCGCCTCGGGGCCCACGACCACCAGGTCCGCCTCGAGGGCGAGCGCCAGGTCGGCCACGGCGGCACCGTCGGTCGCCTCGACGGCGTGCAGCCGCGCGAGCCGCCCGATGCCGGGGTTGCCCGGCGCGCAGTGCACCTCGTGCCCCTCGTGGGCAGCGACACCCGGGCCCGCAGGCTGGGCGCCGGCCAGGGCGCGGACGATGGCGTGCTCGCGCGCGCCGGAACCGATCACCAGGATCCTCACGGGCGGTCAGCCTATCCGCGACCGCGCCCGCGCAGCGACGTCCGCCGCCAGTCGGTCACGCGTCGCCCGCCGGGTCACCACCGGAGCGCCCGCACCTGCCGGACGACCCGACGCGGGTCAGGGCAGCAGCTCGTGGCGGACGATCGTCGCGTCCCGGCCGGGGCCGACGCCGATCGCGGAGATCCGCGTGCCGCTCATCTCCTCCAGCGCGAGCACGTACCGCTGGGCGTTGCGGGGCAGGTCGTCGAACGTGCGGCACGCCGAGATGTCCTCCGACCAGCCGTCCAGCTCCTCGTAGACCGGCGTCGCGTGGTGGAAGTCCGACTGCCCCGACGGCATCTCGTCGAAGCGGCGCCCCGCGACGTCGTACGCCACGCACACCGGGACCTTCTCCAGGCCGGTGAGGACGTCGAGCTTGGTGAGCACGAGGTCCGTGAGCCCGTTGATGCGCCCCGCGTAGCGGGCGACCACCGCGTCGTACCAGCCGCACCGGCGCGCGCGGCCCGTGGTCACGCCGAACTCGCCGCCCGTCCTGCGCAGCCACTCGCCCGTGTCGTCGAGCAACTCCGTGGGGAACGGCCCCTCGCCGACGCGCGTCGTGTACGCCTTGATGACGCCGACGACACGGTCGATCCGGGTGGGCCCGATGCCGGAGCCCGTGCACGCCCCGCCCGCCGTCGCCGACGACGACGTCACGAACGGGTAGGTGCCGTGGTCGACGTCGAGCATGGTCGCCTGGCCCGCCTCGAAGAGCACGACCTTGCCGTCGTCGAGCGCCTGGTTGAGCAGGAGCGGGGTGTCCGCGACCATCGGCCGCAGCCGCTCCGCGTAGGCGAGGAGGGTCTCCACGGTCTCCTCGACCGTGATGGCGCGGCGGTTGTAGACCTTCACCAGCAGGTGGTTCTTCTGGTCGAGGGAGCCCTCGACCTTCTGCGCGAGGATGTGCTCGTCGAACAGGTCCTGGACGCGCAGGCCCACGCGGTTGATCTTGTCCGCGTACGCGGGGCCGATGCCCCGGCCCGTCGTCCCGATGCGGCGCTTGCCGAGGAACCGCTCGGTCACCTTGTCGATGGTCTGGTGGTAGGGCGCGATGATGTGCGCCGCCGAGCTCACGACCAGGCGCGAGGTGTCCACGCCGCGCACGTCGAGCGCATCGATCTCGGCGAACAGGACCGCCAGGTCCACGACGACGCCGTTGCCGATGACCGGGGTGACGCCCGGCGAGAGGATGCCCGACGGCAGCAGGTGCAGTGCGTACTTCTCGCCGTCGATGACGACCGTGTGGCCGGCGTTGTTGCCGCCGTTGAACTTCACCACGTAGTCGACGCGCGACCCGAGCTGGTCGGTGGCCTTGCCCTTGCCCTCGTCACCCCACTGGGCACCGAGCACGACGACGGCTGGCATGACCCACCTCCACGGCATCTCCCGGCGCGCTCCCCGGCGCGACCGGCCGGGTCGAGGTTACCGGAGCAGGCGGACGCCGGGCGGCGTGTGCCCACAGGCGCACCACCCGCTCCGGGTGCGCCCGGGCAGGCCCCCGGCTACAGTGCGTCGAACCCGCAGGGCGGGCGCGTACCCCCCGGGAACCGCAGGAGCCGCAGTGACGACGTTCGAGATCTCCGCCTCTCCCACCACGGCGACGATCGCGATCGCCGGGGACCTCGACCTCCTGGGCCGCGACCAGTTCCCCGAGGTCACCGCGCGCGTGACGGGCCTGCGCCGTCAGCTCCTCGTCCTGGACATGTGCCGCGTGACGTTCATGGACTCCACCGGTGCGGCCTTCCTCATCTCGCTCGCGGACGCGAGCCTCAAGCGCGGCGGCGCGACCGTCCTGCGCGGGTGCGACGACCGCGACCTCTTCGTGCTCGAGGTGTGCGGGGCGCTCGAGCTGTTCCGCCTCGACGCCGAGCACGCCTGCCCGCCCGTGCCCGCGCCGCAGCTGCACGCCTGACGGCGTCGGGCCCTACCGACCCCCGCCCGCCTCGGCGGTCGGCCGGAAGTCACGCGGCCGGACCCGCGCCCACACGAACTTGCCCTCGCCGGACGGACGCCAGCCCCAGTCCCCGCGCCGCTCGACGATCCGCATCCCGTACCCGCCCACGCGCCCGGGGTGCCCGTCCGTCGTGACCGGCGGAGCGGGGTTGGAGTCCTCCACCTCGATGCGCAGCCCGTCGCCGGTGTCGAACAGGCGCAGCACCACGTGCCCCCACCCGTGCATGACGGCGTTCGCGACCAGCTCGGAGACGACGAGCTCGGCGCTCGCAGCCCCGGGGATGCCCCAGGCCGCGCACGTGCGCACGACGGCGTGCCGCGCCCGCCCGATCGACGCGGGTTCGCTCGGCAGCGACCATCGCCGACGCCGCGGCGCCCCGCTCCCGGTCGGCTCGTGCGTCGGGTCGGGCACGCGCACGACGACGACCGCGACGTCGTCCTCGGGCGCCTCGCCCAGGCGCGACAGGAGCTCCTCGCCCACGCCTGCGGCGTCGGTCCCGCCCGTGGACCCGCAGGCGTCGACGAGCGCCTCCAGCCCGGCGCGCAGCGGCCGGGACCGGCGCTCGATGAGACCGTCGGTGTAGAGCACCAGGACGTCCCCCGGGCCCAGGTCGGCCCGCTCCGTCGTCCGGCCGCCGCTGCCGAAGCCCACGAGCGGCCCGACCGCGCCGTCGAGCGTGGCCACGGACGACCCGCGGACCACCAGCGGGGGCAGGTGCCCGGCGCGGGAGTACTCCACGCGCCAGCCGTCCCCGCTGCGCGTGAGCACGGCGAGCACGAGGCTCGCGCTGCGCGGGATGCGCATCCCGGCGACCAGCTGGTCCACGCGGTTGAGGACGTCACCCGGCTCGCCGGGCTCGAACGCGTACGCCCGGACGACGGAGCGCAGCTGCCCCATGGCCGCGGCCGCCTCGACGTCGTGCCCGACGACGTCCCCGACGACCACCGCGACGACGCCCGGGGAGAGCTGCAGGACGTCGTACCAGTCGCCGCCGACCTGCGCGTGCCCGGAGCTCGGCGCGTAGTACGTCCACACGTCGAGGTCGGCGACCTCGGCCTGCTCGGGGAGCATCGCGCGCTGCAGGGTCTCGGCGAGCCGGTGCTCGCGCGCGTAGAGGCGCACGTTGTCCACGGCCATGCCGACGCGTCGCACGACGAGGTACAGGACGGTGCGGTCGTCGTCGTCCAGGCCGGCGAGCCCGACGCCGCGCAGCGGGACGGTCGCGAGGAGGGCCAGCGTGCTGCGGCGTCCGGCGACCGCGTGCACGACGATGGTCACACCGGCGCCGAGCGCATCGGTGAGGCGGCGGACGAGCGACGCGGTGACCGGGCCCGTCGCGGACGTGGCGCCCGTGACGACCTCGATCGGCCCGTCGAGGCGGCCGTTCAGCAGGTCGTGCACCGGGTCCGCGGGCGCGTCGGCGCCGCGCTCGCCGCGCTGCGGCCGGACGTGGGCCGCACCGGACGAGGCGATGCCGTCGGCCGGCCGGACCCCGTCGTCGGAGGCGACGAAGAACCCGGCCCACGCGACGACGTCGTCCCGCAGGAGGGCGGCGATCTCACGCAGGACGTACGGGCTCTCGACGTCGGTCAGGATGTCGGAGACGCGGGTGACGAGGAACAGACCGGTGCGCGCCCGGCGCTCGGCCTCGATCGACTCCTGCTGCGCGGCGGCGTGCTCAACCTGCTGCGTGACGTCCACGTGGACGCCGACGACGTGGGTGACGGCCCCGGCCTCGTCCCGCACGGGGGTCACCGACACCTGGTTCCAGAACGGCACGCCGTCGCGTCGGTAGCTCAGGACCGTGGCCGTGGCGGACCGCCCGGCCTGGACGGCGTCGGCCAGGCGCGCGGCCTCCGCCCGGTCGGTCCCGGGTCCGTGCAGGACGCTCGGCGGCGGCTTGCCGACGACGTCGGCCAGCTCGTAGCCGGTCGTGCGCGTGAAGGCGTCGTTGACCCACACGATCGGCCGGCCGGGGGCCACGGCGTCGGCGATGAGGATCGACACCTCGGTGGCCCGGAGCGCCCTGTCCCGGATCTCGGCGAGGTGGGCGTCGGACGGAACCCCGGGTGCGGGATTGACCACCACCGCCTCCGATCGTCTAGCGTTCGACGCAGACACCCGCGGCGGCGTGTGCGCCGCGGCGTGCCGGGGATTCGAAACGGTTCCATCGAGGGAGCAACGTGCACAACGGTAACGACGGGCACGGCCACCCCACGGACGAGCAGACCGCGGGCCTTGCACCCGGCGAGACGGCCCAGCCTGCCACGTCCGGCGAGGACTCACCTGTCGAGGTCGCGGACAACCCGCGGGCCGTCGACCCCAACGAGCCCGCCTCCGTGCACGTCATCGTCACCCGCGACCGCACGCGCATCGTCGTGTCCGGCGAGATCGACGCGGACCTCGGTCCCGACCTCACGGAGGCTGCGGCGGACGCGGAGGCGACCGGTCTGCCGATCGAGGTCGACGCGACGCACGTCACCTTCATGGACTCCAGCGGCATCGCCTTCCTCGCTCGCCTCGCCTCGCGGTCCGCGGACCGCGTGCGTGTGCTCCGTGCCCCCGACACGGTCCGCTTCCTGCTCGAGGTCACGAAGATCGGCGAGCTGCTCGACCTCGTCGACGACGCCGAGCCCGTGGCAGGCACCGGTGCTGAGCAGCTGCCGCGTATCGGGAGCACGGGCCCGACGCCCGACGACGCGGCCTGAGCCCGGGGCCCGGCGCCCACGGGTACCCCGGACACGACGAAGCCCGCCGACCCTGCGAGGGTGGCGGGCTTCGTCGTGCGTGAGCGCAGGTGCGCTGGTCGCGAAGGGTGTGCGGTGGGTCAGCGGATCTTCTGACCGGCCGAACGCAGCTGCTGGCAGGCCTCGACGATGCGCTGGGCCATGCCGGCCTCGGCGAGCTTGCCCCAGGCGCGCGGGTCGTACGCCTTCTTGTTGCCGACCTCGCCGTCGATCTTCAGGACGCCGTCGTAGTTGGTGAACATGTGGCTGACGACGGGACGTGTGAACGCGTACTGCGTGTCGGTGTCGATGTTCATCTTGATGACGCCGTTGTCGACGGCCTCGGAGATCTCTGCGGCCGTGGAGCCGGAGCCGCCGTGGAAGACCAGGTCGAACGGGTTGGCCTTGCCGACCTTGGCGCCGACCGCGTCCTGGATCTCCTTGAGGATGGCCGGGCGGAGCTTGACGGCGCCCGGCTTGTAGACGCCGTGCACGTTGCCGAAGGTGAGGGCGGTCAGGTACCGGCCCTTCTCGCCGGTGCCGAGCGCCTCGACGGTCTTCAGGCCGTCCTCGGCCGTCGTGTAGAGCTTCTCGTTGATCTCGGCCTCGTGGCCGTCCTCCTCGCCGCCGACGACGCCGACCTCGATCTCGAGGATGGTGCGCGCGGCCTGCGAGAGCTCGAGGAGCTCCGCGGCGATGACGAGGTTCTCGTCCAGCGGGATGTCCGAGCCGTCGAACATGTGCGACTGGAACGTCGGGTTCTCACCGCGCTTGACCTGCTCGGCCTCGAGCGCCAGGAGCGGGCGGACCCACGAGTCGAGGTTCTTCTTGACGCAGTGGTCGGTGTGCAGGGCGATGGTGACGCCGTAGTTCTTGGCGACCTCGGTGGCGTACGCGGCGAGCGCGAGCGTGCCGGAGACGCGGTTCTTGATGGTCGAGCCCGAGGCGTACTCGGCGCCACCCACGGAGACCTGGATGATGCCGTCGGACTCGGCCTCGGCGAAGCCCTGGATCGCAGCGGTCACCGTCTGGGACGACGTGATGTTCACCGCCGGGTACGCGAACGAGCCGGCCTTGGCCCGGTCGATCATCTCGGCGTAGACCTCTGGGGTCGCGATGGCCATGGAGACTCCCTGGATGTTCGTGGGTGGGTTCGCCTCATGCTCCCACGAAACGACCCAGCTGACGGCGGGACCTGTGGCCACCGGGCCGATGCCGGGCCGATGCCGGGCCGATGCCGGGCAGGGTCCGGTGCCGGCCGAACGGGTCTCGCGTGACCCGAGCAGTCACCCTCCGGCGGTCGGCGCGTGCTGGGTCACCCACGTGTGCATCGCGATGGCCGCGGCCGCGCCGGCGTTGATCGACCGCGTGGACCCGAACTGGCGGATGTGCAGGACGTGGGCGGGCGGTGTCGTCGCAGGTCCGCGACGCCGGCGGTCACTAGATAGACAGACCTACTAGCTAGACATACTATCTACCCGTGGCAGCCGACCCGACCGAGCCGACCGCGGGGCCCTCCGCGGAGCAGGCCGCGGAGCCGCCCGCCGGCGCTGCCGGCGAGGTCGAGTGGCCCGCGGACTGGCTGCGCGGCGTCCTCGGCGTCTGCGTGCTCCGCATCCTCGCGGACGGGCCCGCCTACGGGTACGCGATCTCGCTGCGCCTGGAGCAGGACGGGCTGGGCACCGTCAAAGGCGGCACCCTCTACCCGCTGCTCAGCCGCGTCGAGGCCGCCGGGCTGGTCGACGTCGAGTGGCGCGCCGGCGACGGCGGCCCGGGGCGCAAGTACTACTCGCTCACCGCGGCCGGCCGCCACCGGCTGGCGCAGGACGCCGGCCGGTGGGCCCGGTTCGCCGCACTGACCACGGGGCTCGTGAGCTCCCCCGACCCGACGCAGGAGCAGCGATGACCGACGCCGACCGGCCGGACCGTCGACGCGACGGGGTGCGGTACGCCCTCGAACGCCAGGTCGCCCCGCACGTGGACCCGCGCTGGGCCGAGGCCCTGCTGCTCGAGCTGCGCCTGCGCGGCGTGCCCGGACGCACCATCGGGGAGGTGCTGGCCGAGGTCGACGCCCACTGCGTCGAGAGCGGCGAGACCGCCGCGGCCGCGTTCGGCGACGCCGCCGCCTACGGCCGCAGCCTCGACCTGCCCACCGACGACGACCTGTCCCCACGCGAGCTGTTCCCCGCGCTCGTCCGCGGCACCCTGCAGGCGCTCGGCCTGCTGGCCACGGTGTTCGGGGTCGGGGCGTGGGCGGCGGGCGAGCCGCTCGTGATCACCGTGGGGATGCTCTGCTTCGCCGGGGGCCTCCTCCTCGCCGAGCTGGTCCTCCTGCGCTACGCCGACACCGTGCTGCGCGCCGCCCTGCTCCGGTCCTGGGCACCCGCCGTCGGCTTCTTCATCGCCGTCAGCGCCGCGGTGGTCGTCCTGGTGCTGGCCGACCAGGAGGTCGCGACCGTCCCCGGCGCGTGGGCCGCGCTCCTCGGGCTCTGCCTGGTCGCGTCGGGCCAGGTGCTCGTGCTCCGGGCCGGCACCGACGCCGGGGTCAGCGACGCGATCGTCCCGCCGCTCGGGCCCGCGCCCGCGCCGTCGCGGACCGCGGGTCTGCTGATGGTCGCCGCCACCTGGTCCATCCCGTTGTGGACCGTCCTCCTGGCCGGGCTCACGTGGTGGCTCGCCACGCTCACGTGAGCGTCCCCGGCCGCCCCGGGCCGGCGCCCGTGCACCTCACGCCCAGCGGGTCACCCACGTGTGCATCGCGATGGCAGCGGCCGCGCCGGCGTTGATCGACCGCGTGGACCCGAACTGGCGGATGTGCAGGACGTCGACGCACGCGGCCTGCGCGGCGCCCGACAGGCCCGTGCCCTCCTGGCCGAACAGCAGGACGCAGGCCCGCGGCAACGGGTAGCCCTCGAGCGCGACCGAGCCCGGGGTGTTGTCGACCCCGAGGAGCGGCAGCCCCGCCCCGGCCGCCCACGCGGCGAGCGCGCCGACGTCGCCGTGGTGGCGCACGTGCTGGTAGCGGTCCGTGACCATGGCGCCCCGGCGGTTCCAGCGGCGTCGGCCCACGATGTGCACCTGTGCCGCGAGGAAAGCGTTCGCCGTGCGGACGACCGAGCCGATGTTCAGGTCGTGCGCCCAGTTCTCCACCGCCACGTGGAACGGGTGCCGACGCGTGTCGAGGTCCGCCACGACCGCCTCGACCGTCCAGTACCGGTAGCGGTCGACGACGTTGCGCCGGTCGCCGTGGACGAGGAGCTCGGGGTCGTAGCGCGGGTCCAGCGGTGCGTCCGGCCCGTCACCGAGGCGCGGCCACGCCTCCGGGCCGCCCGCCCACGGGCCGACGCCGACGGCCGGGCGATCCTCGGCCGGGCGATCCTCGGTGGGGCGGTCCTCCATCGTGACCGGCTCAGACCAGGTCGACGCGCAGGGCCGCAGCCGCCGCTCGGGCGCGGCCGCGGGCCTCGTCGACGTCGGCGC
>JAEYXM010000066.1 GCA_023428465.1 Actinomycetes bacterium
GTACCGGCTCGTGCTCGGTACCCCGCTCGGCGAGGAGGTCCGGCGCGTCGTCGTCCTGGGCCGCCCGACGCTCAGCCGCGCCGTGCTGGCGCTCCTCGCGCGCCGCGGGGTCCGCACGCTCGGCATCGTGTCGCCCAGCGCTGCGGCGCCCGACGCCGGTCGCGGCCTCACGCACGTCTACGACCGTGTGCCGCGCTGGCTCCTCGAGCCGCCGGGGCGCACGGGGGAGGCGTGGCTCGGCCGTTGGCTCGCTGCGGGCCGCGCGGTCCTGGACGCGATCCGCCCGGTGGTCGCCGACCCGGATCGCCCCGGTGGGCCCTCGGGGCCGGGCGTCGCCGCGGTGGTGGCCGACGCCGTCGGGCGCGACGACGTGCTGGTCCTGGGCGCGAGCAACCCGATCCGGGACACCGACCTCGTGGCGGACTGGCCGGAGCCCCCGGCCGTCGTCGCGAACCGTGGGCTGTCCGGCATCGACGGGACCGTCTCGACGGCGTCGGGCGTCTCCCTGGGCCTCGACCGGCCGGTTGTCGCCTACCTCGGCGACCTGACGTTCCTGCACGACGTCGGCGGGCTGCTGGTCGGCCCGCTCGAGCGCCGGCCCGACGTGCGGTTCGTCGTCGCGAACGACGACGGCGGGTCGGTCTTCGCCACGCTCGAGCACGCCGGGCAGCCGGGCTTCGAACGGGTCTTCGCGACGCCGCACGGGGCGCACCTCGGGGCGCTGTGCTCCGGGTACGACGTCCACCACCAGCGGGTCGCCGACCTCGAGGCGCTGCGCGTCGCGCTCGCGGAGCCGGTGGAGGGCGTGTCCGTGGTGGAGGTGAGCACCGACCGGGCCGGTCGGGGCCTCCTGCACGACGAGCTCGCGCAGCGCGCGGTCGCGGCGGTGGACGGTCTCGCGGCCGCGGCGTACGTCACCGCGGAGGCTGCCCGCACGGTCGCGCAGGCGCTGGAGGGCGACGCGGGCTGAGGTCCAGCGCGCGGCCGAGGTCCCGCGCGCGGCCGGCTGAGGTCCCGCGCGCGGCCGGCCGAGGTCCAGCGCGCGGCCGGCTGACGCTCAGCGGCCTCTCAGGAACGGCACAGCGACCGGCCAGGGAGCCGACGTGTCATGGGTGGGACACGAGGAGGTCCACCCATGAACACGTCGTTCCCCAGGCCGCGCGGCGTCCGCGGCCCCGTCGTCACGACGGCCACGGTGACCGCGCTGGTGACGAGCGTCGCCACCGCCGGCCTCACCTGGGCCGTCGCCCACCAGGACCCGCCCGGCGCGAACGTCGCCGGCATCCCGTCCCTCGTCGGTGAGAAGGCGGGAGCCGAGATCGGGCTCCGCGGGCCCGGCCGGGCCGACGGCGCCGACACCTCCACCGACGGCGCCCGCGGCACCAAGGCCCGCCATGCGGGCTGGACGACCGTCGCCGAGGAGGTGCGCCCGTCCGTCGTCGCGATCGCGGTCATGGGCGCGTCGGGCTCGGGTGAGGGCTCGGGCGTCGTCGTCGACGCCGACGGGAACATCCTCACGAACAACCACGTCGTGGCCGGTGCGCAGGAGATCCGGGTGACGTTCTGGGACGGCCGGGTGCACGAGGCCACCGTCGTCGGCACCGACCCGACCACCGACCTCGCGGTCATCGCGCTCACGGACCCGCCCCACGACCTGGTCGTCGCGGAGCTCGGCGACTCCGGCTCCGTCCGCGTGGGTGACCCGGTGATGGCCGTCGGCAACCCGCTGGGCCTGGACAGCACCGTGACGACGGGCATCGTCTCCGCGCTCGACCGGCCGGTCACGACCGGATCGTCCAGCCCCACCGAGGTCGTCGTGACGAACGCCATCCAGGTGGACGCGGCGATCAACCCCGGCAACTCCGGCGGCCCCCTGTTCGACGCCGACGGCCGCGTCATCGGCGTGACGTCGTCGATCGCGACGATCTCGCGGACCGGCAGCCAGGCCGGCTCGATCGGGCTCGGCTTCGCGATCCCCGTGAACCTCGCCGACGCCGTCGCCCAGCAGCTCGTGGCGGACGGGACGGTCGCGCACGCCTACCTGGGCGTGTACCTGTCGGACGGCACCGCCACCGTCGACGGCACGACGCGCCTCGGCGCCGTCGTCGAGGACATCGCGGCCGACGCCCCCGCCGCCGCCGCCGACCTGCGCCCCGGCGACGTCGTCGTCTCCGTCGACGGCGAGCCCGTCGGCGGCGCACTGTCCCTGACGGCCTTCGTGCGCGAGCACACCGTGGGCGACGTCGTGACCCTCGGCGTCGTGCGCGACGGCCGGACGCGCGACGTCGAGGTCAGGCTCACCGCGCGCCAGGACGAGGCCCGGGGCCCGTCGCCCGACCTGCCCGGCTGATGGCCGCGAGGTGACCGGGCCGGTGAACGGGCCGGTGGGCGGGCAGGTAAGCGGGAAGGTGAGCGGGAAGGTGGGCGCGCCGGTGGGCGCGCCGGTGAGCGGGAGGGGTTAGCCGGCCCCGCCCAGGGCGGATCGCATCGGCTCGAGCTTGGCCTCGGACTCCGCGAGCTCCGCGGCGGGGTCGGAGGCCGCGACGATGCCGCAGCCCGCGAAGAGCCGCAGCCCGCGCGGGTCCGGCCCGACCTGCGCGGACCGCAGCGCGAGCGCCCACTCGCCGTCGCCGTCGGCCCCGATCCAGCCGACGGGGGCGGCGTAGCGGCCCCGGTCCATGGCCTCGAGGTCCGCGATGACCCGGCACGCGTCCGCGGTCGGGGTGCCCGCGACCGCGGCCGTGGGGTGCAGCGCGTCGGCGAGGAGCAGGCTCGAGGGGTGCGCGCCGGCGTCGTCGGCCGCGAGGACGCCCGTGACGTCCGTCGCCAGGTGCAGGACGTTCGGCAGGTGCAGGACGAACGGCGTCTCGGGGACGTTCGTGGACGAGCAGAACGGGCCGAGCGCGTCGCTGAGGGACGCGACCGCGTACTCGTGCTCCTCGAGGTCCTTCGACGAGTGCGCGAGCAGCGCCGCGTGCGCGAGGTCCGCGTCGTCGTCGCCGGTGCGGCGGATCGTGCCTGCGAGCACACGCGAGGTGACCAGGCCCTTCTCGCTGCGGACCAGCAGCTCCGGCGTCGCGCCGAGCAGCCCGTCGACGCAGAACGTCCAGCACGCGTGGTAGTCGCGGGACAGGCGGTGCAGGGCCCAGCGGACGTCGAGCGGCTCGGTGGTGCGCGCGACGACGTCCCGCGCGAGGACCACCTTGTCCAGCCCGCCCGCACGGATCCGGTGGACGGCGTCGGCGACGGCGTCCTGCCACGACCGGGCGTCCAGCGCGCCGTGCGTGAACTCCACCGCGCCCGGCGCGAGGGGCGCCCGCTGCGGGGCGAGCGCGGGCGTCGGCGCGACCGCACCCTCCGCGAACGTCGTCGCCCACGCGACGGAGCCACGCCGCCCGACGACGACGCGCGGCACCACGAGCACGCCACCCGCCGGGGAGTCCGCTGCGAACGAGAACGAGCCGAACGCGATCGGCCCCGTGCCCGGCACGCGCACCTCGTCGCGCACGACGGCGCGCTCCACGACCCGGCGCCACTCGGCTGCGGCGTCGCGCATCCGGTCGGCGCCGTGGCGCGTGATCCGCGTGACCTCGCCCCACGCGACCAGCCCGTCGCCGCGGCGGATCCACGCGGTGCCGCCCTCGGGCGGCAGGAGGTCGAGGAGGTCCGCCGGGAGCGTGGCCGGGTCGATCGCGACGGTGCGCGTCACGAGCCGCAGGCGCACGGCGTCGGACGACGCGGCGTCGTCGGGCGCCTCGGGCGGGGTGGCAGGGGAGGTCATCGCCGTCAAGGGTACGCACGCCCGGGGGCTGCGCTGCTGCGAGACTGGGGCCATGCCCCGCGCCGACCTGGACAAGCAGCCGCACGAGGTGGCGTCGATGTTCGACGCCGTCGCCCGCCGGTACGACCTGACGAACGACGTCCTGTCCCTCGGGCAGGACCGCCGGTGGCGCACCGCGACCGTGCGCGCGGTCGACGCGCAGCCGGGGGAGCGGGTGCTGGACCTCGCCGCGGGCACGGGGACGTCGAGCGAGCCGTTCGTGGCGGCGGGTGCGCTCGTCGTGCCGTGCGACTTCTCGCTCGGGATGCTCACCGCGGGGCGGGCGGCGCGGCCGTGGCTGCCGTTCGTGGCCGGCGACGCGCTGCGCCTGCCCTTCGCCGACGACGCGTTCGACGCGGTGACCATGTCCTTCGGGCTGCGCAACGTCGCGGACACCGGCGCAGCGCTGGCGGAGCTGCGGCGGGTCACGCGGCCGGGCGGGCGGATCGTGGTGTGCGAGTTCTCCCAGCCGTCGTGGGGCCCGTGGCGGACCGTCTACACCGAGTACCTGATGCGCGCGCTGCCCGCGGTGGCCCGCGCGGTGTCCTCGGCGCCCGACGCGTACGTGTACCTCGCGGAGTCGATCCGCGCGTGGCCGGACCAGGTCGGCCTCGCGCGCCTCCTGCAGGCCGCGGGCTGGTCGTCGGTCGCCTACCGCAACCTGTCGGGCGGCATCGTCGCCCTCCACCGCGCGACGACCCCCTCCTGACCCACTCACCGCCCCCTGATCACCCACACCCCCCACCCACCCCTCCGCCCCCTGCCCCACCCCTACCTGCCCCTTACCCACCCCCACCCCCCTCAGCGCCAAAGTGGTACTGAAGTGAGCACCTTCACACCAAAGTGGAACGAACCTGTCCCGTTCGGTACCACTTTGGGCCGTGACGGGGGGGTGAGCGGGCGGGCGGGTGGCGGATTTGCACGGTGGGGGGCTGGTGAAGGGAGCCTCTCCCGGGCGATTACACTGACCCGAGCGCTCGTGAAGGGCTTCACAAACCAGGACGACCGACGGGTGAGGTACGCGTGGCGGCGGTGCGGCAGGACGATGCGGACGTCATCGTCGTCGGCGCAGGGCCCGCGGGATCCACGGCCGCCTACTACCTCGCCGGCGCCGGCCGGACGGTCCTCGTCCTGGAGAAGTCCGCGTTCCCGCGCGACAAGGTCTGCGGCGACGGCCTGACGCCGCGCGCGGTCCGCGAGCTCGTCGCGATGGGCGTGCCCACGCGCCCCGAGGACGGCTGGATCCGCAACGTCGGCCTGCGTGTCTACGGCGGTGGCCACCGCCTCGAGATCCCGTGGCCCGAGCTGCGCTCCTTCCCCGACTACGGCCTGGCCCGCCCGCGCCGCGACTTCGACGAGACTCTCGCCCGGCACGCCGCCGCCGCAGGCGCGACGGTCCTGGAGCGCACCGCCGTCACCGGGCCGGTCTTCGACGAGGCGACAGGCCGCGTCGTCGGGGTCACCGCGCGTCCCGTGGACGACGCCGGGCGCCGCACGGGCGACGAGGTCACCTACCGTGCGCCGGTCGTCATCGCCGCCGACGGCGTCTCCGCCCGCATGGCCCTCGCGCTCGGCATCGAGAAGGACACGCGCCGCCCCATGGGCGTCGCGGTCCGCACCTACTACACGACGCCCATGCACGACGACGCGTGGATGGAGTCCCACCTCGAGCTGTGGGACGGCCCGCCCGGTGCCTCGAACCTCCTGCCCGGGTACGGCTGGATCTTCCCGCTGGGCGACGGCACGGCGAACGTGGGCCTGGGCAGCGTGAGCTCGCGCGCGCAGGCCACGAAGGTCGACTACAAGGAGCTTCTGCAGCGCTGGATCCCGGGTGTGCCGCAGGAGTGGGGCTTCACGCCCGAGGGCCAGGTCGGCCCGGTCCGCGGTGCGGCGCTGCCGATGGCGTTCAACCGCAAGCCCCTGTACTCGCGCGGCATGCTCCTCGTCGGCGACGCGGGCGGCATGGTGAGCCCGTTCAACGGCGAGGGCATCGCGTACGCGATGCAGGCCGCGCGCCGCGCATCGGAGGTCGTGGTGCAGGCGCTCGCGCGCACGACGCCGTCGGCCCGGGACGCCGCGCTGACCGCCTACCCGCGTGTGATGGCCGAGGAGCTCGGCGGGTACTACACGATGGGGCGCGTGTTCGTGAAGCTCATCGAGCAGCCGATGATCATGCACCTGTGCACCCGGTACGGTCTTCCTCGGCCGGCACTGATGCGGTTGGTCATGAAACTGCTCGCCGACGTCTGGGAGCCCAGCGGCGGCCAGGCGTCCGACCGGCTGATCGCTGCGCTGACAAAGATTGCGCCGGCCGCATGACCCGGCAACACTCGCGTGAGACGGGGGCGGCGCCGCCCGCCCGGCCGACGGCGGCCAGGCCGCCCCGAACTGCTCGGAGGTCCCGATGAGCAACCCGTACGTGCCGCTCCTGGTGCTCATGGGGATCGCCGCGGTGCTCGCCCTGGGTGGCGTCGGCGCGAGCGCGATCCTCGGCCCCCGTCGCTACAACCGCGCGAAGCTCGAGGCGTACGAGTGCGGCATCGACCCGACGCCGCACGCCGTCGGCCACGGCCGCTTCCCCGTGAAGTACTACCTGGTCGCGATGAGCTTCATCATCTTCGACATCGAGGTCGTGTTCATGTACCCGTGGGCGGTGGCGTTCGGGCTGCTGGAGGTCTTCGGCGTCATCGCCATCCTGACCTTCCTGGCCCTGATCACCGTCCCGTTCGTGTACGAGTGGCGCCGCGGCGGGTTCGATTGGGACTGACCCCGCCCCGCACCGCCGTCCCCCACCACCCCCAGACCTGACCCGAAGGAGGAGCGCCATGGGCATCGAGGAGGCACCGTCCGGCTTCCTGCTGACCTCCGTGGAACAGTTCACGGGGCTGGTCCGCAAGGCCTCGATGTGGCCGGTGACGTTCGGTCTCGCGTGCTGCGCGATCGAGATGATGGCGACGGGAACGTCCCGGTTCGACATCTCCCGGTTCGGCATGGAGGTCTTCCGTGCTTCGCCGCGCCAGGCGGACCTGATGATCGTCGCGGGCCGTGTGAGCCAGAAGATGGCGCCCGTGGTCCGGCAGGTCTACGACCAGATGTCCGAGCCCAAGTGGGTGCTGTCGATGGGCGTCTGCGCGTCGTCGGGCGGCATGTTCAACAACTACGCGATCGTCCAGGGCGTCGACCACATCGTGCCCGTGGACATCTACCTGCCGGGCTGCCCGCCGCGGCCGGAGATGCTGATCAACGCGATCCTCGCGCTGCACGAGCAGGTGCGCAGCGCGCCGCTCGGCGTCAACCGCGAGGAGGCGGCCCGCGCCGCCGAGGCGGCCGCCCTGGCGGCGACGCCGACGTCCGAGATGAAGGGGCTGCTCCGATGAGCCCGAAGAGCCCGAAGGACCCGGGCAAGGACCTGCGGCCCGACGACGACGCCGCGGAGGCGAAGGCCGCCGACGCCGCGACGCAGGCCGCCGCCGACGCCGCCCCGGTGGAGGCCGTCGACGCCGCCGCTGCCGCGAAGGGCGGTGCCGGCGTGGTCGGCACCCCGGCGGGCGACACCCCGCAGACCGCGACGGAGGCCGCGCACGAGGCCGGCGCCCAGCACGTGGCGGGCGCCTCGCTCGTCGGGCGGGACGGCCGGTCGCCGATCGACGTCGTCGACGTGCGGCGCGGCATGTTCGGCTCCGCGGACGCCGGTGACACCTCCGGCTACGGCGGGCTCGTGACGACCATCGCGATGCCCGGCCCGAGCGAGCGGCCCTACGGCGGCTGGTTCGACGAGGTCGTGGACATCCTCGCCGAGGTGCTCGGCGAGCAGGGCATCGCGTTCGACGACGCCGTGGAGTCCGTCGTGGTGGACCGCGGCGAGCTGACCCTGCACGTGCGTCCCCGGTACGTCGTCGAGGTGTGCCGCGCGCTGCGCGACGACCAGGACCTGCGCTTCGAGCTGGGCCTCGGCGTCTCGGGCGTGCACTTCCCGGGCAACCCGGGCCGCGAGCTGCACGCCGTCTACCACCTGTGCTCGGTGACGCACGGGCGGCGCCTGCGCCTCGACGTCGCGGTGCCCGACGCCGACCCGCACATCCCGTCGACCGTCTCGGTGTACCCGGGCCACGACTGGCACGAGCGCGAGACGTACGACTTCTTCGGCATCGTCTTCGACGGCCACCCCGGCCTGGCGCGCATCGAGATGCCGGACGACTGGACCGGCCACCCCCAGCGCAAGGACTACCCGCTCGGCGGGATCCCCGTGGAGTACAAGGGCGCGCAGGTCCCGCCGCCCGACCAGCGGAGGGCGTACTCATGACCCAGACCCCCAGGACGGCACCTGGCGCGGCACCCCACGCGACCGCGCACATCGTCGAGGAGCCGGACGCCCGGGTCTTCGAGGCGTCGGGCGGCGACTGGTCCGACATCGCGGAGGAGGCCACGCGCCTCGCCGAGGAGCGGATCGTCGTCAACATGGGTCCGCAGCACCCGTCGACGCACGGCGTGCTGCGCCTCATGCTCGAGATCGACGGCGAGACGGTCACCGAGGCCCGCTGCGGCATCGGCTACCTGCACACGGGCATCGAGAAGTCGATGGAGTTCCGCAGCTGGACGCAGGGCGTGACGTTCTGCACGCGCATGGACTACCTGGCCCCGCTGTTCCAGGAGGTCGGTTTCTGCCTGGCGGTGGAGCGCCTGCTCGGCATCACCGACGACATCCCGGAGCGGGCCACGGTCATCCGGGTCCTGATGATGGAGCTCAACCGCGTCTCCTCGCACCTGGTGTGCATCGGCACCGGCGGCAACGAGCTCGGCGCGACGACCGTCATGACGACGGGCTTCACGGCCCGCGAGGAGATCCTGAAGATCTTCGAGCTGATCACGGGCCTGCGGATGAACCACGCGTACGTGCGCCCCGGCGGCGTCGCGCAGGACATCCCGCCGGGCGCGCTGGACACGATCCGCGCGGCCCTGCCGACGATCAAGGACTACATCCGCCAGCTGTCGGACCTGCTGCTCGCGAACCCGATCTTCAAGGGCCGCCTGGTCGGCGTCGGGCACCTGAACCTGGCCGGCTGCATGGCGCTCGGCATCACGGGGCCCGTGCTGCGCTCGGCCGGCCTGCCGTACGACGTGCGCAAGCACTCCCCGTACTGCGGCTACGAGACGTACGACTTCGACGTCCCGACGTCGACGGAGATGGACTCGTACTCGCGGATGGTCCTGCGCATCGAGGAGTGCTACCAGTCGCTGCGGATCGTCGAGCAGGCGCTGGACCGCCTGCAGGCGATGGGGGCGGGGCCGGTGATGGTCGCGGACAAGAAGATCGCGTGGCCGGCGCAGCTCGCGATCGGCTCGGACGGCATGGGCAACTCGCTCGACCACATCCGCCAGATCATGGGCACGTCCATGGAGGCGCTGATCCACCACTTCAAGCTGGTCACCGAGGGCTTCCGGGTCCCGGCGGGCCAGGTGTGGCAGTCGGTGGAGGCCCCGCGCGGTGAGCTCGGGGTGCACGTCGTGTCCGACGGCGGCACACGCCCGTACCGCGCGCACTTCCGGGACCCGTCGTTCAACAACCTGCAGGCCGTCTCGATCATGTGCGAGGGCGGGCTGCTCGCCGACGTCGTCGTCGCGGTCGCGGGGCTCGACCCTGTGCTGGGAGGGGTGGACCGCTGATGGTGGATCCGTACGAGGGCGCGAAGCTCGAGCGGTTGACGGCCGACGCCGCGGCCGTGCTCGCGCGGTACCCGGAGCACCCGCGCTCCGCGCTCCTGCCCCTGCTGCACCTGGTGCAGTCGGAGGACGGGTACGTCAGCTCCGAGGGCATCGCGTTCTGCGCCGCCACGCTCGGTCTGTCGACCGCGGAGGTCTCGGCGGTCGCGACGTTCTACTCCCAGTACAAGCGCCACCCGAACGGCGAGTACACGGTCGGGGTGTGCACGAACACGCTGTGCGCGGTCATGGGCGGCGACGCGATCTTCGAGGAGCTGTCGGCGCACCTGGGCGTGGGCCACGACGAGACGACGCCCGACGGCGCGATCACCCTCGAGCGGGTCGAGTGCAACGCGGCCTGCGACTTCGCGCCGGTGATGATGGTCAACTGGGAGTTCTTCGACAACCAGACGCCGGAGTCGGCGACGGAGGTCGTGGACAAGCTGCGCGCGGGCGAGGACGTGGCGCCGACGCGCGGGGCGTCGTCGGTCTGCTCGTTCAAGCAGATGTCGCGCGTCCTGGCGGGCTTCCCGGACGGTCGCGCGAACGAGGGTCTCGGCGCGGGTCCGGCGACGCTCGCGGGCGTGCGCCTCGCGCGTGAGAAGGGCTGGACCGCCCCGGCGGGCGAGGCCCCGGCCGCCGCGCAGGACCGCACGGAGGCGTCGTCGGCGGCGAAGCGTCGCGGCGGCTTGACGCAGGGTCGTGACTCGAGCGTGGACACGCCGTCCGCGCCGCCGTCGGGCGGTAGCGCCGACACCCCGACCGGCCGCGACGCGAGCAAGGAGGCGTGATGGCCACCACGTTGACCCCGGTGCTCACGGAGCGGTGGGACGCGTTCCGTTCGTGGAGCCTGGACGCCTACCGCGACGGCGGTGGGTACCGCGCGCTGGAGAAGGCGCTGCGCACCGATCCGGCGGACATCGTGACGGCGGTCAAGGACTCCGGCCTGCGTGGCCGCGGCGGTGCCGGCTTCCCCACGGGCATGAAGTGGGGCTTCCTGCCTGCGCCCGACGGCGGGCCGCGCTACCTCGTGGTGAACGCGGACGAGTCGGAGCCGGGCACGTGCAAGGACATCCCGCTGATGATGGCGAGCCCGCACCTGCTGGTCGAGGGCGCGATCATCACCTCCTACGCGATCGGCTGCCACCACGCGTTCATCTACCTGCGCGGTGAGGTGCTGCACGTGTACCGCCGCCTGCTGCAGGCGGTCCAGGAGGCCTACGACGCCGGCTTCCTCGGCAAGGACGTGCTCGGCACGGGCTACGACCTGGAGCTCACGGTCCACGCGGGCGCGGGTGCGTACATCTGCGGCGAGGAGACGGCGCTGCTCGACTCGCTCGAGGGCCGCCGCGGCCAGCCGCGCCTCAAGCCGCCGTTCCCCGCGGTCGCGGGCCTGTACGGCCGTCCCACGGTCATCAACAACGTGGAGACCATCGCGAGCGTCCCGTCGATCGTCGCGAACGGCGCGGACTGGTTCACCTCGATGGGCACGGAGCGCTCGGCGGGCTACGGCATCTTCTCCCTGTCCGGGCACGTGACGCGGCCGGGCCAGTACGAGGCTCCGCTGGGCATCACGCTGCGCGAGCTCCTGGACATGGCGGGCGGCATCCGCAAGGGGCACGCCCTGAAGTTCTGGACGCCGGGCGGCTCGTCGACGCCGCTGTTCACCGACGAGCACCTCGACGTGCCGCTGGACTACGAGTCGGTGGGCGCGGCGGGGTCGATGCTCGGCACGCGCGCGCTGCAGATCTTCGACGACACGACGTGCGTGGTCCGCGCGATCACGCGGTGGGCGGAGTTCTACGCGCACGAGTCCTGCGGCAAGTGCACGCCGTGCCGTGAGGGCACCTACTGGATGAAGCAGGTCCTCGCCCGGATCGAGCACGGCCAGGGGACCATGGAGGACCTCGACACGCTCCTGGACATGTGCGACAACATCCTCGGCCGCGCGTTCTGCGCGCTGGGCGACGGTGCGACGTCCACCGTGACGAGCGGCATCGCGCTCTTCCGCGAGGAGTTCGAGGCGCACATCACCGGTGGCGGCTGCCCGTTCGACCCGGTGGCGTCCGCGGCGTTCACCTACGTCCCGCGTGACGCGCGGGCCGACGTGACGGCGCTGTCGGGCTCCGGGAGCACGGCGGTGCGCCGATGACCACCACGACGCCGAAGGGTGGCCCCGCCGTGACCGGCAGCCCCGCGCCCACGCCCGTCGACCAGGTGACGTTCACCATCGACGGCACGGAGGTGACCGTCCCGAAGGGCACGCTCGTCATCCGTGCCGCCGAGGAGCTCGGCATCGCGATCCCGCGGTTCTGCGACCACCCGCTGCTGCAGCCGGTCGGCGCGTGCCGCCAGTGCCTCGTCGAGGTCGCCGTCCCGGACCGGGAGGGCACCGTCCGCCCGATGCCCAAGCCTCAGGCCTCGTGCACCACCGAGGCGACGCCGGGCATGGTCGTGAAGACGCAGCGCACGTCCGCGGTGGCCGACAAGGCCCAGCACGGCGTGCTGGAGTTCCTGCTCATCAACCACCCGCTCGACTGCCCGACCTGCGACAAGGGCGGCGAGTGCCCCCTGCAGAACCAGGCGATGAGCAACGGCCGTGGCTCGTCGCGGTTCCACGACGTCAAGCGCACGTTCCCGAAGCCGATCGCGATCTCGACGGAGATCCTGCTCGACCGCGACCGTTGCGTCCTGTGCCAGCGCTGCACCCGGTTCTCGGAGGAGATCGCGGGCGACACGTTCATCGACCTGCAGATGCGCGGCGTGCGCCAGCAGATCGGCCGGTTCGACCCGGGCGTGCTGGGCTTCGCGGGCGCCGAGCCGACGCCGGTCTACCGGGGCGTGCAGCCGGACGGCACCCCGATCGCGGCGTCCACGGGCGTCCTCGCCCAGGACCCGTCGGGTCCGGTGGGGCAGGCGACGCAGGACACCTCGGGACGGCCGTTCGCGTCGTACTTCTCGGGCAACACGATCCAGATCTGCCCGGTGGGGGCGCTGACCAACGCGGCGTACCGGTTCCGGTCCCGCCCGTTCGACCTGGTGTCGACGCCGGGCGTCTCGGAGCACGACTCGAGCGGCTCGGCGCTGCGCATCGACCACCGCCGCGGCGTCGTGCTGCGCCGTCTGGCCGGTGACGACCCGGCGGTCAACGAGGAGTGGCTGAGCGACAAGGACCGCTTCGCGTTCGCGTGGCAGGGCCTGGCGGACCGGCTGACCGTGCCGCTGGTGCGTGACACGGCGGAGGACGGCTCGTCGCAGCTGCGGCCCGCGAGCTGGGGCGAGGCCCTGGACCGCGCGGCCGAGGGCCTGGCCGCGGCGCGCGCCGCGGGCGGCGTGGGTGTGCTGCCTGGCGGCCGCCTGACGCTCGAGGACGCCTACGCGTACGGCAAGTTCGCGCGGGTCGTGCTCGGCACGAACGACGTCGACCACCGTGCCCGCCCGCACTCGGCCGAGGAGGAGGCGTTCCTCGGCCACCACGTCGCCGGGTCGCGGATGTCCGTGACGTTCGCCGACCTCGAGGCGGCGCCGGCGGTGCTGCTCGTGGGCTTCGAGCCCGAGGACGAGGGTGGCGTGGTCTTCCTGCGGCTGCGCAAGGCCGTGCGCTCGGGGACGACGCGCGTCTTCTCGGTGGCGCCGTTCGCCAGCCGGGGCATCACGCGCCTGGACGGCACGCTCCTGCCCGCTGCCCCCGGCACCGAGGCGGAGGTGCTCGACGCGATCAGGTCCCGCGCGTCGGGCCCGATCGGGGACGCGGCCGCCGCGCTCGACGCCGCGGGCGTGATCGTGGTCGGTGAGCGGTTGGCCTCGGTGCGCGGCGGCTACAGCGCCGCGCTGCGGCTCGCCGCCCGGACCGGCGCGCGCGTCGTGTGGATCCCGCGTCGCGCGGGTGAGCGTGGCGGCGTCGAGGCCGGCACCCTGC
>JAEYXM010000112.1 GCA_023428465.1 Actinomycetes bacterium
CCGTGACCGGCTGACGCAGGATCGTGCGCATGCGCTCCGGCGCCGCCCGGCGGGGGTCCGTCAGGTACACCTCGTGGTGCTTGCCGCGCAGCGCGAGCCCGGCGCCCGCGATCCACGCGTGCAGCGCCGCGATCGTCGGGCCCTCGTCGGCGTACGGGCCGTGGTGCATGACCTGCACGACGTCGCCCCCGTCGAGCGTCTCCAGCCGGATGCCCGACGCCGCGGGAGCCTTGCCCTTGCGCGCTGCGGCCGCGACGGCGTCGGCCACGAGCGACTCCGTGACCACGGGCGGCTGCGCGATGAGCATGGTCCACAGCCAGTCCTCGCGGCGGTCCGTCGAGAACCCGGCCATGTCCTGCGCCCACCACAGCCCCTCGAGCGGCAGGACGGTCCACGGCTCGCCGCCCGCGGCCTTGACCGCGAACCGCAGCGCGTAGCTCACGGCGTAGAGCGTCCCGACGGCGTCGGCGTAGGCCGGTGCCGTGTTCGGGTCACCTGTCCCGTCGACCATCAGGTACTGCACGGGCGGGACGGTCAGGCGTTGTGGGGCGTCCGGGGCGCGCCACAGCTGCGGGTGGAGCTTGCGCAGGTCGGTGGTCGGTGCGGTCGGGCCGGCCGGGCCGGACGCGGCAGCCGGGACGGGCGGTGCGGACGCGGCAGCGGGGCCGGCCGGCGGCGTCGGCACCTCAGGCCCCCAGCGGCGCGACGGGCACGCACACCTCGGTGACCCAGTGGCTGGGGTCCGGGTCCTCCTGCGGCGACACGAGGTAGATGTTGAACATCGGGCCGGCGAACCGGAAGCCGTGCTCGGGCACCCAGCGCCCGAGGGCTTCCATCACCTCGCCGATCCCGTCGTACGAGCCGTGCAGCACGCCGACGGCCGCCTCCTGCTCCGGGACGTCCACGCACCGGGCGTCGTCGGCGGCGGTGAACGGCGCGACGACGTCGAGCTGGACCTCCACGTCGCAGTCCGTCTCGCGGTAGTCCTCGTCGTGGAAGACGGCGACCGCCCGCGCGTCGGGCGCGACCTGGGCCCCCGCGGCGAACAGAGCGGGCATGAGGCGCTGCCACAGCAGCCCCTCGTCGGCGTAGGTGGGGATGACGCCGCGCAGGGACGCGGTGGTCCGGGCCGGCAGCGTGCGGTGCGTGATGGTGAAGGACATGGCGGGCTCCTCGAGTGCGGTGATGAGCTGGTCGACCTCCCGGACCCGGTCGAGCGCGTCCGCCGCGTCGGCGACGAGCCGCGCGCGCTGCCGCTCGAGCACGCCGCGCACGGCGCGCGGGTCGTCGAGCAGCGGCACGCACGCCGCGATCTCGTGGACCCCGAGCCCGACGTCGCGCAGCTCCCGGACCCGCCGCGCCACGCTCAGCAGCGCGGGGGAGTAGGAGCGGTAGCCCGAGTGGCGGTCCACGCGGGTGGGGTGCAGGACGTCGTGCTCGTCGTAGTACCGGAGCATGCGGATGCTCAGCTGGGACAGGCGCGAGAACTCGCCGATGCTCAGCAGTCGCTCGCCGGAGGAGGCCATGTCCATGACCCCACACTCTGACACCGTGGAAGGGTCAAGGGAGCCCCTCTTCTCGTGCCCCCTCCGGCGGACTCGTCGGGGCGGGCGGTGTCGGGTCCACAGGTGGGTGCCGCGGTGTCCGCGGCGTCGCCTACCCTGGGCGCCGTGACCACCGCCCTGTACCGCCGCTACCGGCCCGAGACGTTCGCCGAGGTCATCGGTCAGGAGCACGTCACGGAGCCGCTGGTCCAGGCGCTGCGGACGGGCCGCGTGAGCCACGCGTACCTCTTCTCCGGCCCGCGCGGGTGCGGCAAGACGACGTCGGCCCGCATCCTCGCGCGCTGCCTCAACTGCGAGCAGGGCCCGACGCCGGAGCCGTGCGGCGTGTGCCCGTCGTGCGTCGAGCTGTCGCGGGGCGGCCCGGGCAGCCTTGACGTGGTCGAGATCGACGCGGCGAGCCACAACGGCGTCGACGACGCGCGGGACCTGCGCGAACGCGCCGCCTACGCCCCCGCACGTGACCGGTTCAAGATCTTCATCCTCGACGAGGCGCACATGGTGACCCCGCAGGGCTTCAACGCGCTGCTGAAGATCGTCGAGGAGCCGCCGCCGCACGTGAAGTTCGTGTTCGCGACGACGGAGCCGGACAAGGTGATCGGCACCATCCGGTCCCGCACGCACCACTACCCGTTCCGCCTCGTCGGCCCGGACACGCTGCAGTCGTACCTGCAGCAGATCTGCGACGCGGAGGACGTGCGGGTCGGCGCGGGCGTGCTGCCGCTCGTCGTGCGCGCGGGCGGCGGGTCGGTGCGGGACTCGCTGTCGGTGCTGGACCAGCTCGTCGCGGGCGCATCGGCGGAGGGCATCGACTACGAGGCCGCGGTCGCCCTGCTCGGGTTCACGCACGCGACCCTGCTCGATGACGCGGTCGAGGCCATCGCCGCACGGGACGGTGCGTCGGCGTTCCGCGTGGTCGACCGGGTCATCTCGACCGGCCAGGAGCCGCGCCGCTTCGTCGAGGACTTGCTGGAGCGCCTCCGGGACCTCATCGTCATCGCCGCCGCGGGCGACGCGTCGGACGGCGTGCTGCGCACCCTGCCCGCGGACCAGGTGCAGCGCATGCGCGCCCAGGCGACCGCGCTCGGCGCGTTCGAGCTCTCCCGCTCGGCGGACCTCGCGAACGCCGCGCTCACGGAGATGACGGGCGCGACGTCGCCGCGCCTGCACCTCGAGCTCCTGGTCGCGCGCCTGCTGCTCCCCGCGGCCGACGACGGCGCGCGCGGCCTCGGGGCGCGGCTCGACCGGGTGGAGCGGCTGGTCGCGTCGGGTGGCGC
>JAEYXM010000236.1 GCA_023428465.1 Actinomycetes bacterium
GCGGCTCCTCGCCGAGCGCGATGCGCAGGGCGTCGACGAGGTCGATGGACTCGCCGTCGCGCGCGCCCTTGCCGAGGATCAGCGGCGGGTCGCTGGGTTCGAGCGTCGCGCCGCTGACCATCGACCGCAGGCTGCGCGCCACGGACAGGATGTAGAACTCGCCGTCCGTGCCGACGGCCACCGACTGGTTGCGGCGCAGATACCAGCCGTGGATGGTCGTCCGGTAGCGGGACCGGCCGTCATAGGTCGTGGCGCGCAGGGGGACCGGCTCGATGCCGCGCTTCTGCGCGGTGGCGACGAACTCGGCGATCAGCTGCCGGGCCTGCGCGGACTCGGCCTCCTGGCGACGGCGTAGCGACCGAGCGTGCTGCTCTGCCGCCTCCGCGCGCTGGTCGCGCCAGTCGTCAGCCACGCTTCTTCCCGCGGGGCGCCGCCACCTCGGGGGCCTTCTCGACGGCGTCCTCGACCGGGGCGTCCGCCTCGTCCTCCGGCTCGTCCTCCGTGGGCTCGTCCGTGGCCCGGATCGCGTCGATGATCGCGGTCTCCGCCACGTCCGCCGGCGCGTCGGCCTCCTCGTCGCCTGCCTCTTCGTCGTCGGCCTCGGAGCCCAGCTCGACCGGCTCCTCCGCGAGGACCTCGGCCGCGTCCTCAGCGTCCTCAGCGTCCTCGGCGTCCTCAGCGCCCGCAGCCTGCGCGGCGGCCTCGGTCGGCTCGACGTCCGCGGCGAAGGGCACGGGGGCGAACGCCGCCTCGTCCTGCGCCGCCAGCTCGGCCTCGAGCTCCTCGGCCTCGGCCACGAGGCGCTCGGCCTCGAGCGCGGCGTCCTCCGCGTCGAGCTCGGCGAGCTGGACCGGCTCGACGACGGGCTGCTCGTCCGACTCGGGTTCCTCCGGCGTAGCCGCCGCTGCGGCAGCGAAGCGCGCCTCGGCGTCCTGCGCCCGGGCGAGTGTGGCGCGCGACGGCATCGGCTCGTGCGAGAGCAGGGACCGCAGCTCGTCGAGGTAGGTCGTGATGGCCTCCCGCTGGCGGTTGAGGTCCTCGACCTGGCGCGCCGCGGACGTGCGCTCGCGCTCGGCCTCGATCATCGACTCCGAGAGCGTCTTCTCGGCGTGGTCGCGGGCCTCGGCCACGACGCGGTCCGCGTTGCGGCGGGCGTTGGCCAGCAGGTCCTTGGCGTGCGCCTCGGCGTCGGTGCGGACCTTCTCGGCCTGCTCGAGCGCGCTCGCGACGCGCTGCTCCGCCTCGGCGGCGTGCGCCTCGGCGTCCGCGACGAGCCGCTCCGTCTCCTGGCGTGCCTGCTCGTGACGCTCGGCGTCCGTGCGCTCCGCGGCCTCGCGCTTCTGCGCGACCTCCACCTCGGCGTCGGCCAGCGTGCGGCGTGCGTCGTCGAGCATGCGGTCCGACTCGGTCTTCGCCTCGGTCGTCATCTCGTTCGCGCGGCGGCGGGCCTCGGTCAGCAGGCGCTCGATGTCGAGGCGCGTGCGGTCCCGGAGCTCGTTCGTCTCCCGCTCGGTCGTCGTGCGCAGCTCCGCGATACCTCGGTCCGTGCGCTCACGCAGGTCGTTCGTCTCGCGCTCCACGGTCTGGCGCAGGTGCGTGGTCTCGCGCTCCGCCGCCTCGCGGGCCTCGGTCGTCTCGCGGTCGACGGTGGTGCGCAGCCCTGTCGCGTACTGCTCGGCCTCGGCCCGCTGCTCGGCGACCTCCTGCGCGGCCTGGGCCCGCAGGGCGCCGACCTCGTCCGCGACCGTCGAGCGGAGCTCGGCGACCTCGCGGTCGGCGGTGGCCCGCACGAATGCGGCGTACTGGTCCGCCTCGGCGCGCACCGCCGCGGCCTCGGTCTCGGCGCGCTGCAGGGCGGCCTTGCCGTCGCGGTCCGCCGCCGCACGCGTGGAGTCCGCGTACTCGTTCGCGTCCGCGCGCAGGGCGGCGAGCTCCTCCTCGACCCGTCTGCGCAGGTCCGCGGTCTCGGTCTCCGCCGTCGTGCGCAGCGTGGCCGCGTACTGCTCGGCGTCCGCGCGCATGGCCGCGGTCTCGGCCTCGGTGCGGCGGCGCAGCTCCGTGGTCTCCGCGTCCACGGTGGAACGCAGGTCCTGGGAGTAGCGGTCGGCTTCCTCGCGCTGGCGGGTCGTCTCGACCTCGGTCGTGTTCCGCAGCTCCGCGGCATAGCGCTCGGTGTTGACGCGCAGCTCCGTCGTCTCGCGCTCGACCGTCGCGCGCAGCGTGCCCAGCTCACGCTCGAGGCCGGTGCGGCGCTCGCTCTCCTCCGTGGCGATGGTGCTCGAGATGCGGGCGGCCTCCCGCTCGGCGGAGCCGACGAGTTCCTCCGCGCGGCGCTGCGCCGCAGCCAGCGTGCTCTCGGCCTCCGACGACGCGGCCAGGCGCGCCTCGTCCGCCTCGCGGCGGGCCGTCGCGAGCATCTCCGCGACCTCGTTCTCCGCGCGGGCGCGCAGCTGGCCGGCGGAGAGCTTGGCGCGGGCCATCGCGTCCGCGGCCTGCGCGTTCGCCTGGGCGACGACGTCGGAGGACTGCTCCTCGGCGGAGCGCAGCAGGTGCTCGATGCGTGAGCCCAGCCCGGAGTAGGTGGGCCGCTCCGCCTCGCGGAGCTGGCGGTGCGCCTCGGACAACTCTCCGGAGACCTGCATCGCCCGAGCGTCCAGCTGTTCCACCTGCGCCCGGGCCTCGGCAAGCTGGCGCTGCAGGGTGTCCAGCTCCTGGTCGACGAGCGTGCGCTCGTAGCCACGCATCACGACCGGGAAGGACGTACGGTCCTCGGGCACAACAACCTCCAGGAGACGTCGGCGAAGGGTGCTCGGGCGCGTCGCGGTCCGTGCGCGGGGTGTCCCCGGCCTGCCGGGGCCTGCTCCGAACGGGGACGTCGACGACCCTCCTCGCAGCGTATCGGTCCGCGCGGGTGCGCCCCACCCCCCGGTCGAGGTCTGGTCGTGGACGTCGGTCGACGGGCGCGGCGGGCAGGGCTCGCGCATACTCGGATGATCACGGACCATCACTCGATCCGCCCGGAAGGCCCCTTCTCGCCTATTGTGAACCGTCGAAGTCGGGAGGACCTGTCCGTGCTGCATCGTGTTCTCGCGTCGCTGTTGTGCCTGCTGGGCGCAGCGGCGCTCACCCTCGGGATCGCCTCGGCGACCGCGTGGCGCGCTGACGACGTGCTCGTGGCCGACGCCGTCGCGCCCGAGGGCACCACCATGATCGTCACGGCGCCCGGTGTGCTGGACCTGGCCGCCGACGAGGTGACCGTGACGGCCACCGTTCCGCGTGGCGACGTCGTCATCGCGCTGGGCCGGACCGCCGATGTCGAGGCCTGGGTCGGGACGGACGCTCATCTGGTCGTCACCGGGCTCGCCGAGTGGCACACCCTCGCGGCGGACGCCGTCGCGGAGACGACACCCGAGCCGGAGCCGACCGACGAGTCCACCGAGCCGCCCGCCGAAGCGCCCGCCGACCCGCCGGCCGACGCGACGGAGGAGCCTGCGGCCACCGAGGGGGCCCCGGTCACCGAGGACACCGAGGTGGCCGCGGGAACCGAGGGGGAGACCTCGGAGGCGACCGACGAGGCGACCGAAGAGCCCGAGGTCGCCCCGGACCCGTCCGGCTCGGACCTGTGGGTCGCGGAAGAGGTCGGCAGCCGCGAGGCGTCGATGGAGTGGACGCGCGTGGACGGGCGCTGGAGCGTGCTCGTCGCCGCGACCGAGCCCGGTGTCCGCCCGACGGTGGCACTGGCCTGGCCGCAGGTCGTCACGACCCCCTGGCTCGTCCCGGGCGCGGTCGGCGGCAGCCTCCTGCTGCTCATCGGTCTCGCGTGGTGGGTGTTCATCCTCGTCGGCGGTCGCCGTCGGCGGCGGGCCGCGCAGGACGCGGCCGCGCGGCCGGAGCCCACGGCGGGCGCACCGGCCACCCGGCCCGGCGTCCCTGTCGGAGGTCTGGTCACGCCCGCCCCGGCCCCGGGCTCGGCGCCGTCGCCCTCGCTGGTCACGTCCGCGCCGTCGTCGGTGGCCGCGGCCGCCGGTGACGTGCCGATGACCCGTCGCCGCCTGCGCGAGCTCGAGGAGGAGCGTCAGCGGGCCGAGGCAGCGTCGCGGTTCCCCACCCGCATCTCCGGACCGCAGCGCGGTCGGCGCGACGCGGGAGCGGCCGACGAGCCCGCGGCCAAGGGCGCCCGTGGCGGTGGACGCCGCTTCGGACGCCGGGCCCCCGAGCCGACGCCACCCGTCGACGAGCCGGTGGCATCGCCGTTCGCACCCGTGGCCGATCCTCCGCCCGAGCAGCGAGCGACCCCGGCGGCGTCCGCCGACGCGTGGCGCCGCGCGTGGGGCCTGGGGTCCGCACCCCTGTCCTCGACGGACCAGAGCCACGACGAACAAACGGACGGAGGCACCCGATGAGGCGCACCGTGCGAGCTGCCGCCGCCGCGGCGAGCCTGGCCCTGGCCGCCGGCCTGGCGGGCTGCAGCCAGCCCCTGCCCGTCCCCACGCCCGACGCCCTCCCGGCGGCGACGCCCCCGGCGATGTCCGTCGAGCAGGCGGAGCGGATCCTCGACGAGGTCGCCGATGCCCTCGCAGCGGCGGACGTCGACCATGCGACGGCCGCGCTGTTCCCGCGCGTCGTCGGCCCTGCGGCGCAGATCCGCTCCGCCGAGTACCGCCTGGCGGGCCTCGGCGGCGACCCGGACGCCGTGACCTTGCTGACGACGAGCCCGCAGACGATCGTGCTCCCCACGACGGACACCTGGCCGCGGACGATGATGGTGGTCACCCAGCAGCCGGAGGACCTGCGGGCGCCCCTGCTGCTCACCCTCGTCCAGGAGGCCCCGCGCGCACCGTTCGCGCTGTGGTCGTGGGCGCGGCTGTTCCCCGGCGTGGTGACGCCCGAGCTCGCACAGCCCGAGGTCGGCAGCGAGCCGGTCACCCCCGACACCACGGACGCCCTCGTGGTCTCGCCGACGGAGGTCCTCGCGCAGTACGTCGACGTCCTCACGAACCGCGACCAGTCCCCGTACGCCGCGGCCTTCGCGGACGACCCGCTGCGCCAGGGCATCTGGCAGACCAAGGACCGGTTCGCCGAAGCGGTCGGCGCCAACGGCACCCTCGCCGAGACCTACGCGCCGGGCAGCGCGGGCCTCCAGGCGCTTGCCACGGCCGACGGGGGAGCGCTCGTCGTCGGGACCATCACCACGACCACCACGATCACACTCACCGACTCGACGCTGACGATCGGGGACCAGACAGCGGTCTTCCTCGGTACCGACACCGTCAAGTCGAACCTGTCGATCACCTGGGCGAGCGTCGTCGCGTTCGTCGTCCCGCCGGCGGGGTCCGACGCCCAGATCCAGGTGCTCGGCGGCGAGCACTCCCGCATCCAGGTCACCGGTCAGTGAGGCACCCATGAGCCAGCCCAACGGAGCCCGCCCGTCGATCCCCCTGCACGGGGCCGTCGACCTGTCCGGTCTCGGTCGCCCGCCGGCCGCAGCACCGGGTCCGGCGTCCTCGACCGTCGTCGACGTCACCGAGGCGACCTTCGTCGACGTCGTGCAGCGCTCGTCCGAGGTGCCCGTGCTGGTGTGCCTCTGGGCGGCGTCGGACCCGGTGAGCAGCGCCGTCGTCGGCCTGCTCGCCGAGCTGACCGTCGAGCTGGCGGGCAGGCTGCTCCTGGCGCGCGTCGACGTGCAGCGTGCCCCGCAGGTCGCCCAGGCGGTCGGTGGCCAGACCGGCTCCACGGTCGCCGCCGTGGTGAAGGGTCAGGCCGTGCCGCTGCCCCCGCTCGACGGCGCGACGCGCGAGCAGGTCCGCGGGATCCTCGACCAGGTGCTCGCGATGGCGGCGAGCAACGGCGTGACCGGGACGGTCGACGGCGCCACCGAGCCCGCTGATCCTGCCGAGCCCGCCGAGCCGCCCCTGCCGCCGCGCCACCAGGAGGCCTACGACGCGATCCAGCGCGACGACCTCGACGCCGCGGCGGCCGCGTACACCGCGGCGCTGGCGGAGAACCCGCGCGACGACATGGCTCGTGCCGGGCTCGCGCAGGTCGAGCTGCTGCGGCGCACCGCCGCGATGGACCCCGACGCGGTGCGCACCACCGCCGAGGACCCGACCGACCTCGACGCCCAGCTCGCGATGGCCGACCTCGAGCTCCTGTCGGACCAGGTGGACGCCGCGTTCGACCGGCTCGTGGGCGCCGTCCGGCGCACTGCGGGCGCCGACCGCGATCGGGTGCGCGTGCGGCTTCTCGAGCTGTTCACCGTCGTCGGCGACGCGGACCCGAGCGTGCTCGCCGCGCGTCGTGCGCTGGCCAGCGCGCTCTACTGACGCGCCCGGACCGACGCGCGTCGGCTGACGCCCGCCGACACGAGGCCTGGCCGACCCGAGGCCTGTGCGACGCGGCCTGCGCGCGCCGATCGTCCGCGCCGACCGCCTACTGGCCGTCGGGGACGAGGAACAGGACCGCGAGCGGCGGGACGCGCAGCCGCACGGACGCCGGCTGCGCGTAGCGGGGCTCGGCGACCGCCGTCACCTGACCCATGTTCCCGACGCCCGAGCCCCCGTAGAACTCGGCGTCGGTGTTGAGCGCCTCGCGCCAGAGGCCGGGCCGCGGCAGGCCGAGCAGGTAGTCCTCGTGCACCGTGCCGGCGAAGTTCACGACGACCACGAGCTCGCGACCCTGCCCGTCGCGCCGGATGTAGGCGAGCACGTTGTGGCCGGCGTCGTTCGAGTCGATCCACTCGAACCCGGCCGGCTGCTCGTCGAGCGCCCACAGCGCGGGCTCGGACCGGTAGAACGCGTTGAGGTCCCGCACGAGGCGCTGCACGCCCTGGTGCGGGCCGTGGTCGAGCAGGTGCCAGTCGAGCGAGCGGCCTTCGGACCACTCGGCCGTCTGCCCGAACTCCCCGCCCATGAAGAGCAGCTGCTTGCCCGGGTGGGACCACTGGTAGCCGAGCAGCGAGCGCAGGCCGGCGAACCGCTGCCAGTCGTCGCCGGGCATCTTGTAGACGAGCGAGGCCTTGCCGTGGACCACCTCGTCGTGGCTGAGGGGCAGGACGAACTGCTCGGAGAACGCGTAGACCAGCGAGAACGTGACCTCGTTGTGGTGGTAGCGCCGGTTGATCGGCTCCTCCGCGAGGTAGCGAAGGGTGTCGTTCATCCAGCCCATGTTCCACTTCAGGCCGAAGCCCAGGCCCCCGGCGTCCGTGCGTGCCGTGACGCCGGGCCACGCGGTCGACTCCTCGGCGATCATCAGGATCCCGGGCGTGCGCCGGTAGGCGGTCGCGTTGGCCTCCTGGATGAACCGGATGGCTTCGAGGTTCTCCCGCCCACCGTGGATGTTCGGCCGCCACTGGCCCGCCGAGCGCGAGTAGTCCAGGTAGAGCATGGCGGCGACGGCGTCGACCCGCAGGCCGTCGATGTGGAACTCCTCGAGCCAGTAGGTCGCGTTCGCGACGAGGAAGTTGCGCACCTCGTTGCGACCGAAGTTGAACACGTACGTGCCCCAGTCGGGCTGCTCGCCGAGCAGCGGGTCCGGGTGCTCGTACAGCGGGGTGCCGTCGAACCGCCCGAGAGCCCACTCGTCCTTGGGGAAGTGTGCCGGAACCCAGTCGAGGAGCACGCCGATGCCGGCCTGGTGGAGCCGGTCGACGAGGTACCGGAAGTCGTCGGGGTGGCCGAAGCGGGCAGTGGGGGCGTAGTAGGAGCTGACCTGGTAACCCCACGAGCCGCCGAACGGGTGCTCGGCCACCGGCATGAGCTCGATGTGCGTGAAGCCCAGGTCGACCACGTAGGCGGTCAGCTGGTCCGCGAGCTCGCGATAGGTCAGGCCCGGCCGCCAGGAGCCGAGGTGCACCTCGTAGACGCTCATCGGCCCGGTGTGCGGGTTGCCCGACGCGCGGCGCTCCAACCAGTCCGCGTCGGTCCACGAGTAGCTGGACTCGACGACGACGGACGCCGTCGCGGGGGGAGTCTCGGTGCCCTTGGCCAGCGGGTCGGCCTTCTGCCGCCACGACCCGTCCCGCGTGAGGATCTCGAACTTGTACCGCTGCCCGCCGACGACCCCGGGGACGAACAGCTCCCAGACCCCGCTCGACCCGAGCTGGCGCATGGCGTGCGGGGCGCCCTGCCAGTGGTTGAAGTCGCCGACGACGCGCACCGCCGCCGCGTTGGGGGCCCACACCGCGAACGACGTGCCGCGTACGTCGCCGAGCACGCTCGGGTAGCTGCGCACGTTGGCGCCCAGGACGGTCCAGAGCTCCTCGTGGCGTCCCTCGGCGATGAGGTGGAGGTCGACGTCGCCCACGCTGGGCAGGAAGCGGTACGGGTCGTCGGCGACGTCGGTGAGGTCGCCGTACGTGACGCGCAGCCGGTAGTCGGGCACGTCGGTGCGGGGGATCGTGCACACCCACACGCCGTCGTGCTCGTGGCGTGCGGGGACGACGGTCGTGCCGCCGCCGGCCCCGGCGACGAGCACCTCGACGCTGTCCGCGAGGGGCCGTAGGGCGCGGACCGTGAGGACGTCGCCGTCGAGGTGCGGGCCGAGCACGCGGTGGGGGTCCTGATGGGTTCCCGCGACGATGGCGTCGAGCTCAGCCGTCGCGACCGGCCGGGGAGCGGGAGTGGGCTGGGACTCCGGCGGGGTGCTCATGGCGTCAACCCTGCCACGCGGTTGCCCGCGCTGCACGAATCGGCCCGCCGCGGCTCGTCAGTGGGTGAGCAGGCGGTCCACGCCGGCGAGCGGGATGGTCACCCAGGTCGGTCGGTTGGTGGACTCGTAGACCACCTCGTAGATGGCCTTGTCGAGCTCGAGGGCCCGCAGGAGGAGGTCGGTCACGGGGTCCCCCGGCATCGTGCCGCTCTCGCGGTGGTAGCCCGCCACGAGGCGCTCGCGGGCCACGGACGCCCATGGGTCGGGCGCCGCGCCCACCCAGGCGGCGTAGTCGATCGAGCGCAGCATGCCCGCCAGGTCGCGCAGGGCGAGGTCCGGGCGCGTCTTGTCCGCCGCGCTCGCCTGCGGCTCGCCCTCGAAGTCGAGGACGTACCAGCGCCCGTCGGCGGAGCGGAGCACCTGGCCGAGGTGGTAGTCGCCGTGCACGCGCTGGAGGGGCGCGACGCCCTCGAGTCGGTCGACCTCGGCGTACACGGCGTCGACCGCGGCGAGCCGCTCGTCGACCGCCGGCACACGGTCCGCCGCCGCCGCGGCGCGCTCGCGGAGCACGGTCGTGACGTGGTGCACCTCCGCGGCCCGGCTCCGCGGCGCCCGGGGCAGGTGCTCGCGGACGGGCAGGGCGACCCGCAGCGCGCGGTGCATCTGGGCGGTCGTCCGGCCGAGGTCGTCGGCGAGCGCGCCGAAGTCCTGGCCGTCGCGCGCCATCGCGCACGCCAGGCGGAAGCCGTCCTGCGCGCCCGTGACGAGCTCGGTGAGCACCCCGAGGTGCCCCGACTCCGTCCCGCCCCGGTGACCGCCCTCGTGGCCCGGCCACGCCCCGCCGAGCCACGCGAGCGGCCGGGGGACGCCGGTCCAGCCGGCGTGGCTCAGGGCAAGCGGCACCTCGACGTCGGGGTTGGGCCCCACGGTCAGCCCGCGGAACACCTTGAGGATCGCGGGCGGTGTGGCGCCCGCGAGCACGACCGAGGTGTTCGACTGCTCGCCGGTGAGGACCCGTGCCTCGCCGACGTCGTCGGACAGGTCGGCGTCGCGCGTCGCCGAGGCGAACCACGCGCGCACGAACGCGGGGTCGTGCGGACCGTCCACGAGGGTTCCTCCGTCGACGCCGCCGATGACCCCGATGACGCCCGGGCCGTCCGGCCCGCTCAGGTCCCCGGGCCCCGGCCCGGGATGCAGGACGGTCGGCACCTGCAGGAGCGCGCCCGAGCCGAGCTCGAGGACGTGCACCTGGACCAGCGCCTCGCCGCGCGGGTCGGCCAGCTCGGCGACGCCGAGGCGCTCGATCGTCGTCCGCTCGCCCTTCGCGGGGAACCAGCGCTGGGCCGGGACCCAGGCGCGCAGGAGCTCGAGCGTGGCGTCGTCGGCCACCGGTCGGACGTCGAGCGGGGCGCCCCCCTGCGGGCTGTCCATCGCTGTCCCCTCTCTGCCGGTCACCCCTCAGGCGCCGTCCGGTGGCGCCACGGTGAGCCAGAAGAAGTCGCGTGACCCGAGCGTGACGGTGAGGTCGCCACGCGCGTTGACCGGCGGGAACGCCGCCCCGCCGAACACGTCGCTCAGGGCGTGGCCCGCATGGTCCGGCAGGTGCACGGTGGCCGAGCGGGGCGTCGTCGCCATGTTCGCGACGCACAGGATCGTCTCGTCCGGCGAGCGTCGCAGGAACGCGAGCACGGCGTCGTTGTCGGTGTGCAGGATGACGAAGTCGCCGTTGCCGAAGACGGGGTGGCGCCGGCGCACCGCGAGCATGCCGTGCACCCAGTGCAGGAGCGACGTGGGCTGGGCGAGCTGGGCCTCGACGTTGACGAACGCGTACGTGTGCACGAGCGACTGGACCACGGGCAGGTAGAGCTTGCCGGGGTCGGCGGTCGAGAAGCCGGCGTTGCGGTCCGGCGTCCACTGCATCGGGGTCCGGACGGCGTCGCGGTCGGGCAGCCAGATGTTGTCGCCCATGCCGATCTCGTCGCCGTAGTACAGGCAGGGGCTGCCGGGCAGGGACAGCAGGAGGGCGTGCGCGAGCTCGATCTCCTTGCGCGAGTTGTCCAGGAGCGGCGCGAGCCGGCGGCGGATCCCGACGTTCGCGCGCATGCGTGGGTCCGGCGCGTACCAGCCGTACATCGACGCGCGCTCCTCGGTCGAGACCATCTCGAGGGTGAGCTCGTCGTGGTTGCGCAGGAACGTGCCCCACTGGCCACCCGCGGGGATCGCGGGGGTGTCGGCGAGGATGTCGACGACCTGGGTGGCCCGCTGGTCCTTGAGTGCGTAGAAGATCCGGGGCATCACCGGGAAGTGGAAGCACATGTGGCACTCGGGCGCCTCGTCGGTGCCGTAGTACGGCGCGACGTCGGCGGGCCACTGGTTCGCCTCCGCGAGCAGGATGGCGCCCGGGAACTCCTCGTCGATGGTGCGCCGCAGCTCCGCGAGGTACGCGTGCGTCTGCGGCAGGTTCTCGCAGTTGGTGCCCTCCTCCTCGAAGAGGTAGGGCACGGCGTCGAGGCGGAAGCCGTCGACGCCGAGGCGCAGCCAGAAGCGGGCGACGTCCTTCATGGCCTCGCGGACGTTCGGGTTCTCGAAGTTCAGGTCCGGCTGGTGGCTGAAGAAGCGGTGCCAGAAGTACTGGCGCCGCACGGGGTCGAAGGTCCAGTTCGACGTCTCGGTGTCGACGAAGATGATGCGCGCGTCCTCGTAGCGCGTGGTGTCCTCGCTCCACACGTAGAAGTCGCCGTAGGGGCCGTCGGGGTCGGAGCGCGACGCCTGGAACCACGGGTGCTGGTCGCTCGTGTGGTTCATGACGAGGTCGATGACGACGCGCATGCCGCGCGCGTGCGCCTCCTCCAGCAGCAGGTGGAAGTCCGCGAGCGTGCCGTACTGCGGGGCGATCGCGGTGTAGTCGGAGACGTCGTAGCCGCCGTCGCGCATGGGGGAGGGGTAGAAGGGTGGCAGCCACAGGCAGTCGACGCCGAGCCACTGGAGGTACTCGAGCCGGTCCACGAGGCCCTTGAGGTCGCCGGAGCCGGCCCCCGAGGAGTCGGAGAAGCTGCGCAGCATGACCTCGTAGAAGACCGCGGTGCGGTACCACTCGGGGTCGGGCGTCAGGCCGGGCCGGGTCAGGTCGGGCAGGACGTGCGTCGGCGTCGGGCGCGGTGGGAGGGCGCGACCTGGGTCGGGGCCGGCGGCGGTGCCCGCCCCGGCGCCTGGCGCGGCTCCAATGCCGGTCGGGGCGCCGGTCGGGGCGCCGGTGGGGGCGCCGGTGGGGGTGTCGGCGGGCCGGTCCGGGCTCATACGTTCCTCACGGCGAGGACGTGCGCGACCTGCCCCGTCGGGTCGAGCCGGACGTACGGGCTCGCGTCCCACGAGTACGTCGCGCCCGACAGCAGGTCGTGCACGGTGAACGTGGTGCCGTCGACGCCGAGCGCCGCGAGGTCGAGCGAGAGCGTGCCTTCGCGCACGTGGTGGGGGTCGGTGGTCACGACGACCAGCACCGTGTCCTGCGTGCCCGTCGGGGACTGGGCGGCCGTGACGCGCCGGGAGAAGCAGAGCAGGGCGTCGTTCGACGTCGGGTGCACCGTCAGGCCGCGCAGGCGCTGGAGCGCGACGTGCTCGCGCCGGATGGCGTTGAGCTGGGTGAGCAGGCGCGAGATGCCGATGGCGTCGGCAGCGGCCCAGTCGCGCGGCTTGATCTCGTACTTCTCGTTGTCGATCTGCTCCTCGACGCCGGGGCGCGGGACGTTCTCCACGAGCTCGTAGCCGGAGTAGATGCCCCACGTCGGCGACCCGGTCGCGGCGAGCACGGCCCGGATGGCGAACGCGGCGGCGCCGCCGTGCTGCATGTACGGGGTCAGGATGTCGTGCGTCGTCGGCCAGAAGCTCGGGCGCATGTAGGTCGAGGCGTCGCCGGAGACCTCCTCGAGGTACTCGGCGAGCTCGGCGGCGGTCGTGCGCCACGTGAAGTACGTGTACGACTGGTGGAACCCGATCATGGCCAGCGTGTGCATCATCGCCGGCCGCGTGAACGCCTCGGCGAGGAAGATCACGTCCGGGTGGTCCTGCGCGACGTCGGCGAGCAGCCGTTCCCAGAACACGAGCGGCTTGGTGTGCGGGTTGTCGACGCGGAACGCGGTCACGCCGTGGTCGATCCAGACCTGCAGGACGCGGCGGATCTCCGCGTAGATGCCCTCGGGGTCGTTGTCGAAGTTCAGCGGGTAGATGTCCTGGTACTTCTTCGGCGGGTTCTCGGCGTAGGCGATGGAGCCGTCGACGCGCGTCGTGAACCACTCGGGGTGGGCGGTGACCCACGGGTGGTCGGGGGAGCACTGCAGCGCGACGTCGAGCGCGACCTCCATGCCGAGGTCGCGGGCGCGCGCGACGAAGGCGTCGAAGTCGTCGAACGTGCCGAGCTCGGGGTGGATCGCGTCGTGGCCGCCGTCCGGGGAGCCGATCGCGTAGGGCGACCCGGGGTCGCCCGGGGCGCAGGTCAGCGAGTTGTTGCGGCCCTTGCGGTAGGTGGTGCCGATGGGGTGGATCGGAGTCAGGTAGACGACGTCGAAGCCCATGTCCGCGATGGCGGGCAGCCGCTCGGCGGCGGTACGCAGCGTGCCCGAGCGCCACTGCCCGGTCACCGGGTCCTGCTGAGCGCCTTCCGAGCGCGGGAAGAACTCGTACCAGGACCCGACGAGGGCCCGCGGCCGCTCGACGACGAGCCGGTGGTCGCCCGACGACGTCACGTGGTCGCGCAGGGGGGCGGTGGCGAGCGCGGCGACGACATCCGGGGCGAGCGCGGCCGCGAGACGTGCGAGCGGCGGGCGACGTCGGGCGTCGCGCAGCCCGAGGACGGCCTCGCGCAACGGTGTCGCGACCTCGGGCGCCAGGCCCTCGCGCTCGGCGGCGCGCTCGAGGAGCAGGGCGCCCTCGGCGAGCATGAGCTCGACGTCGACGCCGGCCTCGACCTTGATCGTGGCGTCGTGGCGCCAGGTGGCGTAGGGGTCGGACCAACCTTCGACGCGGAACGTCCAGTGCCCGACGGCGTCGGGCACGAGGTCGGCACGGTAGGTGTCCAGGCCTGCGCTGACGAGGTCCATGCGCACGCTGGAGTGCACCGTGCCGTCGGGTCGCACGAGGACGGCGGTCGCGGCGACGGCGTCGTGCCCCTCGCGGAAGACGCGCGCGGTGACCTCGACGGCCTCGCCGACGACGGCCTTGGCGGGCCAGCGTCCACCCTGGACGACGGGCCCGACGTCGATGATCGGGATGCGGCCGATCGCCCGGGGGAGCGCCGGCAGGACCGGCGGTGCCGCCGTCGGCTTGGGAGTGGCCTTGGGCGCAGCCTTCGATGCGGCCTTGGCTGCGGGCGCCTTGGCCGCCTTGGTGCGTGCGCGGGCGGGCTTGCCTCCGGTGGCGGCGGGGGCGGCGGCCGGGGGGGCCGCGGGGGCCGCGACCTCGGGGGAGGCGCTTGCGGGGGAGGCGCCTGCGGGGGAGGCTGCCGCGCGAGGCTTGCGGGAGCCCGACCGCGGGGACGCCGAGGGCGTGCGCGGCTGGCGGGGTGTCGACGACGTCACTGTCCGAACCTACCCAGGCTCTTGCCCGGAAGGCATCCGGGAGCGCCGGTGGGGGACCGTCCGTCCCCCGGACGGCCTATGCCACGGCGACGACCGGTTTATCGGCTCTGACCTGCACGGTCGTCCTGCCTGCCTGTAAGCGCTTGCATCGGTTGTGGAAAGTCCCGTTGCGGACCGCGTACTCTCCCTCCGTGAGAGCCATCCGACGATTCACCGTCCGCACCGTGCTGCCCCCCGAGCTCGCCCACCTGGACGAGCTCTCGCACAACCTGCGCTGGTCCTGGCACGCCCCCACCCGGGACCTCTTCGCCGGCATCGACGAGCGCCTGTGGGCGCAGGTCCACGGCGACCCCGTCGCCCTCCTGGGCGCGCTCGGTCCCGACCGCCTCGCGGCCCTGGCCGCCGACACCGACTTCGTCGCGCGCGTCGACGCCGCCGTCGAGGACCTGCACGCCTACCTCTCCGCGCCGCTGTGGTACCAGACCGCGGCCGCCGAGGCCGCCGACGGCGCCGAGCTGCCCCGGGCCATCGCCTACTTCTCGCCCGAGTTCGGCATCACCTCGGTGCTGCCGCAGTACTCGGGCGGCCTCGGCATCCTCGCCGGAGACCACCTCAAGTCCGCGTCCGACCTGGGCGTGCCCATCATCGGCGTCGGCCTGCTCTACCAGGCCGGCTACTTCAACCAGTCCCTGACGCGGGACGGCTGGCAGGTCGAGAGCTACCCGCTCACCGACCCCGACGGCCTCCCGCTGACCCAGCTGCGCGAGGCCGACGGCTCGGCCGCGCGCGTGTCCGTCGACCTGCCCGGCGGCCGTACGCTGCACGCCGCGATCTGGAAGGCCGACGTCGGCCGCGTCCCGCTGCTCGTGCTGGACTCGAACGTCCCCGAGAACGACGAGCTCGCCCGCAAGGTCACCGACCGCCTCTACGGCGGCGGAGGCGAGCACCGGCTGCAGCAGGAGCTGCTCCTCGGGGTCGGCGGCGTGCGTGCCCTGCGTGTGTGGGCCCGGCTGTCCGGCACCCCGGCGCCGGAGGTCTACCACACCAACGAGGGCCACGCCGGCTTCCTCGGGATCGAGCGCATCCGCGAGCTCGTCGCGAGCGAGGGCATGACCTTCGCCGAGGCGCTCGAGGCCGTCCGCGCCGCCACAGTGTTTACGACGCACACACCCGTGCCCGCGGGCATCGACCGCTTCGACGCCTCGATGGTGGCGCAGTACTTCGCCGGCCCCAACGCGATCCCGGGCGTCCCGGTCGAGGGCATCCTCGCCCTCGGTGCCGAGGACTACGACGGCGGCGACCGGACACTGTTCAACATGGCCGTCATGGGCCTTCGCCTCGGCGGCCGCGCCAACGGGGTCTCGGTGCTCCACGGCGAGGTCTCCCGCGGCATGTTCTCCGGCCTGTGGGCGGGGCTCGACGAGTCCGAGGTCCCGATCACGTCCATCACCAACGGCGTGCACGCCCCGACCTGGGTGGACCCGAAGCTCGCCGCGCTCGCCGCGGAGCGCCTCAGCCCCGAGGAGCTCGCCTCCGGTGCGGGCTGGCTGCGTACCGACGGCGTCGGTGACGCCGAGCTGTGGGACATGCTGCGCACGCTGCGCGCGCAGCTGGTCCACGACGCCCGCGAGCGGGTGCGTGACTCGTGGCGTCGCCGCGGGGCCAGCCCCGCCGAGCTCGGCTGGGTCGACGACGTGCTCGACCCGGACGTCCTGACCATCGGTTTCGCCCGGCGCGTGCCGACCTACAAGCGCCTCACGCTCATGCTCAGCGACCCCGAGCGGCTCAAGGCGCTGCTGCTGCACCCGACCCGGCCGGTCCAGATCGTCGTCGCCGGCAAGTCGCACCCCGCGGACGACCAGGGCAAGCGGCTCATCCAGCAGCTCGTCCGGTTCGCCGACGACCCCGAGGTGCGCCACCGCATCGTCTTCCTGCCGAACTACGACATCGCGATGGCCCAGCGTCTGTACCCGGGCTGCGACGTCTGGCTGAACAACCCGCTCCGCCCGCTCGAGGCCTCCGGGACCTCCGGTATGAAGGCAGCCCTCAACGGCGCCCTCAACCTGTCGATCCTCGACGGCTGGTGGGACGAGTGGTACGACGGCGAGAACGGGTGGGCGATCCCCACGGCCGACGGCGTCGAGGACCCGGACCGCCGTGACGACCTCGAGGCCGCCGCGCTGTACGACCTCGTCGAGAGCCAGGTGGCTGCGCGGTTCTACGACCGCGACGAGCGGGGTCTGCCCGTCACGTGGCTGGAGATGATCCGGCACACGCTCGCGACGCTCGGGCCCAAGGTCCAGGCGACGCGCATGGTGTCCGAGTACGTCACGCGCCTGTACGTGCCCGCCGCGGTCAGCGGCCGGGCGCTCGACGGCCCCGGCTACCCCGCGGCGCGCGAGCTCGCGGCGTGGAAGGCCAAGGTGCACGCCGCGTGGCCGGCCGTGCGGGTCGACCACGTCGAGTCCGTCGGCGTCGGCGAGGTCGCGCAGGTGGGCGAGGAGCTCCAGGTGCGCGCCTACATCTCCCTCGGTTCGCTCGAGCCCAGCGACGTCGCGGTCCAGGTCGTCTACGGCCGGGTCTCCGAGTCGGACGAACTGAGCGCCGTGCACTACGCCACGCTCGAGTGGGACGAGGCGTACGAGGGCGGTCGGCACGCGTTCGCCGGCCAGGTCCGCCTCGCGACCTCCGGGCCGTTCGGCTACACGGTGCGCGTCGTGCCCGCGCACGCCCACCTCACGTCCGTCGCGGAGACCGGCCTGGTCACGAACGCCGGCTGACGGCACGACGTCACGGGGTCGGTCGCCACGGCGACCGGCCCCGGTGTCGTTCCCGGTGTCACCGGCCGGGCCGGGCGAGGGACGTCGTCGTCGGCCCGTTCAGGCGAGGTACAGGCGCATCGACAGCGACTCGACCAGGACGCGCGTCCCGGGCTGCGCGGTCGGACCCTCGTCGTTGGCCCCGACGCGGTCGGGGTGCTCGGCGACGCTGTCCCACGCCAGCGTCCACGGCCCGTCGGGCCCGTCGGGCAGCGTGAACTCCACGGGCTCGAGTGCTCCGTTGAGGAGCAGGAGGACGCTCGAGCCGTCCTCGGCGGTCCGGACCATCTGCAGGCAGCGGACGCCGACGTCGTGCCACGCGGCATGCGTCATCGGGCCGGCATCCGGGAGACGCCAGTCGAGGTCGGGGCGGTGGTCGCCCCGCGCGGCGCGCGACCGCAGTGGCCGCCCGGTGAAGAAGTCCTGGCGGCGCAGCGCCGGCTGCTCGCGGCGCAGGCGCAGGAGGTGGCGCACCGTCGCCAGGAGGTTGGCGGCGTCGTCGCCGAGCTCCCAGTCCAGCCAGGAGATCTCGTTGTCCTGGCAGTAGGCGTTGTTGTTGCCGTGCTGGGTCCGGCCCAGCTCGTCGCCGGCCGTGATCATGGGCGTGCCCGCCGAGAGCAGGAGCGTGCCCAGCAGGTTGCGCATCGACTGGTGCCGCAGTGGCTGGATCTCCAGGCCGAGCACCGGGTCCTGGACGGGGCCGTCGATCCCGTGCGACCACGAGCGGTTCGCGTCGGTGCCGTCCCGGTTGCCCTCGCCGTTCGCCTCGTTGCGCTTGTGGTCGTAGGAGACCAGGTCGGCGAGCGTGAAGCCGTCGTGGGCCGTGACGAAGTTGACGGAGGCGACGACGCCGCGCTGCAGCGGTGGGTCCCCGTACCCGAAGAGGTCGACGGAGCCCGCGAGGCGCGTGGCGAGCTCGCGGACGCCCGAGCCGCGCCGCCCGTGCGCGGCCTGCCCCGGGTCGTGCAGCCAGAAGTCGCGCGCGCCGTCCCGGAAGCGGTCGTTCCACTCTCCGAACGGGGCCGGGAAGGCGCCCGTGCGCCAACCTCCCGGGCCGAGGTCCCACGGCTCGGCGATGAGCTTGAGACCCGAGAGCACCGGGTCCGTCTGGAGGGCGACCAGGAACGGGTGCTGCGGGTTGAACCCGACCTCGTCGCGGCCCAGCGTGACCGCGAGGTCGAAGCGGAAGCCGTCGACGCCGACGTCCTGCGCCCAGTAGCGCAGCGAGTCGAGCGCGAGCTGCACGACGCGCGGGCGGCGGAAGTCGAGGGTGTTCCCGCACCCGGTGAGGTCGGCGAACCGGGCGGGCGTCGCGCCGTCGTGCAGGTAGTAGACCGTGGGATCGAGACCGCGCCAGGACAGGTGCAGGCCGTCCGTGCCGCCCTCGCACGTGTGGTTGTAGACGACGTCGAGCACGACCTCGATGCCGGCCTGGTGGAGCAGGTGCACCATGCCCTTGACCTCGTCGAGCACCGCCTGGGCGCCCGACGCGCGGGCGGCCGCGGTCGCCCACCGCGGGTCGGGCGCGAAGAAGCCGAGCGTGTTGTAGCCCCAGTAGTTGGTCAGGCCCCGCTCGACCAGGTGCGGCTCGCTGACGCACGCGTGGATGGGCAGCAGCTCGAGCGTGGTCACGCCCAGGGCGGTGAGGTGCGCGATGGTCGCGGGGTGCGCGGCCCCGGCGTACGTGCCGCGCAGCTCGGGCGGGACGTCCGGCAGGCGCTGCGTGAGGCCCTTGACGTGCGCCTCATACACGACCGTGTCCGTCCACGGCACCCACGGTCGATCCAGCGGCGGCTCGAAGTGGTCGTCGATCACGACGGAGTGGGGGACGTCCGCCCGGGAGTCGAGGTCGCTCGGGCGCGGGGCGTGCCCAGGGTCGGAGGTGAGGTCGTGACCGTGGACGGCAGGGCCGAGGACGAGCTCGCCCTCGAGGCCGCGGGCGTACGGGTCGACGAGGAGCTTCGCGGGGTTGTAGCGCGTGCCGGCGTCTGGTTCCCAGCGCCCGTGCGCGCGGAAGCCGTAGTGCTGGCCGGTGCGGACGCCGGGCACGTGCGCCGACCAGATCCCGTGTGTCGCGCCGACGAGCGGGACGCGTCGCTCGACCCAGCCGTCGGGGGATGACGGGTCGGGGTCGAGGAGGCAGAGCTCGACCAGGTCGGCGTGCGACGCGAGCACGGCCACGTCCACGCCGTCGCCGCACAGGCGCACGCCGAGGCGCATCGGGCGGGGACAGCTCATGGCGTCCAAGTCTGGACCACGGAGGAGAGCGTGCCCGACCCCGGGGCGGGTGACGGGGGCGTGAACTGCGACACAGTTGACCAAACCGGGCGGCCCCCGCCTTTCTTCCGGCCCTGGCCGGGATACCTCGCCTCAGCGCGGGGTAGCCTTCGCAAGGCCCGAAGGTGGGGCGCAGGTCGTGGCCGGAGGGCCGGAAGGAGTCGCATGAGGATCGTCGTGTGCGTCAAGCACGTGCCGGACATCCAGTCCCAGCGTGGCTTCGTCGACGGGCGCGTGGACCGCAGCCAGGGCGACGGCGCGCTCAACGAGCTCGACGAGAACGCGGTCGAGGCGGCCCTGCGTCTCGTCGAGGCCGACGGCGGCGAGGTCGTCGTGCTCACCGTCGGGCCCCGGGACGCCGACGACGCCGTCCGGCGCGGCCTGCAGATGGGTGCCCACGCGGCGGTGCGGGTGACCGACGACGCGCTCGCCGGCTCCGACGCCTTCGGCACCGCGCACACCCTCGCCGCCGCCGTGCGCCGCCTCGCCGCCGACGCCCCGGTGGACCTCGTGGTCACGGGTATGGCCGCGCTCGACGGCCTGATGTCCGTCGTGCCCACGCTCCTGGCCGCCGAGCTCGACCTGCCCCAGGCGACCCTGGCCGCCGAGCTCACGGTGACCGACGGCGTCGTCCGCGTGCGCCGCGAGCTGGACCACGTGACCGAGGTCGTCGAGGCGCCGCTGCCGGCCCTCGTGAGCGTGACCGACCAGGCCAACGACCCCCGCTACCCGAGCTTCGCCGGGATCATGGCCGCCCGGAAGGCGCAGGTGACCGTCTGGTCGCTGGCCGACCTGGGGCTGGACCCGGAGCAGGTCGGCGAGGCGGGTGCACGCACGCGGGTGCTCGAGGCCGTGCCCCGCCCCGCGCGGGAGGACCGGGTGCTCATCACGGACACGGGCGACGCGGGCCGCCGGCTCGCGGAGTTCCTCGACGAGAACGGGTTGCTGGCATGAACGTCCTGGTGGTCGTCGACCACGTCGACGCGGCGCCGCGGGCGTCGGCGCTCGAGCTGCTCACCGCGGCCCGCGAGCTCGGTGACGTGCACGCCGTCTGGTTCGGGGCGGGAGCGGAGGCCGCCGCGCCGATCCTCGGTGCGTACGGTGCCGCCGTGCTGCACACCTTCGACCTCGCGGACGACGCCGCGCAGCCGGCGTCGCTCGCCGCGGCGCTCGCCCCGCTGGCGACCGACGTGGACGCCGCGGTGGTCCTGCTCGCCTCGACCTTCGTCGGCAAGGAGGTCGCCGCGCGGGTCGCGCTCGCGCTCGACGCCGGGCTCGTCGTGGACGCGACGGGCGTCGCCGTCGAGGACGGGCGCGTCACCGCGACGCAGCAGGCCTTCGCCGCGACGTGGGCGCTGCGCGGCGCCGTCCTGCGCGACCGCGCCGTCGTCACCGTGAAGTCGAACGCCGTCCGGGCCCTGCCCGTGGACGCCCCGGGGGTCCCCGAGGTGCGTCCGCGCGGCGCCGTCGCCGTGGCCGACCCGCGCGTGCGCGTGGTCGAGCGGACCTCGCGCGCCGCGTCGGGGCGGCCCGACGTCGGCGAGGCGAGCATCGTGGTCGTGGGCGGCCGGGGGACCGGTGGGGACTTCGGCCCGGTGAACGAGCTCGCGGACGCGCTCGGCGCGGCGGTGGGTGCGACGCGGGACGCGACCGACGAGGGCTGGATCGAGCACGAGGCGATGGTCGGCCAGACGGGGTCGAGCATCGCCCCGCGCCTCTACGTGGGCGCAGGCGTCTCGGGCGCGGTGCACCACCGTGGCGGCATGCAGGCGTCGGGCACGATCGTCGCGGTGAACAGCGACCCGGACTCGCCGATCTTCGAGATCGCGGACTTCGGCGTCGTCGGAGACCTGTTCGAGGTGCTCCCGCAGGCCGCCGAGGAGGTCCGGCGCCGCAAGGCCTGACCTCGCACGCCCGACGTGGCAGGGCCTGACCGGGCTCGCGGGATCAGTCCTCGAAGACGGGGGCGTCGGTCGTGGTCTGCAGGGCCATCCCGGCGTCGCCCTCGATGAGGGTGAGCGAGCCCCAGCCCGGCACGTCCACGCTCGTGCCTGCCGGGCCGCTCAGGTCGATCTCCTCCGACCCGAGGCTGACGGTCAACGCCGCAGGGCCGTCGCCGCCGTCGTCCGTCACGGAGACGTAGAGACGCCCGGTGAGCCACATGTGGCGACGGTCCTCCAGCGGGAAAGTGCTGGTGAAGACCAGCGGGACGTCGGGGTCGACGGGTTGCACCTCGAAGTGCAGGACGTACTCGGGCCGGCCGCCGGTCTCGATCTCCTCGGCCTCGGCGACGGCGATCAGGCCCCAGCCCGGCACCTCGTGGACCGTCCCGACCAGTTCCCGGTACCCCTGCCAGGGGTGGTCACCGCTCAGGGAGTACGTGACGTGGTCGATCGGCGAGACACCGACGTCGTCGATGAGCAGGCCGTTCACCGAGACGGCGGCCCCCTCCTCGACGCCGAACGTGAAGGTCGGGCGCGCGGGGTCGAAGGCGAGCCCATC
>JAEYXM010000261.1 GCA_023428465.1 Actinomycetes bacterium
CAGCGACCCCAGGTCGTGCGCCACGTCCCGCCCGGTCCCGGCCGGGTCGGGCAGCCGCACCGGCTGCGGCACGGCGACCCGGAAGCACCGGTCCACCACGCGCGCGGCGCTCGGCGCAGGCTCGTGCAGCAGGTCCTCGAGCGCCTCACCGAGCGAGCCGTCTCCCCCGCCCGTGCCGGGCACGGCGAGCGGCTCGAGCACCGCGGCGAGCAGCGCACGGACGTCGGCGGCGGACTCGTCGGACGCCGTGGGGACGTGCCGCAGCGCGACACCCAGCCCGGCGAGCACCGGACGCCCGTCCGCGTCGACGAGGATCGAGCGCGGACCGACGCCGCCGTGCTGGATGCCGACGGCGTGCATCGCCTCGAGCGCCTGCGCGACCGGGATCGCGAGGGTCGCGGCCTCGCCGTCGGACAGGGGTCCACGCGCGGCGCACAGCCGGACGAGGCTGAGGCCGGGCAGGTGCTCGGAGAAGACCCCGATCTCGGCGGCCGACAGCGGCACCACCTCGAGCACGCGCACCAGGTGCTCGTGCCGCACCGACCGCCACGCGCCGACGCGCGCACGCGTCGTGTCGTCGGCCGGCAGCACGTGCAGCTCGACGCGGCGCTCCGAACCATCGAGCGCGACCGCGACCAGCGCGCCGTCGTCCCCGGGGGCCAGGGCGCGGTAGCCCGCAGCGGCGAGCGCCAGGTCGACCTCGGGGCTGACTCGCACGTCACTCGTCATGGACGCACATCGAAGCGGAGTGCGCATCCGGGCGTCGTCGCTCGTCCACAGGCCCGCGCGCGGGCTCAGGTGAGCCGGACCACCTCGTCCTCGGCCGCCGACCGCCGCGCGGCGTCGAGCACGCGCGCGGTCGCGACCGCATCGGCCGGGTCCACCGGCGCCGGTGCGCCACCGAGCACCCACTCCGCGAGGGCCGGGTAGATGTCGTGGTGCCCCCCGCGCGGCGCGGGCACCGGCGTGCGCTCGGCGCCGCGGACGAGCCAGCCCTCGTGCACCGGCTCACCGGGACGGCGGCTCTCCTCGTACGCGTCGTCGAGCGCCTCGAACGGGGTCGGCTCGCCCTCGAAGCTCGTCACGAGGTACGCGGCCCGCGCTCCGAGCACGCGCGTCCGCGGGCCAGGCGCGCCCACGAGCCCGCCTGCCTGCAGGTGGCTCAGGACGCCGCTGTCGTGGTGCAGCGCCAGGAACACGTCGTCGACCGCGGGCGTCGTGCGCGCCGCGAGCTCGGCGTACACCTGACGCACGGGACCGAACAGCTGCACCGCGGAGTCGACGAGGTGCGAACCGAGGTCGAGCAGCAGGCCGCCGGCGTCCTCGTCGTTCTCCTTCCACCGGTCCTGCGGCTGCGGGCGGAACCTCTCCCAGCGCCGCTCGAACCGGTGCACGGGCCCGAGCTCGTCGCGTCCCAGCAGGTCCAGCAGCGCGAGCTGCTCGGGGTCCCAGCGACGGTTCTGGAAGACCGTGAGCCGTCCGTCGGCGCGCGCAGCCAGGGCGGCGGCGTCCTGCGCCGTCGTCGCGAGCGGCTTGTCGACCAGCACGTGAGCACCCGCCGCGAGCGCCTTCGTCGCGTGCGCGACGTGCTCGCCGGTCGGGCTCGCGACGACGACGAGGTCCACGCCGTGCAGGTCGGACAGCAGGGCGTCGACGTCGGGGACGACGCGCGCGTCGGGCCAGTCGGCGGCCACCTGGTCGGATCGGCTGCCGGTCACGACCGCCACCACCTGCTGCCCCGCGGCACGGACCAGACGCGCGTGGATCCCCCGGCCCGCGCCCCCGTAGCCGATCAGCGCGACTCGTAGCGTGCTCATGCGCCTCACCCTAGGACCGCCGACAGCGCCTAGGCTGACCGGCATGCTGTTCGAGGAGCTCGAGCTCGGGACCCGGCTGCTCCCCTACGTCCCGACGTGGGATCGGCAACGCGAGGTGCACGCCGCCGTCGTCGCGGGCGGTGAGGACACCGTGCTGCTCTGCGAGCACGAGGACGTCTACACCGCCGGGCGCCGCACCGCGGCGTGGGACCGCCCCGTCGACGGCACACCCGTGGTCGACGTCGATCGCGGGGGCCGGATCACGTGGCACGGGCCGGGTCAGCTCGTCGGCTACCCGATCGTGCGGCTGCGCGAGCCCGTGGACGTCGTGCGCTACGTGCGCGCGCTCGAGCAGGCGCTCATCGACACGTGCACCGACCTGGGGCTCACCGCGACGCGCGTCGAGGGACGCAGCGGCGTGTGGTTCGAGGCGCGGCCCGGCGGCCTGCAGCGCAAGGTCGCTCAGATCGGTGTCCGCGTGTCCCGTGGCGTGACGATGCACGGCTTCGCGCTGAACTGCGAGCCCGACCTGCACGCGTTCGACCGCATCGTGCCGTGCGGCATCCCGGACGCGGACGTGACGTCGCTGAGCGTCGAGCTCGGCCGCCGCGTCCCGATCGCCGAGGTGGTGCCGCTCGTGCGTGAGCACCTCGCGCACGAGCTCGCGCCGCTGCTCGCCACGCAGCCTGCCGACGCGCGCTGACGCGCACCGACCTCCCGCACCGACCCGTCCGCGCGTCAGGCCGCGGTCGTCAGCTCCTCCGCGACGCCCATCGCCCACGCCCGGACGGCGTCGAGGTCGCGGTAGTCGCCGTCCTGCGCCCGCACCAGGGCGACGAGCGCGCGCTCGGACATCGACAGCGACGCCTTGTCGAGAGCGCCGATGAAGCACTTCGCCTCACGCGCCCCCGTGGCCGTGACCATGGCCTCGACGTCGTCGGGCACGCTCGTCGTCGGGTGGCTGCCGACCGGGCCCGACCAGAACAGCCACACGGGACGCAGCCTCAGGTGGGCACCCTGGCGCACGACGAGGTCGCGCAGGGACGCGGCCAGCCGGCCGACGTACACCGCGGAGCCGAGGACGACGGCGTCGTACGGCATCACGCGCTCGACGTCGTCCGGCGCGGTCACGTCGACCGTGTGCCCGGCCTCCCGCAGGACCGCGGCGACGACTTCGCCCATCTCGGCGGTCGCCCCGTGGCGGGACGCAACGCTCACCAGCACTCGCATGGTCGTCTCCTCCCAGAAGGCACCGTTGCCTGCGTCCAGCCTGACCGCTGACCAGCCCCGCGGCGCGGGACCCAGGTCCCGTGACTGTGACGCCCGCCTCGTGCGTGCGCGGGTGCACCCGTGCGCGCTGCGGCTAGTGTGGCCACGTGACGATCGCACCCGAGGGGCGCCGGATGCTGCGCGTGGAGGCACGCAACGCCCAGACGCCCATCGAGAGAAAGCCCGAGTGGATCCGCACGCGCGCCACCATGGGCCCGGAGTACTCCGAGCTCAAGGGCCTGGTGAAGCGTGAGGGCCTGCACACCGTGTGCGAGGAAGCCGGCTGCCCCAACATCTTCGAGTGCTGGGAGGACCGGGAGGCCACGTTCCTCATCGGTGGCGACCAGTGCACCCGCCGGTGCGACTTCTGCCAGATCGACACGGGCAAGCCAGCCGCCTTCGACGCCGACGAGCCGCGCCGTGTCGCCGAGTCGGTCCGCACCATGGGCCTGCGCTACTCCACCGTCACCGGCGTCGCGCGCGACGACCTGCCCGACGGCGGTGCCTGGCTCTACGCGGAGACGGTCCGGCAGATCCACGCCGTCAGCCCCGGGACCGGCGTCGAGCTGCTCATCCCCGACTTCAACGCGACGCCCGAGCTGCTCGCCGAGGTGTTCGGCGCCCGCCCCGAGGTGCTCGCCCACAACCTCGAGACCGTGCCCCGCATCTTCAAGCAGATCCGCCCCGGGTTCCGCTACGAGCGCTCGCTCTCGGTGCTCACGGCAGCGCGCGACGCCGGGCTCGTCACCAAGTCGAACCTCATCCTCGGCATGGGCGAGACGTACGAGGAGACCGTCGAGGCGCTCGTCGCGCTCCACGAGGCCGGCTGCGACCTCGTGACCATCACGCAGTACCTGCGCCCGTCCGTGCGGCACCACCCTGTGGACCGCTGGGTGCGGCCCGAGGAGTTCGTCGAGCTGTCCGCCGAGGCCGAGCGCATCGGGTTCCTCGGTGTGATGTCCGGCCCGCTCGTGCGCTCCTCCTACCGCGCCGGCCGGCTGTGGGCCCAGGCGATGCAGCGGCACGGCCGCCCCATTCCCGCCGCGCTCGAGCACCTCACCACGCCCGGGACCGCACGCCAGGAAGCGGCCAGCCTGCTCGCACGCTGATCCGGACGCGAGCGGACCGGGACGCGCACGGAGTGCACCCGGCGGGCAACTAGACTCCTGCGCATGGCCCGTCAGACCTCGTCCTCCACCACGCCCGACAAGCCGGCCAAGGTGAAGAAGACCCGCTGGTACCACAGCGTGTGGCAGGCCTACACGTTCACGCGGCAGATCGACCCGGCCGTCACGTGGTGGATCCTCGGCGCCTTCTTCGGCGTCATCGGCATCGGCCTCGGCATCGGCCTGCTCGTCGACAGCCCGGTCTACCTGGTGATCATCGCCCTGCCGATGGCGTTCCTCGCCGCGCTCGCGCTGCTCGCCAACCGCACCCAGCGCGCCAGCTACCGCCAGCTCGAGGGCCGGCCCGGCGCGGCCCTGTCCGCGCTGCGCAGCATCCGCCGCGGGTGGGACTTCCCGGAGGAGCCCGTCGCCATGGACCCGCGCACGCAGGACATGGTGTTCCGCGGGGTGGGCCGGCCCGGCGTCGTGCTGGTGAGCGAAGGCCCGGCGCACCGCGTCGGCAAGCTCATCGAGCAGGAGCGCAAGCGCGTGTCCCGCGTGCTGCCCAAGGTCCCCGTGATCGTCATCCAGTGCGGCAACGACGAGGGTCAGGTGCCGCTGCGCAAGCTCGCCCAGCGCGTCCAGCGCCTCAAGCCGGCGCTCGACAAGCAGGCCGTCGCCGAGATCACCAAGCGCCTCAAGGCGATCGGTGGTGCGCGGCTGCCCGTGCCCAAGGGCATCGACCCGTTCAAGGCGCGCCCGGACCGCAAGGGCGTGCGCGGGCGCTGACCGCCGCTCACCCCTACCCGCCGCCCGTGAGTCCCGGACCCGTGCGCCCCGCGACGCCGGTCGTGGACCCGGCCGCCGCGCGTCGGGCGCTCCGCACCTCGGAGTGCTGGAACCACAACACCCACTACCACCGGTTCATCCCGCGGTGGGCGCCACCGCCGTGGGGGCGCGCGCTGGACGTCGGGTGCGGGGAGGGTCTGCTGACACGCCGCCTGGCGCCGTTCGCCGCCGAGGTGGCAGGAATCGACGCGGATGCCGCGATGATCGCGCGTGCCCGCGAGCTCGCGCCGCCGAACGCGACGTACGTCCACGGTGACGTCCTTGCGGTCGACCGCGCGGGAGCCCTCTTCGACCTCGTCACCTGCGTGGCGACCCTGCACCACCTGCCGCTCGCCGAGGGCCTGGCCCGCCTGCGCGCGGCGGTGGCGCCGGGCGGGACGCTCGTCGTGATCGGCATGGCGCGGGCGGGGTCCGCCCCCGACCTCGCATGGCACGGCTTCGGGACGCTCGCGAACACACCCGGCCGGCTCGTGCGCGGCCACTGGGAGCCCGGGGCACCGATCAAGAACCCCGCGCAGACGTACGGCGAGGTGGTGGAGGCCGCAGCCCGGATCCTGCCCGGCGCCCGCTTCCGGCACCACCTCTACTGGCGCTACTCCCTCGTGTGGCGCGCCCCGGAGGGCGTCAGCCGCGCACGATGACGGTGCCCGCCGCCGCGTCGTGCAGGCCCCGGCCCGTCGACTCCCACACCACCGCGGGGATCACGAGCGCGAGCAGCACGGTACGTGCGAGCGCGGGCAGCAGGCCGGGCGGAGGGAACGCGCCCGTCCCGTCCGACGAGACGTCGGCGAGCCGGACCACACGGATGCCCACGAGGCGGTGGCCGATCGTCGTGCCCAGGAGGCCCACGAGGACGAACGTCGACGCGGCGAAGACCCCGGTCGTGGCAAGGGGGTACCCGCGCAGGAGCCCACCGGTGACGGAATCCGGGTCGGGGAAGAACGCCGAGCTGACCGCGAGGCTCGCGAGCCAGTCGACGGCGAGCGCGACCAGGCGGCGACCGAGCCCCGCGCGCGAGCCCCTGCCCTCCTTCGGGAGGCGAGCGCTCGGACCGTCGTCGCCCGGCCCAGGAGTCCCGGAGAGCCACGACCCGAGGTCCGCACGTCGTCCCGCCACGGGCCCAGGGTATCGACGCTGCGCGCCCGATCCGGCGCAGCGGACCGCGGTAACGCAGCGGAAACACCAGGTACATGGTCGGGAAACCGCGAGCCCTTAACCTCGTCAGGACGCCGCAGACCGGCGTGAGTCCCGACAGACGAGGGGAACGACGCATGTTCAGTTCGGCCGACGAGGTCATCGCCTTCATCAAGGAGGAGGGCGTCAAGTTCGTCGACGTCCGCTTCTGCGACCTGCCAGGCGTGATGCAGCACTTCAACGTCCCCGCCCAGACGGTCGACGCGTCGTTCTTCAACGAGGGCCAGATGTTCGACGGCTCGTCGATCCGCGGCTTCCAGGCGATCCACGAGTCCGACATGAAGCTCCTGGCGGACATCAGCACGGCGTACATCGACCCGTTCCGCACCGAGAAGACGCTGAACATCACGATGTCCATCGTCGACCCGTACACGGACGAGCCGTACAGCCGTGACCCGCGCCAGATCGCCGCGAAGGCGGAGGCGTACCTGAAGTCGACGGGGATCGCGGACACCGCGTTCTTCGCCCCCGAGGCGGAGTTCTACATCTTCGACGACATCCGGTTCTTCACGAGCCAGTCGGAGAGCTACTACCACATCGACTCCATCGAGGCCGCGTGGAACACCGGCCGCAAGGAGGACGGTGGCAACCTCGGCCACAAGACCCCGTACAAGGGCGGCTACTTCCCCGTCCCGCCGGTCGACCACTTCGCGGACCTGCGCGACGAGATCTGCCTCGAGCTCGACAAGGCCGGCCTGCAGGTCGAGCGGGCGCACCACGAGGTCGGCACTGCCGGTCAGGCGGAGATCAACTACCGCTTCGACACGCTCGCGACGTCGGCCGACAAGGTCATGCTCTTCAAGTACATCGTGAAGAACGTCGTGCACCGCAACGGCCGCACCGTGACCTTCATGCCGAAGCCCCTCTTCGGCGACAACGGCTCGGGTATGCACTGCCACCAGTCGCTCTGGAAGAACGGCGAGCCGCTCTTCTACGACGAGAAGGGCTACGGCGGCCTGTCGGACACCGCCCGCTGGTACATCGGCGGTCTGCTCAAGCACGCCCCGTCGCTGCTCGCGTTCACGAACCCGACGGTGAACAGCTACCACCGCCTGGTCCCGGGCTTCGAGGCCCCCGTCAACCTCGTGTACTCGGCGCGCAACCGCTCCGCGTGCGTGCGCATCCCGGTCACGGGCTCCAACCCGAAGGCCAAGCGCATCGAGTTCCGTGTGCCGGACCCGTCGTCGAACCCGTACCTGGCGTTCGCAGCGATGCTCATGGCGGGCCTCGACGGCATCAAGAACAAGATCGAGCCGCCGGAGCCCGTCGACAAGGACCTGTACGAGCTTCCCCCGGAGGAGCACGCCAGCATCCAGCAGGTGCCGGGCTCCCTCGGTGAGGCCCTCGACGCGCTCGAGGCCGACCACGACTACCTGACGGAGGGCAACGTCTTCACGCCCGACCTGATCGAGACGTGGATCGACTACAAGCGCACGCACGAGATCGACCCGATCCGGCTGCGCCCGCACCCGCACGAGTTCGAGCTCTACTACGACATCTGACCTGCAGGTCACGTCAGGGCGGGCTCCGGCCCGCTGACCTGCACACATGGCACCCCGGTCACCACCCCCTGGTGGCCGGGGTGCCACATGTTTGCCACACGGTGCATGTGGCGACTGCGCGCCGCCGGCTTGTCCGGACGGTCCGCGCCATGCACACCCGAACCACTCCCCTGCCCCCGGTCGACCCGGCCGACCCGATCTGGACCGTCGAGCACCTCGCCGCCGCGCTGCGCCTGGGTGAGCGCGCCACCCGGGACCTGATCGCCGCCCCGACCTTCCCGGCCGGCTTCCGGCTCAGCCAGGCGCCGACCGCACGCCGCTACTGGCTGCGCGAGGACGTGCTGACCCACTTCGCCTCCCTGTCCGACGCCCGCCGCCCCCGGCCCGTGTCGGCCCGGCGCGCGACGCCCCCCACCCAGGGTCGGCCCGCCGGCCGCGACGCGGACGCCCTCGCCGTGCTCGCGTCCCTGCCGACGCGCCGGGCAGGTGCGCGATGAGCGGGCAGGGTCGCGTCGTCGGCAACGGCCACGTGACGCTGTACCCACCCACAGCCGCGAAGCCCTACTACCGGCTGGACTACGTCGACCAGACCGGCCGGCGCCGGCAGCCGAGCGCCGGCCGCAGTCCAGCGGCCGCGCTGGCCAAGGCGGAGACGATCGACGCCCAGCTCTCCCGGTTCCGCGGCGGGGACGACACGCGGACCCTGGGCGACCTGGTCGACGAGTACCTGTCCACCCCCGTCGGCCGCTGGCGCACCGCCCGCGGCCAAGCCACCACGAAGGACTGGCAGCCCAGCCAGTTCGCCTCGGTGAAGAAGGACCTGAACCGCGCCGTCGCCGGGGTCCGCGAGCTGCAGGCGTGGCAGCTCGACCGGTCCGTCATCGACCACATGCGCACCGCCTGCGGCACCGCCGGCGGGGTCAAGGAGATGACCGGCCGCGTCCGGTGCTTCCTGCGCTGGTGCGAGGAGCAGGGCGCGCTCACCCCCGAGCAGGTCGCCATGCTGCCCGCGACGCTGGCCCCGGCCCGGCGACCCCGCTTCGCCCAGCCGGAGACCCGCCCCCGCCGCCCACACATGGCGCCCCTGCAGGGCCGGTCGGAGGAGTACATCGACGAGGAGGACTGCCCCAGCCGGCGCGACGTGCTGCAGCTGGCGGCAGCCATGGCCCGTGCGATGCCGGCCTGGGGCGAGCTGGCCGTCCACACGGCCGTCGGACTCGGGTTGCGCGAGGGTGAGCAGTTCCAGCTCCGCGCCGACGACCTGCGACCGTTCGAGGGCGGCGGCTACGATCTCCACGTCAACTGGCAGTGGAGCAATGGCCACGGCCGGCGCGCGCTGCCCAAGCACGGCAGGCGCCGCATCGTCCCCGTGCCGGACCGCACGCGCGACGGCTACCCCCTCCTGGAGGCGCTCCTCGCGCGAGCCGACCAAGCCAGGGAGGAGCGGGCAGCCGGACGCAACCCCGAGGCGCTGCTCTTCCCTGCGAAGAAGGGCGGCATGCTGTGGCCCTCCGGCTTCTCCACGGACCTGGTCGTCCCCGCGATGAAGGCAGCCGGCTGGACGTACGACATCATCCACGAGGTCCGTACCGTCCGGGGCGGCGAGCGCAAGGTGGTCACGGTCACCCAGATGCACCGGACCTGGCACTCCCTGCGGCATCGCTTCGCCCGGGACATGATCGACAACTACGACATGGGCGTCGGCGCACTGACCGCGATCGGCGGCTGGAAGGACTTCGGCGTCGTGCGCGCCCGCTACTACCAGACCGGCCGTGAGCACCTCGAGGAGGCTCGGGCCGCCTTGAGGCGTGTCCCGGTGCGGAGCTGACCGCGCGACTCCCCCGAGTCTCGGAGGGAACGCCGACCGGCGCAAGACTCGGGCGCCCGGGTCATCGCCAGGTGCAGACAGCGCCTGGTTCAGGCCGGGCCGAGCCGCTGGAGGACCAGCTCATCCAGGTCCTCCACGCTCCAATGGTCCCCGCGCAGTAGACGCTCCTGGAGCACCTGACGAAGCAGCCATACTGCCAAGTCGCTCGTCGGGATTGCCTCTGCGCCGGGGACGGGAAAGAAAGCCCTGCGTTCCGAGGTGCTGCCGTGAACGATCTCGGAGCGACGGTCGTAGACCGCTCGCGCCATTCGGAAGACGCGCTCCGCGGAGACCGGCGCTTCCACACGAGAGGACAGGAGTGCCGCAGCCCGCACCGCGATTCGGAACGACAACTCCGCACCCTTCTGACCGAGCAGCGCCTCCAGCCCAATGCAGGCGTCGACGAGCTGGTCGTCGGCAGCGTCCCGCACGACAGCAGTCGAGAGCCGGCGAGAGGCAAGGCGAACCTGCTTGTCGGCGGACCCAAGGGCTTGGGTCACAGCGGGGACACCCTCGAGTTCGCGGCGCGTGACCGTCATGCCCGACCTGAGCCATCCGAAGTTGTCGAACGCGGACGGGTACCGCCGCGTTGTCTGAAGAAGGCTGTACGACGGCAGGGCGTCGGTCCACCGCTCCGCCCACCCGAGCGGCCGGCGAAAGACACGCGCCCAGCCGGTGTCGGCAGACGACACGATCCGCAGCGCTTCACAGATCACCTCGACGCCGGCCGTCTCCGGCGCTTCGTCATGCCGGAAGAAGCGCCTCCCCTCCCCGGGGTTGGCCATCGGAGGCATGTCGACGACGACGGCGAAGCGGGCTGCGTCGGCGACGGGCCCCGGGACACCGCTGACGTCGTAGTCGCGAGCCATCGCACGGAGGTCGTCGTCGCTCAGCACCTCGATGCGAGAACGATCATCAACCTCGAACGTCTCCTGAAGCTCCAGGCTGGTGAGGACGAGGGGTACCACCAACTCGTAGGCCAGCTCAGGGGCCAGCCACGACCGCTCCCGTTGCCGGTACAGGTCGACGAGACCGGGCCCTTCGATCTCGACGTCGAGCGCCTTGGCTCGGTCGAAGATGCCGGTCGGGAGTCCTCGAATGGTGATGTCGATCATGCTCTTGACCAGGTCCGCTGGTGCACCCGCGCGAACGGCTGGTCGCACCCGTTGAAGGAGGTCAGGAGTGTCGTTGACGTAGGCGACGAGGGAGGCCATCGCCTCGAGCTCCTCGTAGGCGAACGGGTGGATCGCATCACGTGCGCCAGCGAACAACTCGCCGTACGCAATCGTGTCGGTCTCCTTTGCCCCGATCTCGCTGCCGACGTTTGGCCAGCCGCTCTCGTACGCCATCACCGCGCGACGACGTCGCTTCGGCACGTACTTGTACCCGTCACGTGCCAGGTACTCGGCGGCGAGCGCGTCCATCTCGCGCACCACGTCCATGGTCAGCTGGAAGAGGATGCCATCCAGGACGTCGTCTGGCTCGCTCACGATGCCATCCAACCGGACGTCCCACGGGCGTGACCACCCTCCTGCAAACGCGGTCCGGGATCCGAGCTGGCGCAGTGCGGAGTGCCCTTCTGCGTCGCACCGCCGTACGGGTCGGAGGCACCTCGACGCCGGGGCCGGGACCGCAGCGATGTGGTGGTGCTGGCGCAGCCCAGCCGGGGACACAGGCACGCTGGCCCCCGCCGGGCGTCCTCCTGCCTGGGCGCGCAAGGCCGCCTCGACGTCGCGGCCCTGCAGCAGGAACAGTCAGCCCTGCCGATACGGCAACTGGTGGAACCACGGGTGGTCGCCGCCGAAGATCTCCACGATCGCCAGTGCGAGGCTGAGGTCGCGCTCGATGTGCGTCAGCGCCGTCCGGCGATCGGTGTGACCGAGAGCGATCGCGAGGCCAACCCCCTGGTGGGCGGCGAGGAGCGCGATCGTCCGCGCGCGAAGCTGGTGAACCGTGATGACCGGCTGCGGCACGTCGCCGCGCCGCGGGTAGCCGGCGAGCATCCGACGCAGCCGCGTGTAGGTGATGGGGCGGACGGCCCCGGGGCGGTCACGGGCGACGAAGAGCCGGTCCGACGCGGTCTCCGCTCCGCTGGCCGCGGCCTGGTGCATGAGCTCCCGGGCGAGGTAGTCCGGCACCGGCAGCCACCGGCTGGTTCCCTTGTCGCGCCTGAGCCGGATCAGGCACTGCTCCCCGTCGACGTCCGCGCGGGTGAGCCGAAGCACCTCCGACGCCCGGCAACCGGTGACGACCATCGTCGCGAGCAGCAACAGGTCGACCGTCGGGGTCGAGCTCCGCTCCCGCAGCCGCGCCACCAAGGCCCCGAGCTCCGCGGACGTGACGGGCTTCTCGTTCTGGCTCTCGTTCTCATTCACTGCTTGTTCCTCCTCGCGGCCCGGACGGTCCGGGCGCAGGCAGGACCATCCGGCGATCGGCGAGCCAAGCAATCGCACCATGGCGCAGCTCGAGGTTGGCGGGCGATGAAGTGCGCGGTGGGCCCCTGCGCGAGGGCGGGGCGATGCTGACCCGCAACGCCGCGGTCGGATTCTGGTGGGACCGCCGCCTCATGATCGCCAAGTGGCACTGTCCGACCAGGAAGTGGCGGTACCAGGACCGGATCGCCGCACAGCTCGCGCTCGCGAACACCAGGCGCGTCGACTCGTCGCGCCGGCCGGAGTCGGAGCGACGCCTGTGCCGGCGTCAGCTGCACAGAGGCTGGCACCTGACGCCTGAATCGCGGCGGCGCAAGAGGCGCGCGGCGTAGCCTCGCCGCTGTGGAAGGCACCTGGGCGGTCGTGCACGACCTCTTCGAGATCATCGGCGGGCTCGCGGCGGCGATCGCCGTCGGCTTCTCCGTGTGGATCACCACCCGGGAGCGGGCTGACCGCCAGCAGGCGGAGCGCGACAGGGACGAAGCTCGAGCCGCTCAGCGGGAAGCGGAACTGGCCGAGGTGCGGCGGGCGCGTGAGGCGCAGGCACGTCGCGTTGTCCTCGCTGTTCAGCGGCGCCGCATCCTCGAGGCTAGGGGCGGGCACACCCTCGACTACGTGATGATCTGGACCAACTACAGCGACATGCCAATCACGGACGTCGCAGCCGTCATCCACGGCAACGTGAGCGACGACGCTCAGGCGTTTCGCGCGATGATCAGGCCCGGTGACAGCGTCACATTCCGTTTCGAGCCTGCAGGGGAAGCTGGCCCGTTGAACAGCGAGCTCGCTGTCGTGTTCCGCGACGCCGCCGGAGTCCGCTGGCGCAGGTTCGCAGACGGCGCGCTGGCCGAGGTGCCGGAGTAGCGTTTGTTCGACTCCACACCGTGGGCCCGCCAGAAGCACACGCTGCGTTCAAGGTCGTTGACCGGCTCCAACGGAGCTCAGACACGAACCACTGGGCGAGAACCGGGACCGTCGCGGACCAACCTCACTCCGGTAGACCGCCCCCGGCGCCGCGGAACCTGGAGCCGAAGGCGTCCAGCACCCCCGCGAAACGCTCCTGGGTGAGCGGAGAGTGGTAGTCGCCAACCGTCGCGTCCACGACGTCGTTCGCGCCATCGCCGCCCCAGTACAGGACGTCCGGGACTGCTGCAGGGCTGGTTGACGCTCCATCTGTGGGACGAGGTCCCGCTGGAAGGATGTCGCTGTGCCCAAGAAGTTCCCGCCTGAGTTCAAGCGTGACGTCGTGCGGGTCGCCCGCCGCGGT
>JAEYXM010000031.1 GCA_023428465.1 Actinomycetes bacterium
GCTCGACGCCGTGACGGCGGCCGCCGGTCCCGAGCGCGCCGCGCCGCTGTGGGCTCCCGCGCTGCCCACCGCGGTCCGCCGCGCGGACCTACCGGCCCCGGCGGGGCCCGACGACCGGCCCGCTCCCCTGGCCGTGGGCCTCACCGATCCCGTCGGCGCGCTCGACCACGGGCTGGCGTCCTGGCCCATGACGGGCGTCCTCGCGGTCGCGGGATCCCGCGGCTCGGGCCGGACGACGACGCTCGCCACCGTCGCCCAGGCCGCCCTGGCCGCAGGTCACGAGGTGCACGTCGTCTCGGCCGCGCCGCTGCCGGCCACGCTCGCGCGGTCGGTGGACGCACCGGGGCTCGGCACGGTCGTCACGGCGTCGGACCCGCGGCGACTGGGCCGGTTGCTCACGCTCCTCACGACACAGCCGGGCCGGCCCCGCCTGGTGGTGGTCGACGACGTCGGCGCGGTCGCGCGGGCGCTCGACGTCGTGCCTCGCGGGCGTGGGGTCGAGCTGCTCGAGCGCCTGCTGCGGGACGGCGCGCACCACGGGGTGGCCGTCGCCGTCGGGGGCGAGCCACGCGACGTGCTGCGGTGGGCCGGTGCCGCGACCTGGCGGATCGTCCTGGCGGTCGCGGACCGTGGCGACGAGGCGCTCCTCGGGGTCCCGGCCGGTCTCGGGCCGCGCGGCGGGCCGCCAGGGCGTGGGGTGTGCGTGGGCCCTGCCGTCGCGGTGCGCTGCCAGGTGGCCCTCCCCGACGCGTGCCCGACGGGGGCGGCTCCGAGCGGACCGCCACCCGTGCGGCTCGCCCCCCTCCCGCGGACGGCTCCCCCGCAGCCCCGGCGCTCCAGCGGGTGGGCCGCGGCGGTCGGCGTCGGCGGCGACGACGCCGGTCCGGTGCTCGTCGACGTCACGGGCGGCGTGCTGGTCGCGGGGCCGCCCGGCAGCGGCCGGTCCACGACCCTCGCGGGGGTCACCCGGTGCCTCGTGGCGGCTGGCCGGCGGGTCGCGCTCGTCGGCGACGACGGCCGCGCCGGGCCCACAGGCCTCGCCGGTTGGGCCCGGTCGCCCGCCGAGGCGGCGGCTCTCGTGGAGCGCTGCGCGGCCGGGGGCGTGGACGTCCTCGTGGTGGACGACGCGGACCTCCTGTCGAGGACCGACCCGACGCTCGACGACGCGCTCGCCGCGTGGGTCTCGGAGCGACGCGCCGGCGTCACGGACCGCCCAGCCGTCGTGGCGGCGTCGCGCACGGACCGCGCGGCCGCCGCCTACCGCGGCCTGGTCGCGACGCTGCGGGGCGGGACGACGATCCTGCTCGCCCCGCTCGAGCCGGGGTCTGCGGACCTGGCCGGGACGGACCTGACACCGCAGGTGGATCCCGCGGCGCCCCGGCACCCCGGCCGCGGCGTCGTGGTCCGGGCCGGCCGGGCCACGCCCCTGCAGGTCAGCGCGTGGTGAATGCGGTGGCGCGGGGCGTCAGGGCTGCGGCCGCGACCACGAGGGCGGCGACCAGCGCGACGGCACCGACCACGGTGAGCCACGTCGGACGCGCCGGGACCTGCAGGATCGCGACGGCGGTCGCCGCCTGGAGGAGCTGCCAGGTCACGATGGGTCCGCGGGCCCGCGGACTTCCCCGCAGCAGGGCGCGCGCGGCGCCGGCGAGGGCGACTGCGAGGCCGAGCGCGAAGAGCACGAGGAACACCACGACCCCCACGCTCGACGAGCCGCGGGTGACCAGGGCCACCAGCCAGATCACGGCGCCCGCTGTGAGGGCCACCCCTTCACCGACGGCACCCACCGCCGCCACCCGGACCGCCGGTGGGCACTGTCGTACCCCGTCCGCGGTGTCCGTCTCCGCCGTCTCGCTGCCGCTCATCCGCCTCTTCCGCTCGCTCATCGAATCCATGTGATCAAGACCTCACACGCATACCACGGATTCCCACCCGCAACCCCTTGTGCACCTCGCGTCAACGTGTGAGGCTTGGATCAGTCATAGGACGTTCTGAATTGCCCCCACTCTTCGGCACCCCGGGTTCCGGGTCGTGCCTACACGTGTGCCTCAAGGAGTTGACCTGATGGATTGGCGCCACCGCGCTGCCTGCCTCGACGAGGACCCTGAGCTCTTCTTCCCGATCGGGAACACCGGCCCCGCCCTCCAGCAGATCGAGGACGCGAAGGCCGTGTGCCGTCGCTGCCCGGTCGTCGACACGTGCCTCACGTGGGCGCTGGACACCGGCCAGGACGCCGGCGTCTGGGGTGGCCTCTCCGAGGACGAGCGCCGCGCCCTGAAGCGCCGCACCGCGCGGGCCCGCCGCGCCGGCTGACCTCCACGAGCCCGTCGGCCCTGGGACCCTCCGCCCCCTGAGGTCCCAGGGCCGACGTCTGCCCGGACCACGCCGCGCGCCGGTGGTCGGCCTCCCGGCGCGGGGCTCACGCACGGGACCGCCGTCGGACCACCCGCCCGCACGTGAGCGTCAGACCGGCCGGCGGTCACGCAGCTCCACCTCGAGGACGACCTGCGTCCCGCCGCCCTCCCGGTCTGTCCAGTCGATCGTGCCGCGGAGCTCGTTGCGCACGAGGGTCTCGACGATCTGCGTGCCCAGCCCCGTGAGCGGGCCCCGCTCGGGGTCCAGCCCGACGCCGTCGTCCGCAATCACCGCGCGCAGGCGCGCACCCGAGCGCTCGGCCGTGATCTCGACCGTCCCGGTCGTGCCGGCCAGGCCGTGCTCGACGGCGTTGGTCACGAGCTCGGCCAGCACGAGCGCGAGGGCCGTGGCCCCCTCGGCGGGCACCATGCCGAACGTGCCGCGCCGCACGGTGCGGACGGAGCCCGCGGTAGCCGCGACGTCGGCCGCGAGGTGCAGGCTCCGGTCCACGAGCGTGTCGAAGTCGACGGCCTCGTCGAGCGCCTGGGACAGCGTCTCGTGCACGAGTGCGATCGTCGCGACGCGGCGCATCGCCTCCTCGAGGGCCCCGCGCGCCTCGGGTGAGCGCATGCGGCGCGCCTGCAGCCGCAGGAGCGCCGCGACGGTCTGCAGGTTGTTCTTCACGCGGTGGTGGATCTCGCGGATCGTCGCGTCCTTGGTGATGAGCTCGCGCTCGCGACGGCGGAGCTCGGACACGTCCCGGCACAGGAGCACCGCCCCGAGCCGCTGGCCGCGGTCGGTGAGCGGGACGGCGCGCAGCGACACGCAGACGCCGCGCGCCTCCACGTCGGTGCGCCAGGGCGCACGGCCGGTCACGACGAGCGGCAACGACTCGTCCACCGGCGAGCTGTCCTCGAGCAGGTCGGTGGTGATCTCGGCGAGGGACTGCCCGACGAGCGAGCCGAGCACGCCCAGCCGGTGGAAGCAGCTGAGGGCGTTCGGGCTCGCGTAGAGCACCTCGCCCTCGGAGTTGAGGCGGATGAGGCCGTCGCCGACGCGCGGGGCACCCCGCCGCGGCCCGGTGGGCGAGTTCGGTGCGGGGAACTCCCCGCGCGAGACCATGCCCACCAGGTCGTCGGCCGCCTCGACGTAGTTCAGCTCGAGGCGGCTCGGGGTCCGCACCCCACCGAGGTTCGTCTGCCGGGCCATGACCGCGATGGCCCGTGTGTCGCGGACGACGGGCACGACCTCCTCGCGCACGGCGTACGTGCCGAACCACCGGGGCTCGCGCGAGCGCTGGATCTCGACGGACTCGAGGGCGCGCTCGAGCTGGGGCCGCAGCCCCTCGGGCGCCTGGCTGCCGACGACGTCGTCGTAGTGCACGGTGGCGCCGGTGGACGGCCGCGACTGGGAGACTGCGATGAAGCTGCCGTCGGCGGTGGGCAGCCAGAGCACGAGGTCGGCGAAGGCCAGGTCGGAGATGAGCTGCCAGTCGCCGACGAGCAGGTGGAGCCACTCCACGTCCTGCGCGGGCAGGTCTGCATGCCGGGTGACGAGGTCGCTGAGAGTGGACACACCGAAAGCCTAGGTCCCCGAGCCGTCCGCCTTGTTAGCCTCGTCGCACGACCCAGAGAGGACGGCCGTGCAGCTGCGTGCCACGCTCCGCTATCCCGCGGACATCTCGCGCGTCGCCACCATGCTGGCGGACGACGAGTTCGTCGCCGCGAAGGTGCGCGCGGCCGGGGCGCAGTCCCACTCGGTCGCGGTGGTCGGCGAGCCGGACCGGGCCTTCACGGTGACCACGCGCCGGCACGTCCCCACGGACGACATCCCCTCTCACATGCGCCCGCTGGTGGGCTCGAGCCTGGAGATCCGCCAGGTGGAGGCGTGGGAGGCCCCGGCGGGCGACGAGCGCCGCGGCACCGTGGTGGTCGAGATCGTGGGCACGCCGGTGCGGCTGACGGGCACGCTCCGGCTCGTCGGGGACGCCGACGGCGGGACGCGCGGCGAGCTGGACGGCGATGTGCGTGCTCCCGTGCCGATCTTCGGCAGCGCGCTGGAGGAGGCCACCGCCCGCGCGGTGCGGGCGGTCGTGGCCGCGGAGGAGCGGGCCGCCCAGGCCTGGCTGGTGGGCTGACGGCCCCGCCGACGGCGCCCTCAAGGGCCCGGCGCCAGGGCCGGGGACCGTCGATGGACGAGGGTCCGTCGGGAGCGCTGCCACATCGGCAGTACGATGCGACCGGCGCTGGCGCCACCCCGGCGCGCGCGGCGTGTTGACACCCGCAGTCGACGGCACCAGGATTCACCGTGGGATCGCTCTCACCCGGAGTGCGACCCGCTTCACCACGCGACGGCCGTGCGCGGCCGGACGAGGACTGCCGATGACGATGAGCCCGTCCGCCCCTGGGCGCGTGCCGCTCCTCTGGGGCGCGGCGACGGCTGCGTTCCAGATCGAGGGCGCCGCACACCTGGACGGCCGCACGGACTCGATCTGGGACGCCTACTGCCGCGTGCCCGGCGCGATCACCGACGACCACGACGGCGAGGTCGCGTGCGACCACTACTTCCGCTTCGCCGAGGACGTCGCGCTGATGAGCGAGCTCAACCTCGGCGCCTACCGCTTCTCGACGTCGTGGGCCCGCGTCCGGCCCGACGGCGGCGCCGTCAACCAGCGTGGCCTGGACTTCTACTCCCGGCTGGTCGACGAGCTGCTCACCCACGAGATCCAGCCGTGGCTCACGCTCTACCACTGGGACCTGCCGCAGGCTCTCGAGGAGCGCGGCGGCTGGGCCGACCGGGAGACGGCACACCGCTTCCTCGACTACGCGCTGAGCGTCCACGACGCCCTGGGCGACCGGGTCAACGTGTGGACCACGATCAACGAGCCGTTCTGCGCCGCGTACCTCGGGTACGGCAACGGGCAGCACGCCCCGGGGCGTCGCGACCGCCGCGCGTCCCTTGCCGCCGTGCACCACCTGCTCCTCGCGCACGGCCTTGTGGCCCGCGAGCTGAAGCGCCGCTCTCCCGACGCCGAGGTGTCGATCGCGCTGAACCTCGACCTCACCGACCCGGCGGACCCGAACGACCCGGACGACGTCGAGGCTGCACGCCGCATCGACGGCCAGTGGAACCGCATCTTCCTCGACCCGATCTTCCACGGGCGCTACCCGGCGGACGTGCTGTCCGAGACGGCGCACCTGGGCCTCACCGACCACATCCGCGACCAGGACCTGGCCACGATCGCCGCACCGATCGACGTGCTCGGCGTGAACTACTACCACGGCAACGCGGTGAGCCGACGCCGTCCGGCAGGCGGCAGCGCCGCCGGCCTCCCGGTGCACAACCCGGCCGACAACCCGCTGCCGGCGGCCGACGACATCTTCCGCGTGCCGCGCGGACTGCCGCGCACGGCCCTGGGCTGGGAGGTGCAGCCCGAGGGCCTCACGCGCCTCCTGCTGCGCCTGCAGGCCGAGTACACGGGCCCCGCAGGCGTGGGCCTGGCGGTCACCGAGAACGGCGCGGCCTTCGACGACGTGGTGGGCCCGGGCGGTGAGGTCGACGACGACCGGCGCGTGGCCTTCCTGCGCGACCACGTGGCCGCCCTCCGGCAGGCACAGGCCGCGGGAGCGGACCTGCGCGCCTACTTCGTGTGGTCGCTCCTGGACAACTTCGAGTGGGCGTACGGCTTCAGCCGGCGGTTCGGCGTGATCCGCGTCGACTACGAGACGCTCGAGCGCACGTGGAAGGACTCGGCGTTCTTCTACCGGGACCTCCTGCGTGAGGGCGTGGTGCCCGGCACCGACTGGGCGCCGCCGGCCTGATCCCGACGTCCGCCACCGCGCGTCGGGGAGAATGGGACCATGCCGTCCGGTCGTCGCTCGAGCAAGCGCCCCTGGTCCGGCCCGCACCCGGGGCTCGACGAGACGCGCGCCCGCGCGGGCACGCGGACCGAGTCGGGACCGGACGGGGACTGGGTGGTGCGTGCCCTGAGCGGGACCGCGGCCACCAAGGCGTACGCCTGCCCGGGGTGCCGTCAGGAGATCGGGCCCGGCA
>JAEYXM010000271.1 GCA_023428465.1 Actinomycetes bacterium
ACCTCTGCGCCCTCGAGGGCAAGCGACGTGGCGGTCGGCACAGGAAGCTGGTCGGAGCGCAACCGGGTGTTGCCACCCATCCCGATCACCACGGCGTCTGCTACCCGTTCGCTCAGGATCCCGGCCACCTTGCGGTCACCGATGAGCACGTCGTTCGGCCACTTCACCGTCGCTTCCACCCCGGAGCGAGAGGTGAGCGCGTCACGGACGGCCATTCCTGCGAGCAGGGGAAGCCAGGTCCATCGACTCGTCGGCACCGCTGCCGGCGGACGCAGCAGCACCGAGATCGCGAGCGAGGTCCCGGCCGGAGCCGTCCAGGTCCGATCCAGCCGTCCCCTTCCCGCTGTCTGGTGGTGGGAGACCAGCACCCTTCCCGAGGCGGCACCTGTACGTGCTGCTGCCACCAGATCGGCGTTGGTCGAGCCGGTCTCTGCCACCACCTCGACTCCCGTCCAGGGCCACTCGAGCCCGGAATCCGGCGCGAACGGCCGGCCCGCCGGGTCGGGTGACGAGGGCGAATGTGAAGTTGTCTGCATGTATTCGACTATGCCGAATCGTCCGGGCTGGCGCTATCGTTCGGCGCATGCAGCCTGACATCCACACGACGAGGGGCAAGCTCGCGGACCTGGCCGAGCGCATCGAGCAGGCCCGCAATCCTTCGGCGGCCGCAGCTGTCGAGAAGGTGCACGCCCAGGGAAAGATGACCGCACGCGAGCGCGTCCTCGCCCTGCTGGACGAGGGCACCTTCACGGAGTTCGACGAGTTCTCGCGACACCGGTCGACCAACTTCGGGATGGATGAGAAGCGTCCCTACACCGACGGGGTGATCACCGGGGTCGGCTCGATCCACGGCCGGCCCGTCTGTGTCTTCAGCCAGGACGTGACGCTCTTCGGCGGCGCGCTCGGCGAGGTGTACGGGGAGAAGATCGTCAAGATCCTCGACTTCGCCATCAAGACCGGCTGCCCCATCATCGGCATCAACGAGGGTGGCGGAGCCCGGATCCAGGAGGGCGTCGTCTCGCTCGACCTGTACTCCCAGATCTTCCGCCGCAACACCCTCGCTTCCGGCGTCGTCCCGCAGATCTCCCTGATCATGGGAGCTGCGGCCGGTGGCCACGTGTACTCCCCAGCCCTGACCGACTTCGTGGTCATGGTCGACCAGACGTCCCAGATGTTCATCACCGGCCCGGCCGTGATCAAGACCGTCACCGGCGAGGACGTGTCGATGGAGGACCTGGGCGGCGCGCGCACCCACAACACCAAGTCCGGCAACGCCCACTACCTCGGCTCGGACGAGGAGGACGCGATCGAGTACGTCAAGGCGCTGCTGTCCTACCTGCCGCAGAACAACCTCGACGAGGTTCCGGCGTACGACGACGCGGCCGTCGAGGACTTCACCGAGCTCGACCGCAGTCTCGACACGATCATCCCGGACTCGCCGAACCAGCCCTACGACATGCACGACGTGATCCGGGCCTCGTTGGACGACCAGGAGTTCCTCGAGGTCCAGGAGCTGTTCGCCCCCAACATCGTGGTCGGCTTCGGCCGCGTCGAGGGCCACTCGGTCGGCGTCGTGGCCAATCAGCCGATGCAGTTCGCCGGGACGCTCGACATCGACGCCTCGGAGAAGGCGGCCCGGTTCGTCCGGTTCTGCGACGCGTTCAACATCCCGGTGCTGACGTTCGTCGACGTCCCCGGCTTCCTGCCCGGCACCGAGCAGGAGTGGAACGGGATCATCCGCCGCGGCGCCAAGCTCATCTACGCCTACGCCGAGGCCACCGTCCCGCTCGTCACCGTCATCACGCGCAAGGCCTACGGCGGCGCGTACATCGTCATGGGCTCCAAGAAGCTCGGCGCGGACGTCAACCTCGCGTGGCCGACGGCGCAGATCGCCGTCATGGGCGCGGGTGGCGCGGTGAACATCCTCCAGCGCGGCGCGCTGAAGAACGTCGCCGACGCGGGGGGCGACGTCGAGGCCGAGCGGGCGCGGCTCGTCGCCGAGTACGAGGACGCGCTCGTCAACCCGTACCAGGCCGCCGAGCTCGGGTTCGTGGACGCGGTCATCGCGCCGGCCGAGACGCGCGTGCAGATCGTCCGGGCGCTGCGGGCCCTGCGCAACAAGCGGGCGTCGCTGCCCACCAAGAAGCACGGGAACGTGCCGCTGTGACGCCCCAGGTCCGCGTGCTGCACGGCGCGCCCGACGACGTCGAGCTGGCGGCCCTGGTCGCCGGGATCGCCGCGGGGCTCGCCCCGCAGGAAGCACCCGACCCGGCGCGTCGCCGTCGGCGCGCCGCCGAGGCCCGCCGACGCTGGCGGGACGGTGCCCGGCCCCTCAGCGAGCGGCCGACGCCGGGCGGGTCGGCGTGGCGGTGGAGCGCCCTGCGCTGACGGGCACTACGACGGCGACGACGAGCGCGCCCACGAGCACCACCTGCAGGGCGACGATGAGCAGCCCCCACAGCTCGACGTGGGGCTCGCGCACCTCGGCCATGACCGCGTACATGATCAGCACGGGCACGACGAGCGCCCCGACGATCGCGAGCACCAGGCGCCGACGCGCACGCTTCACGACGACGGCGACGGCGACGAACGCAGCCGCCGCGGTCAGCCCGAAGACCTGCAGGTCCGTGCTCGGACCCTCGTTCGTCACCACGAGGACCCCCACGCCGATCAGCGCGTAGAGGACGGCTGTCGCGGCGGCGGCCGCCGCCGCGAGACGCCTGGCCACGTCCCTACGCCTCCAGCCCGACGCGCAGGTGCTCGAGCAGGTCGCCCTCGCCGAGGTCGGTGGAGTCGACGCCGGCGATCGACCGCGCCATGCCGAGGGCCTGGAGCCGCTGGGTCTCGTCGAGCACGGCGCGCGCGCCGTCCGCGACCGAGTCGGCCACGGAGGCGTCAAGGCCGCCGTCCGACGTGCCGTGCTCCTCGGCGATCCGGGCCGCCGCACGCTCGACGAGCCGCGCGTACGCGTCGTCGTCCAGGTCGGCGAACACCGCAAGGGTGCGGACGTCGCCGAACAGGTAGTCCCGCTCGCGCTGGGTCCCCACCGCGTCCGCGGCCACCACGAGGGCCGCGATCGTCGCGAACGCCTCCGCCGGGCTGTCGAACTCCATGCCGCACCTCCGCGCTGAGTCGGTCCTCGGATGCTAGCCGCGCCGGGCGCGCTCGCCTACGGTCTCCGCGAATCCGGTGGGAGCGCGTCCACCTGGGGGGCGCCTGAACGGGCGACGTGCGGAGCATTCCCGAGGGCGGGCCCCGCCACCGGCGACGTAGGGTCGGGCACATGACATCCCCCCACCGTGAGCCGTCGGCGGTCGACGCGATCGCCGAGGAGTACCTGCGCACCTACGCCCGCCTGGACCCGCTGGAAGCGACCGAGATGGGGCTGCCCGGCTACGACCACCTGATGACCGACTTCTCCCCCGCCGGCTACGACGCCATCGCCGACGCGCAGCGCGCCACGCTCGCCCGGCTCGGGACCGCCGTCCCGGTGGACGACGTCGACCGGGTCACCGTCGCCGCCATGCGCGAGAGCCTGGGCGCGGAGCTCGCCCTGCACGAGGCCGACGAGTGGATCGGCGAGCTGAACGTCATCTCGTCCCCCGTGCAGGAGCTCCGCGACACGTTCGACCTCATGCCGACGTCGACGCCGGAGCACTGGGAGAACATCGCCGCCCGCCTGAACGCCCTCCCGGGCGCGGTCGCCGGCTTCGTGGAGTCCCTCCGCCTCGCCGCCGACCGCGGCCGCGTCGCCGCCGTGCGCCAGGTCCACGAGTGCATCGAGCAGGCCACGGAGCTCGCGGCCGACGGCTCGTTCTTCTCGACGTTCGTCGAGGGCCCGGAGGTGGACGCCGCGCTCGACGAGTCCGCCGCCTGCCAGGAGATCCGACGGTCCCTCGCCGAGGGCGCGACGGCGGCGCGCGCGGCCTACGCCACGCTCGCGACCTTCCTGCGCGACGAGCTCGCCCCGCGCGCACCCGAGGACGACGCCGCAGGCCGGGAGCGCTACGCCCGGTGGTCGCGGTACTTCCTCGGCGCGACGATCGACCTCGAGGAGACCTACGAGTGGGGCCTCGCCGAGCTCGCGCGGATCGTCTCCGAACAGGAGGCGGTCGCGGCGCAGATCGCCGGTCCCGGGGCCACGGTGGCCGACGCCGTCGCGCACCTCGACGCCGACCCGGCGCGGGCCCTGCACGGCACGCAGGCGCTGCGGGCGTGGATGCAGGAGACGTCCGACGCCGCGATCGCGGCCCTCGACGGCGTGCACTTCGACATCGCGGAGCCCCTGCGCCACCTCGAGTGCCGCATCGCCCCCACGCAGACCGGCGGCATTTACTACACGGGCCCCTCGGACGACTTCTCCCGCCCGGGCCGCATGTGGTGGTCGGTGCCCGCCGGCGTCACGACGTTCAACACGTGGCGCGAGAAGACGACCGTCTACCACGAGGGCGTTCCCGGTCACCACCTGCAGATCGCCGAGGCCGTGCGCATCCGGGACACGCTCAACGCGTGGCGCCGGCTGGGTTGCTGGGTCAGCGGGCACGGCGAGGGCTGGGCCCTGTACGCCGAGCGCCTCATGGCCGACCTGGGTTTCCTGGACGACCCCGGCGACCTGCTCGGCATGCTCGACGGCCAGCGCATGCGCGCGGCGCGCGTCGTGCTCGACATCGGCGTGCACCTGGGCCTGCCGTGCCCGCCCGAGTGGGGCGGCGGAACGTGGGACGCCGGCAAGGCGTGGGAGTTCCTGCGCGCCAACGTGAACATGCCCGAGGAGTTCATCCGGTTCGAGCTGAACCGCTACCTCGGCTGGCCGGGCCAGGCCCCGTCGTACAAGATCGGCCAGCGGCTGTGGGAGGCCGCCCGGGACGACGCCCTCGCGGCGTCGGCGGCGCGCGGCGAACCGATGGACCTGCGGACCTTCCACGCCCGTGCGCTCGCGCTCGGCTCGGTCGGCCTGGACGTCCTGCGGGAGGCCCTCGCGTGAGGCTCGTCCTGGCGTCCGCCTCACCGGCTCGCATCGCAACCTTGACCTCGGCGGGCATCCGCGCCGAGGTCAAGGTGTCGGGCGTCGACGAGGACGCCGCCCTGGCCGCCGCGCACGCGCGCCGCGGCCGGGCGAGCGCCGCGGACGACGTCGTCGTGCTCGCCCAGGCCAAGGCGGAGTCCGTGGCGGCGGATCTCGGCACCGGGGTGGACGTCGTCGTGCTGGGCTGCGACTCGATGCTCGAGCTCGACGGCCTGACGTACGGCAAGCCCCCCACCCCTGCGGACGCGGTCGAGCGGTGGCGCCTGATGCGCGGGCGCAGCGGCGTGCTGCACACGGGCCACTGGCTCGTCGACCTGCGCCCCACCGTCCCGGTGGGGACGGGCCGCACCGCGTCGACGACCGTCCACTTCGCCGACCTGTCCGACGCGGAGATCGAGGCGTACGTGGCTACGGGCGAGCCGCTCGCGGTGGCCGGTGCGTTCACCGTGGACGGCCTCGGTGGCCCGTTCGTCACCGGCATCGAGGGCGACTACCACACGGTCGTCGGCATCAGCCTGCCGCTCCTGCGCGACCTCCTGGGCGAGATCGGGGTCACGGTGCCCGAGCTCTGGGGCCCGCGTACCTGACGTCGGCTCCACCGACGTCGCCCGGCACCGCTGCGCGCGCCCCGCGCGAGTGGGTGACCCACAACCGCCGGGTGCCCTGATTGGCGGGTCCGGACAGTGTTGCCACGCCCTGCGTCCGCATGGCGGTCCAGGGGCGCGCGTGACGTTACGGTGAGCCGTGCCCGTCATCCGCAAGGTGCTCATCGCGAACCGCGGTGAGATCGCCGTCCGCATCGCCCGCGCCTGCACCGACGCCGGGATCGCGAGCGTCGCCGTCTACGCCGAGCCCGACCGCGAGGCCCTCCACGTGCGCCTCGCCGACGAGGCGTACGCCCTCGGCGGGGCCCGCGCCGCCGACACCTACCTCGACGCGGCGAAGATCCTCGACGTCGCGCAGCGGTGCGGCGCCGACGCCGTCCACCCCGGCTACGGGTTCCTCGCCGAGAACGCCGACTTCGCGCAGGCCGTCCTCGACGCCGGCCTGGTCTGGGTCGGCCCGCCGCCCGCGGCGATCGCGGCACTCGGCGACAAGGTGAGCGCGCGGCACATCGCACAGCGCGTCGGTGCGCCCCTCGCGCCCGGCACCCCCGACCCCGTTGCGGGCCTGGACGAGGTGCACGCGTTCGTGGCCGAGCACGGCCTGCCCATCGTCGTGAAGGCCGCGTTCGGCGGCGGCGGCCGGGGCCTGAAGGTCGTGCGCTCGGCCGACGAGGTCGACGCCCAGTTCGAGTCCGCCGTGCGCGAGGCCGTCGCGGCGTTCGGCCGCGGCGAGTGCTTCGTCGAGCGGTACCTCGACGCGCCGCGCCACGTGGAGACGCAGTGCCTCGCGGACGCGCACGGCGGCGTCGTCGTCGTGTCGACGCGGGACTGCTCGCTGCAGCGCCGCCACCAGAAGCTGGTCGAGGAGGCGCCCGCGCCGTTCCTCACCGCCGATCAGGAGCGCGTGCTGCGCGAGGCGTCCACCGCGATCCTGCGCGAGGCCGGCTACGTCGGGGCGGGGACGTGCGAGTTCCTCGTCGCGGGCGACGGAACCGTGTCCTTCCTCGAGGTGAACACGCGCCTGCAGGTCGAGCACCCGGTCACCGAGGAGGTGTCGGGCATCGACCTCGTGCGCGAGCAGCTGCGCATCGCCGCGGGCGAGCCGCTCGGCTACACCGAGGTCGCCACCCGGGGGCACTCGCTGGAGTTCCGGATCAACGGCGAGGACCCCGCCGCGGGCTTCCTGCCCGCCCCCGGGCGGATCACGCGACTGCGCCTGCCGTCCGGCCCCGGCGTGCGCGTCGACAGCGGTGTCGTCGAGGGCGACGTCGTCTCCGGCAACTTCGACTCGATGATCGCGAAGATCATCGTCACGGGCGCGACCCGCACGCAGGCGATCGAGCGCGCCCGTCGCGCCCTCGCCGAGACCGAGGTCGCAGGTATCCCGACCGTGCTGCCGTTCCACCGGGCCGTGCTGGACGAGCCGGCGTACGTGGCGGACGGCGAGCCCTTCGCCGTGCACACGCGCTGGATCGAGACCGCGTTCGCGGACCGCCTCGCGGGGCTCGGGAGCGCGGCACCGGCCGGTCAGGCCGCCGAGGCCGCCCCGACCGAGCGGGTCGTCGTGGAGGTCGGCGGCAAGCGCATCGAGGTCGTCCTGCCGGCGGGTATGGGCCTGACGTCCGCGCGCACGCGCTCGGGCCTCGCCCCGCGCCGGACGCGCCAGAGCTCGGCCCCCCGCGCCGCCGCGGCGGGCAACGGCACGACGCTCGCGTCGCCGATGCAGGGCACCATCGTCAAGGTTGCGGTCGCCGACGGCGACACGGTGGCCGAGGGCGACCTCGTCGTGGTCCTCGAGGCCATGAAGATGGAGCAGCCCCTCGTCGCGCACCGCGCGGGCCGCGTGACCGGCCTCGGCGCGGCCGTCGGCGCGAGCGTGAGTGCCGGCGCTCCGATCTGCGAGATCGTGGACGCTTGACGGACCCGGCGTCCGGCGACGCGTTCGTCGCGTGCTCGTGCGGCGGGCGCCACTGGGGACGCTTCGGCGCCGCAGGCCTGATGCTCGTCCGCGGGGGCGCGACGCCCGGAGCGAGCGGGGCGCGTGAGGCGACCGGCGTGCCCGGAGCGCTCGAGGTCCTCCTGCAGCACCGGGCGCAGTGGAGTGACGAGGGCGGCACGTGGGCGCTGCCCGGCGGCGCGTTGCACGCCGGCGAGGAGCCGGTGGCGGGCGCGCTGCGCGAGGCCGCCGAGGAGGCGGGCGTCGACCCCGCAGGTGTGCAGGTGGTGGGCGAGCACGTCCTCGACCACGGCGCCTGGCTCTACACAACGGTCGTCGCGGCCGTCTCGGGCCCCCAGCGCCCGACGCCGACCGACCGGGAGTCCATCGCGATCACCTGGGTCCGGGCCGCGGACGTTCCTGCACTCCCGCTCCTGCGTGCGTTCCGGGACGCCTGGCCGACCCTCCTGCGGATCGCGGCGGACGCGCCGGGGATCGCCGGGGGCACCCGGCCGTAGCCGGGAACGGGCAGTACCGTGACCGCGTGACGCGCACCCGGAGCACCGTCGTCCTGCTCACCGTCCTCGTGCTGGAGCTCGTCCGCTCGTCCGGACCGCTTCTCGACATGGCGTTCGGCCTCGGCGTCGTGGCCGCGGCCGGTGCCGCGCTCGCGACCTATGCCGCGCCCGGGGCGCTCGCCGCCCTGCTCGTCGGGGTGGGCGGGCGGTTCCGGAGCGTCGGCGGCGCCGTCGGCGCGGGCGTGGCCCTCCTGGTGGTGCTGCGGCTCGCGGTCCAGGGCCTCGAGGCGGGCGCGCGCTTCGGCGTCGGGCTCGCGACCGTCGCCGTCGCGATCGCGGTCCTCGCGCTCGCGGTGGACCGCCTCGTCGCGACCGAGGGCGGGG
>JAEYXM010000023.1 GCA_023428465.1 Actinomycetes bacterium
CCCGGGCACCCCTACCCCGACCACGACGTCGCCTACCCCTACCCCCGCGAGGGCACCTTCACCATCACCCTGACCACCACCTACACCGGCCGCTACCGCCTCGCCGGCTCCACCACCTGGCTCCCCGTCGTCGGCACCGCCACCACCACCAGCACCGCCGGACCCCTCACCCCCGAAGAACACGAGACCCACCTCGTCCACGGCAACTGCTACCAGAACCCCCACGGCCCCTACTGCGACAACGACTGACCCACCCGCGGCCGCACACGGCGACCCGGCCAGTCAGACCCCGGGCGTTCAGGCCGCGCCGGTGACCCCGAGCAGCGCGGGCAGCTCGTCGAGGCCCGCCACGACGAGCACACCGGCCTCGCGGGCGGCCGCGATGTCCTCCGCCGGGATGTCGACGCGACGGGTGCCCGGCCGGTCGATCCAGATGCCGACCATGCCTGCCTGCACAGCGGCGCGTGCATCGATGTCGAGTTCGTCGCCCACGTACGCGGTGTGCTCGGGGGCCGTGCCGAGCAGGCGGCACGCCTCCGCGAAGACCCGCGGGTCGGGCTTGCCGAAACCGAGCGTGTCGACGCCGACGAGCACCGGCACGTGCGGCAGGCCCACCCGCTCCATCTTGGTGACCTGGTGGTCGACCGCCGCGTTCGTCAGCGAGCCCACCGCGACGCCGGCCTCCATCAGGGTGTCGACGACGCCGGCCGCGTCGTCGTGCGCGACCCACCCACGCGCAAAACCGTCCTCGAAGAGCGCGTTCCACGCCAGGTACTCGGCCTCGTCGAGCTGGGCGCCGCCGAAGTCCGCGTGCAGCGCGTTGACGCGGCGCATCCGCTGCTCGAGGTAGCCGACCTCACCGCGCGTGTACGCGCGGTAGTGCCCGCCAACGTCGGCGCGCCAGGCTGCGAGGACCGCGGCGTGGCCGTCCGCGTCGAGGTGCGGCAGATACACCTCGGCCACCCCGCTCAGGGCCGCGGCGAACGCCACCTGGGTGTTGACGAGCGTGTCGTCGACGTCGAAGAGCACACCGTCGATCCGGCGCGGCACCGCCGCACCGCCCGCGTCCGTCACAGCGTCGCGCGCAGCGCGTCCAGGCGCGCCAGCGTCTGCTCGCGGCCCAGGATCTCCATCGACTCGAACAGCGGCGGAGACACCCGGCGCCCCGTCACGGCGACCCGCAGGGGCGTGAACGCCACGCGCGGCTTGAGCCCGAGACCCTCGACGAGCGCGCCGCTCAGGGCTGCCTGGATCGATGCGGCATCGAACTGCGGCACGTCCGCGAGGACCGACCGCGCGGCGTCGACCACCTGGGCGGCGTCGGACGCAAGCGCCTTGCGCGCGTCGTCGGCGACCTCGATCGTGTCCGTGAAGAGGAAGCCGAGCATGCCGGTCGCCTCCGCGAGGAGCCCGATGCGCTCCTGCACGAGCGGCGCGGCGGCGTCGAGCACGGCGCGCTGAGCGTCCGTCAGGCCTGCGTAGGACTCCGCCTCGACGAGGCCCGCGGAGGCCAGGTAGGGAACCACCCGCTCGCGGAACACCTCGGGGGCGAGCATGCGCACGTGCGCCCCGTTGATGGCCTCGGCCTTCTTCAGGTCGAACCGCGCGGCGTTGGGGTTGACGTCGGCGACGTCGAACGCGGCGATCATCTCCTCGACCGTGAAGATGTCGTTGTCCGGGGCGATCGACCAGCCGAGCAGGGCGAGGTAGTTCAGCAGGCCCTCCTTGACGAAGCCCCACTCGCGCAGCAGAAAGAGATTCGACTCCGGGTCCCGCTTGGAGAGCTTCTTGTTGCCCTCGCCCATGACGTAGGGAAGGTGCCCGTACACGGGCTCGTGGTCAGCCAGCCCGAGCGCGATGAGCGCCCGCCAGAGCACGACCTGCCGCGGGGTCGAGGACAGCAAATCCTCGCCACGGAGCACGTGCGTGATCCGCATGAGCGCGTCGTCGACCGGGTTCGTCAGCGTGTACAGCGGCTGGCCGTTGGCGCGCACGATGACGTAGTCCGGCACGGAGCCCACGGGGAACGTCAGCTCGCCGCGGATGAGGTCGGTGAACGTCACGTCCTCGTCGGGCATCCGGATGCGCAGCACGGGCTCGCGGCCCTCGGCGCGGTAGGCCGCCTTCTGCTCCTCGGTGAGGTCGCGGTCGAACCCGTCGTAGCCGAGCTTCGGGTCGCGGCCGGCGGCGCGGTGCCGCTCCTCGACCTCCTCGGGCGTGCTGAACGACTCGTAGGCGTACCCGCCCTCGAGCAGGCGCCGCGCGACGTCGGCGTAGATGTCCATGCGCTCCGACTGGCGGTACGGCCCGTACGGGCCGCCGACCTCGACACCCTCGTCCCAGTCCATGCCGAGCCAGCGCATGGCCTCGACCAGGAGCTCGTAGCTCTCCTGGCTGTCGCGGGCGGCGTCGGTGTCCTCGATGCGGAACACGAACGTGCCGCCCACGTGCCGGGCGTACGCCCAGTTGAACAGGCAGGTGCGGATGTTGCCGACGTGAGGGTTCCCGGTCGGCGAGGGGCAGAAGCGGACGCGGATCGGGGCGTCGGGCGCGGAGGAGGCGGTGGTCGTCATGGTGCGCACCAGCCTAGTGGCGCTCCCCGGACGCCCCGAGCCGGTCAGTCGCGCCTGAGGACGGGGTTGCGCAGCACGCCGATGCCCTCGACCTCGCACTCGACGACATCGCCGTGCTCGATCGGCCCGACGCCGGCGGGCGTGCCCGTGAGGATCACGTCGCCGGGCAGGAGCGTGAACACCTCGGAGATGTAGGAGACCAGGTTCGCCACGTCGACCAGCAGGTCCGCCGTCGTCCCGTCCTGGCGCACCTCGCCGTTGACGCGGGCGGTCACGCGCAGGTCCTCCGGGTCGAGCCCGACGGCCACGTACGGGCCGAGCGGGCACGCGCCGTCGAACCCCTTCGCGCGCGTCCACTGGTCGTCGCTGCGCTGGATGTCCCGCGCCGTCACGTCGTTGCCGACCGTGTACCCGAAGACCTTCCCCAGCGCGGCCTCGGGCGACACGTCGCGCGTGACCTTGCCGATGACGACGGCGAGCTCGGCCTCGTGGTGGACCTCGGCCGACCAGTGCGGGAGGACGATCGGGTCGTCCGGCCCGATGACGGACGTGTTCGGCTTGAGGAACAGCAGCGGCGACGTGGGGACCTCGTTGCCCATCTCCCGGACGTGGTCCGCGTAGTTGCGCCCGACCCCGACGACCTTGGACCGCGGGATGACGGGCGCGAGCAGCCGGAGATCGTCCCGGTCGAGCGGGACGCGCTCCCCCGTGGGTTGCACGGACATGTAGAGCGGGTCCCCGGAGATGACGGCGAGGTCGTCGCCGTCGACGACGGCGAACCGGGGGTCGCCCCCCGTGGTGAAGCGCGCGATGAGCATCCACCCAGGCTATCGGCCCGGCCCGGCGCGGAGCCGCCGCTAGGGTGCGTGCGTGGAAGCCGCCCGGACCCCGCGGATCGGCGGCGTGGACGTCGCGCGGGGCATCGCCGTCCTGGGCATGTTCACAGCCCACATCGGCAACGACGCGGACCTGCAGGTCGGCGACGCGAGCAGCCTCCTCGAGGCGTTCGACGGCCGGTCCGCCGCAGGGTTCGCGCTCCTCGCGGGCGTGTCCGCGGCGCTCCTCAGCGGCGGGCGGGCGCCGTTGGCGGGCCCGCGCCTGCGGCACGCCCGGGTCCGGATCCTCACGCGGGCCCTGCTCCTCGCGCCGCTCGGCCTCGCGCTCGAGGCGCTCGACACGCCCGTGATCGTCATCCTGCCGACGTACGCGATCCTCTTCGCCGTCATGGCGGGAGTCGTCCGGCTGCGGGTCCGCGCGCTGCTCGTCGCCGCCGCGATCGTGCTCGTCGCCGCCCCGCCCGTGGTGGTCCTGGCCCGCGACACCTTCGGTACGGAGGGGCCACCGGCGCCGCTCGACCTGGTCATCGGGCACTTCTACCCGGCGGCCGGGTGGATCGCGTACCTCCTCGTGGGGCTCGCCGTCGGGCGGCTCGACCTGCGCGAGACCGCCGTGCGATGGCGACTCGTCGCCGTCGGCGCCGCCGTGGCCGTCGCCGGACACCTGGTGAACGCCGTGGCGATGCGCGCCATCGACGAGTCCCACACGCTGCGCCGGGCGCTGCTGACGACGCTCCCCCACTCGTCGTCGGGCGTCGAGATCGCCGCGAACTCGGGCGTCGTGCTCGCGGTGCTGGGCCTGTGCCTGATGGTCGCGGACCGGTTCCCGCGCGCGGTCGCGCCGGTCGCGGCGACGGGCGCGCTCGCCCTGACCGCCTACTGCGGCCACCTCGTGGCCATCGCGGTCATCGGGCGGGAGCTCGTGTGGCAGCCGGACAACGTGACGCTCCTGGCGTTCATCGGCGTGACGCTCGCCGCGACGTGGCTGTGGCGCGCGACGCTCGGGCGCGGTCCCCTCGAGCGCCTGCTGCACCTCGCCTCGACGGGCGTGGCCGACGTCGTCGTCCCCGACGGGCGCGCGCCGACCTCCGGCGCGACGCCACCAGGCGACGCCGAGCCCGAGCCGGCCGCTCCCGTCCCCGGGTAGGTCCCGTCAGACGCGGACGATCAGCTCGCCGTGCGGTGTGGCGAACCAGCCGTCGGGCTCCGCGCCCCACGCCTCCCAGGCGTCGCGCAGCGTCTCGAGCAGGACGTCGTCGGCGAGCCCGTACTCACGGGCCTGCCGCGCGAACTCCGACGACACGACGCGCTCGGCCCACATCGATGACCACCACAGGCGGTCGTCGGGCGTGCCGAAGCACCACACGCCCGCGCCCGGCGTGACCTGGTCGGCCGTGAAGCCGGCCTGGAGCGCCCAGGACAACAGGCGTCGCCCCGCGTCGGCCTGCGCACGGTTGGCCGCCGTGATCTCGTGGTACAGGTGCCGCCACTCCTCCAGGCCCTGCGACTCGGGGTACCAGGTCATGGCGCCGTAGTCGCTGTCGCGGACGGCGATGATCCCGCCGGGACGCGTGACGCGCCGCATCTCGCGCAGTGCGGCGATCGGGTCGGTGAGGTGCTGGAGCACCTGGTGGGCGTGCACGACGTCGAACGAGGCGTCGGGGTGGTCGAGCGCGTACACGTCGCCGACGTCGAACGTGACGTCGACGCCTTGGTCGGCCGCGTGCGCGCGGGCGGTCTCGAGCACGGCGGCCGACGCGTCGATGCCGACCACCTCCCCGGGCGCGACGAGGGCGGCGAGGTCGGCGGTGATGGTCCCCGGGCCGCAGCCCACGTCCAGCAGGCGCAGGCCCGGCGCCAGGTGCGGCAGCAGGTAGGCCGCCGAGTTCTGCGCGGTGCGCCAGCTGTGGGAGCGCAGGACGCTCGCGTGGTGTCCGTGGGTGTAGACGTCGGGTGCCATGGTCATCAGTGAGGCACGCGAGCGCTCGCGTATCAAGAAACGGGACGTGATGTCTCGCGAGCCGGACTACGCGCGGGGAACGCCCCGGTTCGCGAGCTGGTCCGCGCGCTCGTTGCCCGGGTCCCCCGCGTGTCCCTTGACCCACCGCCAGGTCACCGTGTGCCGCGCCAGCTCGGCGTCGAGCTCGCGCCACAGGTCGGCGTTCTTGACCGGCTGCTTGGCGGCGGTCTTCCAGCCGTTGCGCTTCCAGCCCGCCAACCACTGCGTGATGCCCTGCATCACGTACCTGGAGTCGACGTGCAGCACGACGTCGCACGGCCGGTTCAGCGCGCGGAGCGCCTGGATGGCCGCCATGAGCTCCATCCGGTTGTTCGTCGTGACGGCCTCTCCGCCGTAGAGCTCCTTCTCGCGGGAGCCGAACCGCAGGAGTGCGCCCCAGCCGCCCGGCCCAGGGTTGCCCTTGCACGCGCCGTCGGTCCACATCTCGACAGCGGTCATGGGCGGGACCCTAGCCGAACGGCCGAGGCGTCACGACCAGCGCCAGGTGTCGAAGCGCATGAGGAACGCCGCCATCGCCTGCCGCTCGACCCGGTTGGTCGGGCGGAACGTGCCGTCCGACCAACCGGTCGTGATCCGCGTCGACGCGAGCCACTCGATCTCCGTGAAGAACGGTGACGTCGTCGGGACGTCGACGAACGACGCCGTCGGAGGGTCCGTGAACTCCGGCTCGTCCGCGAAGCGGTACAGGAACGCTGCCATCGCCTGCCGCTCCACGCTCGCCGACGGCCGGAACGTCCCGTCGGGCCAGCCCGTCGTGATCCCCGTGGACGCCAGCCACTCGATCTCCCTGAAGAACGGGTGACCCGTCGGCACGTCCGTGAACGTCGGCGTCGTCGGCGTCGTGAACGCCGGCTCGCCGGCGAACCGGTAGAGGAAGGCGGCCATCGCCTGCCGCTCGACGGGCGCCGACGGGTGGAAGCCCCCGTCCGGGAACCCTGTCGTCACGCCGGACTCCGCGAGCCACTCGATCGCGTCGATGAAGGGATGCCCGGCCGGGACGTCGGTGAACAGCGGCACGCTGCGCGGCGCCAGCACCGCGTCGATCCCGGTGACCGCGGCCGTACCCACGACCGGGACGAGCGTCGCGGCGCGCGCGCTGATCGCGTCGTCGTAGTACTCCTGCCGCAGCGTCGGGTCGTCCGGCCAGAAGTGGACCCGGTAGCTGCCGGGTGCCAGACCGGTGATCGTGTAGCGCCCGTCGACCCCGGTGGAGGCCCAGCCCGTGCCGATGCCGTCGATGCTCGAGGCGCTCACCCAGACGTCGGCGGCCGCGCCGGACGGGCCGGTGACGCGACCCGAGATCGACGCACCCACGGCAAGCCGGGCGTCGATCCCCGCGACGACCTGGCCCTGGTCGACGACGACCAGCGCCGCCGTCGTCGGGTCGAGCACGTCGTCGTAGTACTCCGAGACCAGCCCGACCTCCGCACCGGAGAAGTGGACCCGGTAGGAGTCGGCCGGCAGCCCGATCAGGTCGTAGTGGCCGTCGGCGTCGGTCGTGCCCATCGGCGTCGCCCCGTGCAGCTCGCCCAGCGCCGTGACCCAGGCGCCATGGACGGGGGTACCGCCAGGGCCGGTGACGGTGCCGGTGATGACCCCGCCTCGCACGAGGACGGCGTCGATCCCGCCCCGGTCGACACCGGGTGTGACCGCCACCGGGGTGGCGTCGTCCGCGTCGAGGACGTCGTCGTAGTACTCCCTCACCAAGCCGAGGTCCGCCGCGTCGAACTCGACCGTGTAGTCACCGGCCGGGAGCCCGCGGATGGCGTAGTCACCGTCGGCGTCCGTCGTGGCCTCGTACGACCTCTGGCCCTGCCAGGCCCGCACGAAGACACCGACCACGGGGCCGAGCGGTCCGGTGACGGTGCCGGAGATGGACCCGCCCGCGGCGAGGGACGCGTCGATCCCGCCCGTCCGCGCCCCGGCGACGACCGTCACGGGGACGGCCGAGAGCTGGTGCGCGACGTCGTCGTAGTACTCCGAGATCAGACCGGCCCCCGAGCCGTCGAAGTACACCGTGTACGTGCCGGGACGCAGTCCGGACAGGACGTACGTGCCGTCGTCCTCGGTGTACGCCGTCTCCGTCGCGCCGCGACTGTCCGACCCGCTCACGAGGACCCCGGCCGCCGGCGCGCCGCCCGGCCCGGTGACAGTGCCGCCGATCGAGCCGGAGCGGCCGAGCGTCGCGTCGATGCCGCTGCGCGTCCCTCCTGCGGTGATGGTGACCGGGTCGGCGTCGTCGTAGTAGGCGGCGTCGTCGTAGTACTCGCCGACGAGACCGAACTCGTAGCCGTCGAAGAAGACGAGGTACACACCGACGGGTACCCCGTCGATGCGGTACGCGCCCGAGCTGTCCGTGATACCGGAGAGCGCCGCCGTCCCGGCCTCGGTCCAGGCGGAGACCATGAGCCCGTCGATGCCCAGGCCGTCGGGGCCGCGGACCGTGCCCGTGATCGTCCCGCCGAGGGCGAGGACGGCGTCGATCCCCGAGGTGGTCGTGCCGGGCTCGACGGTCACGGGCGAGGCGTGCTCCCAGGCCGACACGTCGTCCCAGTACTCGATCGCCCAGCCGTCGCCGCTCCCGTCGAACTGGACGACGTAGGAGTCGGGCGTGAGCCCGTCGATCGTGTAGGTGCCGTCGGCGCCGGTCGTCGCCTCCCCGCCGGACTGGGTGAGGGCCGCCGTGGCCCGGACGGAGACGCCCGCGACCCCGAGCCCGTTCGGACCCGTCACCCGGCCGCTGATCGATCCCGGGTACGCGAGCTGCGCGTCGATGGGCCCCGTCCGGGCACCGACGACCACCGACACCGGTGTCGCGGAGGCCAGGTCGTAGCTGCCGTCGTAGTACTCGAAGAGCAGCCCGACGGCGCCGCCGGCGAACTCCACGACGTACTCGCCTGCCGGTAGGGCGGTGAACTCGTAGTGGCCGCCCGCGAGGGTGGTCGCGACGTGGGTCCCGTACGGGCCGGTGAGGTACACCGGCATGTCGTCGACCGGCACCCCGTCGGGGTCCGTGACCGTGCCGTAGAGGCCGCCGCCCAGCTGGAGGACGACGTCCACCCCCGTCGTGGTCACACCGTCGACGACCGGCACGCCCACGGCATCCGCCACGTCGTACACGCCCGGGTAGTACGCGTCGACGTAGCCGCCGTCCCAGCCGATGAACCGCACCGCCCAGTCCCCGACCGGGACGCCGGCTGCGACGTAGCTCCCGTCCGCTCCCGTGACCGCGCCGAAGCCGACGGGCTCACCGTCGGAGTCGTAGGCCTGGACGAGGACGCCCGCGATCCCCGCGCCGTCCTCGTCGGTGACGACTCCGCTGAACCCACCGACGGCATCGGCGGCCGAGGCGGGCCCGACCAGGCCGACGAGGGCGAGTGCAGCGACCGAGAGTGCCCCCGCCCACCGCCGCAGGGACCGTGCCGACGTCGAGAGAGACCTGCTCATGTCCACTCCCCGCAGACGGTGCCGCCCACTCCCGCCGGCATCGACGGCCGGGTCCCCGTGCCCGTGGCGACGCCCCCGAGTCTTGCACCGGGACCCGGGCACGTGGAGACCCGCACAAGGCTGTCACCCAGATGGCGGAACGGACGGCGGGCAGGCCGGTGGGGGCGGGGGGGGGGGGGGGGGGGGGGGGGGGGGGGGCCGCCGG
>JAEYXM010000255.1 GCA_023428465.1 Actinomycetes bacterium
GCGTCGAGCGTGCGTACCGCGCGTCGGGCACCCCGCGCGCGCGGGCGGCGCGAGGCGACCAGCGCGACCAGCCCACCGACGACGACGGCGAGCACGGTCGCGTCCGCGGCGGTGCGCAGGGACGTCAGGGCCGCCTGCCACACGGTCACGTTGAGCGTGTTCGGCCCGCCGGTCGTGGCGAGGTTCGCGTAGTTGCCCAGCCCCCAGCCGTCGGGCGTGTGCAGGGAACGCACCAGGACGGTCCCGAGCGGCAGCCCCAGCAGGCCCACGCCGACGACGCCGGTCACGGCCGCCGCGATCCGGTCGCCCCACCGCGCGTCGGGCCCGCGCAGCGCGAGACGGACCGGCCGGACCCGCTCGGGGGCGCCCATCACGAGCGCGCGCTCGCGCCTGGCCCGCGCACGGCCGGCGGCGACGAGCACGCCCGTCACGACGACGACCTGGACGACCGACAGCACGGCGGCGGAGCGCAGGTCGAGCATCTGCGTGGTCTGCACCCAGATCTCGGTCTCGACGGTCCCGTACGACAGCCCGCCGAGCACGAGCACGACGCCGAACGCCGTCGCGCAGAAGAGGAACACGATGGTCGCGGCCGACGCGATGGCCGGCGTCAGGGCGGGCAGCGTGACCGTGAGGAACGCGCGCCACGGCGGGGCGCCGAGGGCCCGCGCGGCCTGCTCGGCGCGCGCGTCGAGGTGCGCCCAGAACCCGCCGACCGTCCGCACGACGACCGCGTAGTTGAAGAACACGAGCGCCGCGACGATGGCCGCGAAGGTGCCGTCCCACTCGAGGAACCCGAGCGGCCCGTGCGGGGCGAGCACGGACCGGAACGCCACGCCGACGACGACGGTCGGCAGCACGAACGGCACGATGACGAGCGCGCGCACGAGCCGCTGTCCCCGGAACGTCGTCCGGTACAGCAGGTATGCGCCCGGGATGCCGAGCACCACCGCGATCCCGGTGCCCGCGAGCGCCTGCGCCACGGTGAGCCCGATGACGCGCCAGGTCCGATCGCGCCCGAAGACCTCCCCGAACCCGGACAGGTCCAGCGCCCCGTCGGTGACGAACCCGCGCCCCACGAGACTGGCGACGGGATAGGCGAAGAACACGCCGAGGAAGAGGATCGGCACCCCGGCGGCGAGCGCCCACAGGGCGCCACCCCCCACCCGCCGCCACCCGCCCCGCCCCACCCCGACCCCTCGCCCTCCCCGCCCCACCCCGCCTCCCCGCCCTCCCCCCACTCCCCGCAGATCGCGGCGGCCGGCACGTATCGCGGCGCTGAGAACGCCGCGATCTGCACCTTCGGCCGCGATCTGCGGGGTGGTGGGGTTGGGGCGGGGGCGGGGCGACGGCATCGTCAGCCGATCACCGTGTCGGTCCAGGTCTCGATCCAGGCGTCGCGGTTCTCGGAGAGCTCGTCCGCGGGGACCTCGACCGGCTCCGGCGCGAGCGGCGCGAACTGCTCCCACGACTCCGGCAGCTCCACGTCGGTCACGGGGTACATGTACATGTTCTCCGGGATCGCGGCCTGCACCTCGGGCGACAGGAGCCAGTCGATGACGGCGCGCGCGCCCTCAGGGTTCGCGGCGCCGGCGATGACGCCCGCGTACTCGACCTGGCGGAAGCACGTGTCGAGCAGCGCGCCCGTCGGGGACTCCGCCGCGCCGTCGGGCACCTCGTACGGCGGCGACGACGCGTAGCTGAGGGCCAGCGGCCGGTCACCCTCGCTCGACGGGCCGGAGAAGTCGACGTAGTACGCGTCCGACCACCCGGCCGCGACCTTCACGCCGTTGTCGCGCAGCGCGGCCCAGTAGTCGACCCAGCCGTCGCCGTACGCGCCGACGGTCGTCGCGAGGAACGCCAGGCCCGGCGACGACGTCGCAGGGTTCGTCACGACGAGCAGGTCACGGTACGCGGGGTCGATCAGGTCATCCAGGGTCCGCGGCTCGGGGATGCCGGCCTCCGCGAACCACTCGTGGTCGACGTTGATGCACACATCACCCCTGTCGATCGCCGTCAGGTAGCCCTCCTCGTCGATCGCGTACTCGGCCACCGCGTCGTCGGGCGTGTACGGCTCGAGGATGCCCTCGTCGATGGCGCGCGTCGCGAACGAGTTGTCGATGCCGTAGACGACGTCGCCCAGCGGCGCGTCCTTGGTGAGGATCAGCTGGTTGACGAGGGCCCCACCGTCGCCGGGCGCCCGCAGGTCGAGGGTGAGACCGGTGTCGGCCTCGAACTGGGCGATGAGGTCGTCGGGCAGGGCGAACGAGTCGTGCGTGACGAGCACGACCGTGCCGCCGGCCGGGCCCCGCGTGTCGTCGCCGTCGCCGTCGCCGGGCGCTGGGGCTGCGTCGTCCGCGGCGGAGCAGCCCGCGAGGGCGAGTACGGCGACGACGGCGAGGGCCGCCGTCGTGCGGGGGCTGTGTGCCGCGCGGGGAGCGCGGCGGGGGGCGTTGGCCGCGCGGGGAGCGCGGCGGGGGATGTGGCGTGACATGCGTTCCTCCTGGAGTTCCGGAGGGGCGGGGCACCCGGCGCGTCCCGCGGTGGTGCCCTGAGATTCCCGACTCCCTACGCCGGTACCAACCGGATCAGGTTCGAGGGTCTGCGGCGGACCGCACTCTCAGCGTCCTTCGACGCTCCCCTGTCGTTCGAGGCGAAGCCTAGCGCGGGCG
>JAEYXM010000015.1 GCA_023428465.1 Actinomycetes bacterium
GTGCCGGCCCCGGCGACGACCTCCGGGTGCGCGCCGACGACGGCCCGGCGGGTGTGGTCCCCGCCGGCGAAGCGCACCATGCCGCACGCGCCCGCGCCGAGCGCACCGGCGACCGCGAGCACCGCCGCCCCGGGGTATCCGACGCTGCCCGCGACGACGCCGAGGACGCCGCGCGAGTATTTGTGGTCGGCGGGGCCGGGCACGGGCCACAGCCCTGCGACGTCCATCTCGCCGAGGCGCGCCGCGGCGTAGCGGCGGTCGGTCAGCTGCTCGCGCAGCCCGAGCTCGACGACCTCGACCTGCCCGGTCAGCTCCGACGCGGGCGGGAGCAGCAGGCCGGGCTTGGCGAGGCCGAACGTCACCGTCCGGTCCGCGGGGAGCACCGGGCCGGGCACGGCGCCGTCGTCCACGCCGATGCCGCTCGGCACGTCCACCGCGACCACGAGCGGCCGCGTCAGCGTCGGGTCCGCCGGGGGCGCGGTCACGAGGTCGGCGAGGATGCCCACGAGCTCGGCCGCGACGCCCCGCAGGCCCCCGCGCGCCCCGATGCCGAGCAGGCCGTCGAGCACGACGTCGGCGGCGAACGCCTCCGCGGCCGCCTCGCCCGCCCAGACCCGCTCACCGGGCGCGTCGTCGACCGCCGCGAGGACCGTGCCGCCCGCCGACCGCAGGGCCGCGAGGCCGCCGTCGTGCACCGACGCCGACGTCGTCACGGCGACTGCACGGACCCCGTGCCGCGCGAGCCGGGCGAGCGCGTGCAGGGCGTCGCCGCCGTTGTTCCCGGGGCCGACGAGCGCCACCACGGTCGCGCCGGAGACCCGCCCGCACCGCGCCCGCAGCTCGCGGCGCACGACGACGTCCAGGGCCGCCGCGGCGCGGTCCATGAGCCCACCGGCGAACCCGCGCTCGCGCGCGAGGAGCGGTCGCTCGGCGGCGCGCACGTCCGCCGCGGGGAAGGCCTCGATCACGGTGACCATCATGGCCCTACCGCCCAGGTGCTGCGGCCGCGCACGTCGCGGGCGCGCCGACGCTACGGTGTGCCGATGAGGCCCACCGCCACCATCGAGGCGTGCCGCCAGGGCCACCGTCGGCTCCTCGCCGGCGTCGCCCGCCTCTCCGACGACGACCTGCGCGCGCCCACGCTGCTGCCGCGCTTCTCGCGCGCGCACGTCGTCGCGCACGTCACCGCCAAGTCGCTCGCACACGTGCGCCTGCTCGAGGGCGCCGCCGCGGGCGAGGTGCGTCGCGTCCATCCCGACGGCTACGACCCCGACGCCGTCGCCGCGCGCGGCGTGGGGCGGACGGCCTCGGACCTGCACGCCGACCTGGCCCGCGCGCTCGCCGCGCTCGAGGCCGCGTGGGACACCCTGGACGACGACCACTGGTCGCGGCACGGCGTGATGGCCGCCGGCGCCGAGTGGGCTGCCGGCCGCACTGAGGACGCCACCCGGCTCGTCGACCAGCTCCAGACCCTGCTCGCCGACCTGGAGAGCGAAGCCGAACCCGAGACCGAGACGCTCTTCGCCGAGGTCCACAAGCTCACCACCCGCAAGGCCGCGCACGGGGGAGTCCGATGACCACGAGCACCCGCCGACGCCCGCTCCTCATCGTGATCGGCGTCCTCATCGCCGGCGCGGTCCTCACCGGCGGGATCCTGACCTCCTGCGATCGCGAGACACCCCGCCCCACCCCCACGCCGAGCGTCACGACGACGCCGACGCAGACGCCCACACCGACACCCACCGCCGACCCCGCGGAGGCCGAGAAGCAGGCCAACATCGACGAGGCCAAGGCCGCGTTCCTCGACTACATCCAGGCCGTCGACCGCGTCTGGAAGAACGGGGGTGCCAACTTCGAGGGGGAGCTCTACAGCCTCATCGGAGGCGAGACCTTCGAGTACACCGCGACCTACTACCCGCAGATCATCGCGCAGGGATACGTCCAGACACGAGACTCCAAGATCACCTCGCTAGAGGTCACTGAATACGTGGCCGACCCCACCGGAGCCGGGCACCAGCAGGTCCATCTCCGGGCATGCGGGGACCCCGTCGACGTCATCGTCGAGGCAGGAGGAGCGGGTGGCGCACCAATCGACATTGGCGTCCTCATCGACGTGCTGATGCAGCACCAGGACGATGGCCGATGGACCGTTGACGAGACCACACGCGTCAAGGGGCAGACATGCTGAAGGCACCCTCTCGAGCCGCACTCATCGCAGTCCTGGTCCTGCTCGCGTCCTCCTTCGCCGGGGCCACGGTCGCGGTCGCCGATGTTGGGGTGAACTGCCCGCCTGGACAGACTCCAGTCGAAGGCCCGCGCACGATGGCGGAGATCGTCGGCCACCACCTGCGCAACGTCGAGGTGCACCACGTCGACCTCGACATCGGCTACCTGCCGTCGGACTGGCCCGCGGAGCTCGTGGACGCGGAGCTGCCCAGGCGCCTCCGGTCGCTGCCCGGGCGTGCCCCCGACGCGGACCTGCTCGCCTGGCTCCTCGGCCGGGCGCCCGCCCCGGAGCTGACCGGGCCCTGGTAGGTGGCCCGCGCAGGCGTCCCGCGCACGGGAACACCGGTGCCGCGGTGAGAGGCGATCACGTACCCTCCAGGTATCCCTAGGCGTCCTTGACGCCCGGGTTCCGAGCGCCACCCGCCCCCGTGGTGGCGACCCCTTCGGTGAGGTGAGCGTGGACATCAGCGAGTGTGCCCGCGACCGGATCCTCGTCCTCGACGGCGCGTGGGGCACGATGCTCCAGCGCGCCGGGCTCACCGAGGACGACTTCCGGTTCGACGGCGCGGAACCGGGCCGCGCCTACCAGGGCAACTTCGACCTGCTGCAGCTCACGCGGCCCGACGTCGTCGCGGGCGTGCACGCGGCCTACGTCGAGGCGGGCGCGGACATCGCGAGCACCAACACGTTCAACAGCAACGTGATCTCGCAGGCGGACTACGGCACCGAGCACCTGGTCCACGAGATGAACGTCGCCGCCGCGCGGATCGCGCGCGAGGTCCTCGACGCGGCGACGGCACGCGACGGCCGTCCGCGCTGGGTCGCCGGCTCCGTGGGCCCGACCAACCGGACCGCCTCGATGTCGCCCGACGTCGAGCGGCCGGGCTTCCGTGCCGTCACGTTCGAGCAGCTCGCGGAGGCGTACACGCAGCAGGTCGTCGCCCTGCTCGAGGGCGGCGCCGACCTGATCCTCCTCGAGACCGTCTTCGACACCCTCAACGCCAAGGCCGCGCTGTTCGCGTGCGAGGAGGCGTTCGCCGTCGCCGGGCGTCGCGCACCCATCATGCTGTCGGGCACCATCACGGACGCGAGCGGCCGGACGCTGTCGGGCCAGACGCCCGAGGCCTTCGCGATCTCCACAGCCCACGCCGACCTGTTCTCCGTCGGCCTCAACTGCGCGCTCGGCCCCGAGCTGCTGCGCCCCCACCTGCGCGAGCTCGCGGCGTCGTCGGAGGCGATGGTCTCCGCGCACCCCAACGCCGGCCTGCCGAACGCGTTCGGCGAGTACGACGAGACGCCCGAGCAGGTGGCCGAGGTGCTCGGTGAGTTCGCGCGCGAGGGCCTGCTGAACGTCGTCGGCGGGTGCTGCGGCACGACCCCCGAGCACATCCGGGCCATCGCCGACGCCGTCGCACGCGTGGCGCCACGCGTGCCGGCGCCACGCGAGCCCCGGCTGCGCCTGTCCGGCCTGGACCCGTTCACGCTCACCGACGAGATCCCGTTCGTGAACGTCGGCGAGCGCACCAACATCGCGGGCAGCCCGCGCTTCGCCAAGGCCATGGTGGCCGGGGACGACGCCGCCGCGGTCGCCATCGCCGCGCAGCAGGTCGCGGGCGGCGCGCAGGTGATCGACGTGAACGTCGACGACGCGATGCTCGACGGACCCGAGGTGATGGGCCGGTTCCTCGACCTGCTGGCCTCCGAGCCGGCGATCGCGCGCGTGCCGATCATGATCGACTCCTCGGACTGGACGGTCCTCGAGACCGGCCTGCGCCACGTGCAGGGCAAGGCCGTCGTGAACTCCCTGTCCCTCAAGGACGGCGAGGCGGCCTTCCTCGAGCGTGCGCGGCGCGTGCAGCGCTACGGCGCCGCGGTCGTCGTCATGGCGTTCGACGAGCAGGGCCAGGCCGACACCCTGGAGCGGCGTACCGAGATCTGCGAACGCGCCTACCGGCTGCTCGTCGACGAGGCGGGCTACGCGCCGCAGGACGTCATCTTCGACCCGAACGTGCTCACCGTGGCCACGGGCATGGTCGAGCACGACCGCTACGCGCTCGACTTCATCGAGGCCGTGCGCTGGATCAAGCAGAACCTGCCCGGCGCGCTCACCAGTGGCGGCATCTCGAACGTGTCGTTCTCGTTCCGGGGCAACAACCACGTGCGCGAGGCGATGCACGCGGTGTTCCTGCGGCACGCGATCGAGGCGGGCCTGGACATGGGCATCGTCAACGCGGGCATGCTCACGGTCGAGGCGGACCTCGACCCCGAGCTGCGCGAGGCCGTCGAGGACGTGATCCTCGCGCGCCGTCCCGACGCGACCGAGCGGCTCATTACGCTCGCGGACGCCTACAAGGCGGTCGCCAAGGACGCGCCCGCGGCGCAGGCCTGGCGCGACGCACCCGTCGCGGACCGGCTGCGGCACGCCCTCGTGCACGGCATCGTCGACCACGTCGCGGCCGACGCCGAGGAGGCGTTCGCCGAGCTCGGCTCGCCGCTCGCGGTGATCGAGGGGCCGCTCATGGCCGGCATGGACGAGGTCGGGGACCTGTTCGGTGCCGGCCGCATGTTCCTGCCGCAGGTCGTGAAGTCCGCGCGCGTCATGAAGGCCGCGGTCGCCCAGCTCACGCCCCACCTGGAAGCCGAGAAGGCGGCGCTCGAGGCGGCCGGCGGTACGTCGCGCGGCAAGGGCACCGTGCTGCTGGCCACCGTCAAGGGCGACGTGCACGACATCGGCAAGAACATCGTGGGCGTCGTGCTCGCGTGCAACGGGTACGAGGTGCACGACCTCGGCGTCATGGTCCCGACGGAGAAGATCCTGGCCGCCGCGGAGGAGCTCGACGCCGACGTCGTCGGCGTCTCTGGCCTGATCACGCCGAGCCTGCACGAGATGGTCTCGATCGCCGCGGAGATGCAGCGCCGCGGCCTCGCCCGACCGCTCATGGTTGGCGGTGCCACGACGAGCCGCGCGCACACCGCGGTGAAGATCGCGCCCGCCTACTCCGGCGCCGTCGTGCACGTGCCCGACGCGAGCCGCGCCGTGGGCGTCGTCTCCGAGCTGCTGAGCGCCCCCGAGGCGATCGCCACCCGCACGGCCGCCGAGTACGCCGAGCTGCGCGCCCGGCACGGGGAGAAGGAGCAGACGCTCGTCTCGCTCGCCGACGCGCGGGCCCGGGCGACGCGCCTCGACCCGCCCACGGCCCCCGCCCCGGCCCGGCCGGGTCGGCACGTCCTGACGCCGACGATCGCCGAGCTCGCCGAGGTGATCGACTGGACGCCGCTGTTCACGGGCTGGGAGCTGCGCGGCACGTACCCGCGGATCCTCGACGACCCGCGCCAGGGCGAGCAGGCGCGTGCCCTGTTCGCCGACGCCCGCGC
>JAEYXM010000081.1 GCA_023428465.1 Actinomycetes bacterium
CAGGAACGCCGCGCCGACGCCGACGCCGGCGCCCATCGCGAGCGCCCCGGCGACCAGCAGCGCGGGGGCGCGAAAGCCCCGGGCGGCACCGACGATCACGGCCGCGCGACCGGCGCGCAGCTCGTCGGAAGGCACGGCTCCGCCCCGGAAGCGACGGCCGTGCCGGGGGTGGATCACGCCTCCATCGTGGCATCCACGGGCCGACGAGGAGGTCCCGGACCGGACGTCACCCTTCCGGTCGACGTCCCAAGGCCCGCCGCGGGCCGTACGATCGGGCCCGTGACCGCACCCCGACGTGGCCGCGCGCCCTCGATGGCCAAGCCCGCGCGGCGGGCCCAGATCCTCGCGATCGCGCAGGAGCTCTTCGCCCGCGACGGGTACCACCACGTGTCCATGGACGACATCGCGGACCGCGCCGCGATCAGCAAGCCCGTCCTGTACCGGCACTTCCCGAGCAAGCTCGACCTGTACCTGGAGGTCGTGGACCACCGCGGGCAGGCGCTCCTGAGCGCGATCGACGGTGCGCTCGGCACGGTCGACGTCGACGAGACGCGGGGCCGGCAGGTGGTGCGCGCCGTCGTGCGGGCGTACGTCGAGTTCGTCGAGCAGGCGGGCGACTCCTCGACCCTGCTCTTCGAGTCGGACGTCACCCGCGACTCCGACGTGCGCCAGCGCGTCGAGCAGGCGTCGGCGACCGCCGCGGAGTCGATCTGCAAGGGCCTGCGCGAGCTGGCGGGTCTGCCGACGGCGCACGCCGAGCTGCTCGCGGTCGCGCTCGTCGGGCTCGCCCGGGTCGCCGCGACGTCGCGGTACCGCTCGCAGGACGTGACGATCGACGACACGGTGGACCTCATCACCCAGCTCGCGTGGCGCGGCGTCGCCGGCTTCGTGAAGGACCGGCCCGAGCCCGCCTGACGGGGTCCGACCGGGCGCACTGGCCCGGCGCACGGGCCCGGGCCCCCGCCCCGGCCCCTGTCCGCCCTGAGCGGAGCGGCCCCGATCGGCGCGGATCGGCCCCGGGCGTCTGCCTAGGATGACGGTGCCGCCCTGCCCGTGGCGCCGTGCGGCGGCGCACCGCTCGACCAAGGAGAACCCCGTGGAGATCACCATCGGCGTGCAGAACGTCCCGCGCGAGCTGGTCGTCGAGACCGACGCGACCGCCGAGTCCGTGGCGAAGCAGGTGCGCAAGGCGCTCGAGGCCGGGTCGGTCATCGAGATCACCGACACGCGCGGCCGGCAGATCCTCGTGCCGTCGGCGAACGTCGGCTACGTCGAGATCGGCGACGAGACGCGCCCCGTCGGGTTCCGCGCGCTGTAGTCGACCCGGGCGTGCGCCCGTCGGACGGACGGGCGCACGGGCCACGCCGTCAGGTCCTCACGCGCAGGCGGTCAGGCGGTCAGGCGGTCAGGCCCAGTCGATCCATCCGCCGCGTGTGGTCGGCCGTAAGCACCGCGAACACGCGCTGCTGCAGGTCGCCCGCGCTCTCGGTCGGCGGGAGCGCGGCCGTCAGCAGCGCGCGCAGGTCGTCGTGGTCGCTGATGAGGCGCTGCACGACGCCGAGCGCCTCGCCGACGACGCGCCGCCCCCACAGCGCCAGGCGCGACGCGAGCACCGGGTCGCCGCCCATCGCGGCCGTGAGCCGGTCCACCACGAAGGCGGCGTGCCCGTCGTCGTCCAGGACGTCGTCGACAAGCCCGCGCGCCTCGTCGTCGAGAGCCGTCGCGAGCAGGCGTGCGACGTCGTCCTCCACGCCGTACCCCACGTAGGCCTTGAGGAGCCGCTCGCACCACGTGGTCGCCGGGGTACGGGCGTCGAGGTCCACGTAGGTGTCGAGGAAGGGCGCGACGACGTCGGGCAGCGACTCGCCCAGCTCGGCGACGCGCGCCGCCAGGCGTTCCAGGCGGCGGGTCGCGACGCCGCCGAGGCGGGCCAGCTCGAGCCGGTCGCGCAGCTCGGGGGCGGCCGCGGCGTCGACGGCGAGGCGGGAGAACGCGGCGAGCTCGCTGTTCACGAGCAGTCCCAGCACGGCGATCTCGCCGGTGGGACGGGGTCCGGGGGTCACGGCGTCAGGCTAGCGGCCCGCTGCGTACCCGAGGCGGGCCGACCCGGTAGGATGGGCTCCGTTCCACGGTTGACCGTTCGTCACGACCCTTCGCCCGGTGTCCCGGGTGCTGACCTTCACGATCGGCTGCCGGCCCCCGCTCCGCGCGGTGCGGCCCGACCCGGCACGGCTTTCCCTGCCCGGCGTGTGGCCCCGCGCGAGCCGACCGAAGGTGACCCATGACCCTGTCCAGCACCCCCACGCCCGCAGACACCGAGGAGCCGACCGGCGATCTCGTGGTGAACGAGCCCACCGAGCCGAGCCGCGACCTGTCGGTGACGACCTTCGCCGACCTCGGCGTGGGCGCCGCCGTCGTCGAGGCGCTCGCCGAGGTGGGCATCGAGCACCCATTCCCCATCCAGGCGATGACCCTGCCTGTCGCCCTGCAGCGGCACGACATCATCGGCCAGGCGAAGACGGGCACTGGCAAGACGCTCGGCTTCGGCATCCCGGTGCTCGAGCACGTCGTCGGCCCGGGCGAGGACGGCTTCGACGCCCTGCCAGCCCCCGGCAAGCCGCAGGCGCTCGTCGTCGTCCCGACGCGCGAGCTGTGCGTGCAGGTGGCGAACGACCTGGCCACCGCGGGCAAGAAGCGCAGCGTGCGCGTCGTGCAGGTGTACGGCGGCCGCGCGTACGAGCCGCAGGTCGAGGCGCTGGCCCGCGGCGCGGAGATCGTCGTCGGCACGCCGGGCCGGATGATCGACCTGATGAACAACCGCTACCTCGACCTGTCCCGCGTCGGCACCGTGGTGCTCGACGAGGCGGACGAGATGCTGGACCTGGGCTTCCTGCCCGACGTCGAGCGCCTGCTGGGCGCCACGCCGGCGAGCCGCCACACCATGCTCTTCTCGGCGACGATGCCGGGCGCGGTCGTCGCGATGGCGCGCCGCTACAT
>JAEYXM010000123.1 GCA_023428465.1 Actinomycetes bacterium
GCCCACGGCCCCCGCAGCCCGTCCGGCACCGCCGACCAGGTCCGGGTCGGGCGAACCGGCGAACGGACCGCGGTCCGCGGCCGCACGCGACGCCGCGGACCCGTCGGCGCTCCACGGCCCGGAGGGCACGGTCGCACCGCGGCCGACCGGGTCGAGCCCGCCGAAGACCACGTCGGGGTCGACGCTGCCCCACGGCTCGAGCTCGCGGACGAGCTCCCCGGGGCTGTGCGGCCCGTCGTCGTGGGGGCCGAGGGTCACCGCGCACAGGGTGTCGAGGTCGTTGGCGACGGCCGGCGAGAGCTCGACGGGCGGCATCGGCGACCCGCCCACGGACGGTGCGACCGAGACGCCCGGCGGCGCCGGCACCACGGACGGCACGTCCGGCCACCGGCCGGTGAGCGCGAGGTACAGGAGCGCCACGAGACCGACCGTGTCCGCACGCGACGTGGACTTCGCGTCCCCGCCTGCGCGGCCCATGAGCTCCCCGTCCATCGCGAGGCCGGAGACGATGACGGACCCGTCGGGGGTCACGTGGATGCTGGAAGGCCGCAGCGCGAGGTGGTGCACGCCGCGGCGTCGGGCGATCTCGAGCGCGGCAGCCGCTTCGCCGATGATCGCGCGGGCCTGGTCCGCGTCGATCGGGCCGTGCGCGGTGAAGTCGGCCAGGTCCTGCCCGACGAGCGGCTCGGTGACGGTGTAGGCGACGCCCTCGTGGTCCCCGACGTCGAGGACGCGCAGCAGGCGCCGGTCGGTGATGAGCGCGGCGCGGCGGGCGGCGTCCTGCGCCCCGGCCGTGTCCCCGCGCAGCACGAGCGCGCGCACGGGACGGTCGAGGATCTGGTCGCGCGCCGTCCACGCCTCCACCCCGGGGAGGTCGGTGGTCACGGGCTGGTGCAGGCGGTACCGCCCGGCGAGCAGCGTGCCGCGCCCGATGACGACGTCCAGACGATCACCTCCACGTCGGTCCGCCGCGGCGGTGCGCGCACGACCGCCGCCGGCAGCGCCACGATCGGCGCCAGGCGTGCTCATGGTACGGCGTACCCGCGAGATCAGTGGCGTGAGCAGGTCGTCGAGCTCGGTGACGCCCAGGCGGCGCAGGGCGAGGACGTACAGCGCGACCATCACCGCGCCGACGACGACGCACGCGGCCATCGCCCGGAACCATCCGCCGGCCGCGAGGTTGCCGAACACCCGGCTGACGATCCACCCGCTCCCGGTCGCGACGATCGCGGCGATCCCGGCGCGGACGTGCAGGCGGATGATCCGGCTGAGCCCGCCGCCGAGCCGCCGCCACACCTGGGCCCCGCCCCACACCGCACCGATGACGTACGACGCCGTGATGCCCGCGGCGCACCATGCGACCCAGTGCCGCGGGGGCGCCACGAGCCAGCCGAGCACGGCGGTCCCGGCGACGACACCCGCCATGATCACCTGGATGCGGAACAGGCCCTTGGCGTCCTCGAACGCGTAGAACACGCGCTGGCACAGGGCCCACGCGCCCACGGCGACGAGACCGGCCATGAACGCGACGATGATCGGCGCCATGGTGGCCGCGTCGATGGCGCGCGTCGTCGGGAAGAGCACGCGCACGAGGGGCACGGCGAGCACGGAGATCGCGGGAGCGGCGAACACCGTGAAGATCGCGATGGTGCGCAGGCCGTGGGAGAAGTCCGCGCGCACGGCCCGCAGGTCGCGTGCGGCGGCGTGGTCGGACAGCCGCGTGAACAGGGCCGTGACCAGCGAGACCGTCACCAGCGAGTGCGGCAGCATGAAGATGACGAAGGCGTTGGTGTACGCGTTGTTGCCTGCGACGCCCGGGAGCTCGGTGTACGACGCCGCTGCGGCGACCCGCATGACGACGAGCACCCCGACCTGCCCGGCCGCGAGCGCCGCGAACGTCCACCCGGCGACCTGCCCCGCCTTGCCCAGGCCGGTGCCGCGCCACTGCCCGCGCGGCCGGTACCGGAACCCGCTGCGGTACAGCGGCACGGCGAGGATGAGCGCCTGGGCGATGACGCCGAGCGTCGCGGTCCCGGCGAGGACGCTCACGCGGCCGCCGCCCCAGATGCTCAGGTCCTCAGCGACGCCCTCGGGGAGCCGGACGTAGCCGCCGTACAGGCCCATGAACAGGGCGAGCCCCGCGATGGCGACGACGTTGTTGACGACGGGCGCCCACATGTACGGCCCGAAGATGCCGCGCGCGTTCAGCACCTGCCCGAGGAGTGTGTAGACGCCGTAGAAGAACACCTGTGGCAGGCACCACACGGCGAACGCGGTCGCCAGGCCGATCTGCTCGGGCTGGGACACGATGAGCCGCACGATGAGCGGGGCGGCCAGCGTGAGCACCAGCGTCGCCGCGCCGAAGATCACGAACGAGAGCGTCAGGAGCCGGTCGACGTACTCCTGGCCGTTCGCGGACCGGTACGCGCGCACGACCTGCGGCACGAGGACCGCGTTGAGCACGCCGCCCGCGAGGAGCATGTAGAAGACGTTGGGCAGCCAGTTCGCGACGGCGAACGCGTCGGCGGCGAGGCTGCCCGTCAGGCCCACGGCCGCGACGAGCATGGCGCCGCGGACCACGCCGAGCACGCGGGAGACCGCGGTGCCGGCGGCCATGACGGCTGCGTTGCGGCCGAGGCCGGCGTCGCTCATGTCGGTGGTGCCTCCTGGGCGGTGGTCACATCGGCGGTGCTCACATCGCCCCTACCTTGCCGCAGCGCGGCGTCCGGGGTGCGCTCGGCATGGTCGGGAGCAGGGGAGGTGCTGTGGAGATCCTCGCCCTCCTCCGGGGAGAGGGCGTCCGGCCCGGAGTCGACCTGCGGCTCGCCGCGGTGCGCGGTCCGGCCGCGCCGGATGGTGCGCACCAGGCCGACGACGAGCCCGAGCGCGAGCAGCCCGCCCAGCACGGCCGTGCCGATGCTCTCCCACTCGGCGCGCACGCGGACGTCGAACTCGGTGTCGTCGTTCAGGACCGTCCCGTCGGGCGTGAGGACGACGACGGCGACGCGCACGTCCGCGGACTGCAGCGCGTGCACGGGGATCTGCACGGTCCCGGAGGCGCCCGGATCGAGCGTGATCGGCACGGTCTTGTCGGCGACGAGCCGCCGGTCGTAGGGGCGCAGGCCGATCTCGACGGTGATCGTCCGGTCGAAGGTGTTGGTGACCTGGACGGGCAGCCCGACCTCGCTGGAGACGACGTTGAGCGGCGTCGGCGGCTGCTGCACGCTCACGGCGCCGGTGAGGGAGCGCGTCCGGTCGTGCGAGGCCTGGACGGCGAGGCCGCGCCCGCCCGGGTCGGAGCGCCAGGCCACCGACGCCGGCGCGAGCCGTTCGAGCTCGGTGTCGCCGAGGATGTCCGTGGGGTCCGCGACGATGGTGACGAAGTGCAGGCGCCGGTCGATGGCGTCGGCGACGCTCCCGAGTGTGGCGGCGTCGACCTCGCCGGAGGCGACGGCCCGCTCGGGGAGGCTGCCGCGGTCCACCTCGGGGTCGGGGAGGCCGACGAGCGCGGACACGGGCTCGAGCTGGACCCACGGGGCGGACTCGAGCGCTGCGAGCTGGGCGTCGACGCGGGCGGCGTCCGGCGTCCACGTGCGCGGCACCGTGACGAGGACGTGGCGGCTGTCGGAGGGCCGCTCCCGGGTGATGACGGCGAGCTCGGCGAGCAGGTCCTGCGCCGCGGTGGCGGGGGTCACGACGCCGTCGGGCATCTGGGGGGCCGCGGCGGCCGGCTCGCCGTCCTGCGGCTCGTCGCCGGCAGGTGGGGCGGACGTGGCGACGACGCCCGTCACGAACGCGGTGGACAGGCGGTCGTCGGGCACGAGGACCGTGACGTCCTCGCCCCCGGCGGTCACGGTCGTACGGCCCGACGGTGTGTACGTCAGCACCCCCGGCGAGGGCAGTGTGCCGGGCCCGACGACGAGCGCGTCGTGGCCCGTGCGGTCGGCGAGCGCGACCGTCGCCAGGTCCGGCTCGACGTCGGCGGGCCACGCGAGCGAGACCCGGGCGCTGAGGGGGAGCGGCGTGTCCGTGCGCTCCGCGCGCTCGATCGCCGTGGTCAGCAGGTCGCCGGCGCCGGCGTGCGCGAGCGCGGTGATGTCGGCATCGAGGTAGGGCAGCAGGGAGACCTCGCGGCCGGTCTTCGCGTCGGTGAGCTGCGATGCCCACGCGCGGGCGGTCGGACCGGCGCCGTTGTCGGGGTCCGCGAGCCACGGGTCGACGACCCAGGACACCGCCGGGTGGTCCGCCGTGGCGTCGAGGAGCGCCGTGAGTCGCCCGTCCTCGTCGGTCAGTGCCTCGAGCGCCGGAACCCAGGTGCCGTCGAGGGGGTCGACCGCCGGCCCGGTCACCGGGGCGAGGACGCTCAGCCGTGTCGCGTTGACCTCCTGCTCCGGGAACCACAGCAGGAACGTCCGGGCCAGGCCGAGGCGCACGCGCGCCGGGTCGGCGATGTCCACGGCCTGCACCGCCAGGCCGCGCGCACCCCATGCGGTCCGCCGGTTCGGCAGCCCGACGGAGCTCGCCGGCACGACGACGTCGACCGTCACCGTCTGGCCGGGGTCCAGCGGGTTCGGCAGGTCCTCCTGCCAGACCGCGGTGCCGACCTCGCCGTCCTCGTCCGCGAAGCGCCAGCGGTCGAGCGAGGACCGGCTGATGAACCCGTCCCGCGCGACGTGCACGAGCAGGCGGGGGCGCGTGATCGTGCCGGCGCCGTCGTTGCGGACGCGCAGGGTCACGTGCAGGTCGTCGCCCGGGCCGATGACCGGGTCGATGTCGGTGATCGCGACCTCGACGGGCCGACCGGTGTCCGCCTGCGCCGGGTCCGGGTCCTCGACGGTCGTCGGCGCGCCCGGGGCCGGGGGTGCGGACGCGGCCCCCGCGGCCCCCGCGGGCAGCGCGGCGAGCCCGCCCAGCAGGAGGGCGGCGGCGATCCCGGCGCTCAGGCGGGCGGCGGTCCGGCCGCCGCGACGACTCATATGCAGTCGGCGACCACCGCGCGGGCAGTCGCGGCCAGCCGGCGTTCGTTGGGGTAGGCGAGGCGCTCCGGCAGGTCGTCGAACGACACCCAGGCCACGTCCTCCGCCTCGCCGTCCGGGTCCCCGGCGACCGACAGCTCCCCGCCCGTCGCCGTCAGCAGGAAGTGGTGCACCACCTTGTGGATGCGGCGGTCCTCGCCCGTGAACCAGTAGTCGATGACCCCGAGGGAGCGCAGGATCGTGCCGTGGATGCCCGTCTCCTCGTGGATCTCGCGGACCGCGGCCTCCTCCGGTGTCTCCTCGCCCTCGAGGTGCCCCTTGGGCAGGCACCACTCGAGGCGGCCGGCGCGGTTGCGCCGCGCGATCACCGCGGCGTGGGGCACGTCCAGGGCGCGCGAGACGACGAGCCCACCGGCCGAGGTCTCCTCCACCACGGGCAGGGCCCGGACCGTGCGGCGGCGTCGTTCCGCCGCCTCTCCGGCGGCGATGCGAAGCGCGTGACCCCCGGGCGGCGTGGGCACGCTGCCGCGGGGGGGCTCCGGGAGGACGCTCGCCATGTCGACACTGTATCGACCGCATCTGGCACGCTGGTGTGCCGTGCCACCGTCAGCGAACCCGCCAGCGACCCCGCCCGACAGCCCGACCGACGCCCGCCCGGGGCGCCCGTCCGGCGGTCCGTCCGGTTCCGTCGACCCTGCGCTCGCAGCCCTGCAGCGCCGGGCCCTCGACGTGCTCACCGGCCTCGAGCCCGAGGCCGTCGAGCTGGGCCGGGTCTTCGCCGACGCCGGTCACGAGCTCGCGATCGTCGGCGGACCGGTCCGGGACGCGTTCCTCGGACGCGCCAGCACCGACCTGGACTTCGCGACGTCGGCGACCCCCGAGGAGAGCGAGCGGCTCCTCGCGCGCTGGGGCGACGCGCACTGGGACATCGGGCGCGAGTGGGGAACGATCGGTGCCCGGCGCTTCGCGCGCGACGGGCGGGGCGACGTCGTCGTCGAGGTGACGACCTACCGCAGCGACCGCTACGACCCGTCGTCGCGCAAGCCGGAGGTGGCGTTCGGGGACACGCTCGACGGCGACCTGTCCCGCCGCGACTTCACGGTCAACGCGATGGCGGTGCGCGTGCCGGACCTGACGTTCGTCGACCCGTTCGGCGGGCTCGCGGACCTGGCCGCGCGGCGGCTGCGCACGCCCGTCACGGCGCGGCAGTCCTTCGACGACGACCCGCTGCGGATGATGCGCGCGGCTCGCTTCGCGGCGCAGCTCGGCTTCGCCCTGGACGACGACGTGCGCGAGGCGGTCGTGGAGATGGCCGCGCGCATCGAGATCGTCTCCGCGGAGCGCGTGCGCGACGAGCTCGTGAAGCTGCTGCTCGCGCGGGACCCGCGGCCGGGCCTGGAGGTCCTCGTGGACACCGGGCTCGCCGGGCACGTGCTGCCCGAGCTGCCGGCGCTCCGGCTGGAGATCGACGAGCACCACCGACACAAGGACGTCTACCAGCACTCGCTGACCGTGGTCGCGCAGGCCATCGCGCTCGAGACCGGCACGCACGACGAACCGACCGGGCCCGTCCCCGGGCCGGACCTGGTCCTGCGCCTCGCGGCGCTGCTGCACGACGTCGGGAAGCCGGCGACGCGCCGGTTCGAGGCCGGCGGCGGCGTGAGCTTCCACCACCACGAGCTGGTCGGCGCGAAGCTCGTCGCCCGGCGTCTCAAGGCGCTGCGGTTCGACAAGGAGACGGTCCAGGCGGTCGCGCGCCTCACCGAGCTGCACCTGCGCTTCCACGGTTACGGCGAGGGTCAGTGGACCGACTCCGCCGTGCGCCGGTACGTGACCGACGCCGGGCCGCTCCTGGAACGGCTGCACCGGCTCACGCGCTCGGACTGCACCACGCGCAACCGCCGTAAGGCCGAACGCCTGCGCTCCGCGTACGACGACCTGGAGCACCGGATCGCCCGGCTCGCCGAGGCCGAGGAGCTCGCGTCGATCCGCCCCGACCTCGACGGGCAGCAGATCATGGCTGTCCTGGGCGTGCCGCCGGGGCGCGTCGTCGGCGAGGCCTACCGGTTCCTGCTCGACCTGCGCATGGAGAACGGCCCCCAGCCGCCGGAGGTCGCCGAGCGGGCGCTCCGGGACTGGTGGGCGGCACGCGACGCCGGCACCGAGGGCTGAGCTCCGTCGCGCAGCGCCCTCGACCTTGGGGCGGCGGGGGTGTCACGCCGGCGCCGCGAGGCGGGCGGGCGGTCAGGGGCCGACGACGTCGGGGCGCGCCTGTGCGCGGGCGTCGGCCCGGGCGTCGGCCCGGCCGTCAGCCCGGCCGTAGGTCGCGGCCAGGGTGATGAGCGCGGCGGTCAGGACGAGCGAGACAGGGCGCGACCAGCCCGTGTCCGGGAGCACCAGGTACGCCAGGGCGGCCGCCCCGACGAGGGCCGCGTTGTAGAGCATGTCGTAGAGGGAGAACGCCCGGCCGCGGTAGGCGTCGTCGGTGTCCCGCTGCACGATCGTGTCGACCGCGATCTTCGCGCCCTGCACGCTCAGGCCCAGCAGGACGGCCGCCGCGCCGACCACGGGCCGCGACCACGACGTCGCCAGGAGCGCCTGCCCGACGGCGCCGATGCCCAGGCACACCACGATCCACCGCGCCGGGGACACCCGCTCGTGCGCGAGGGGCGTGAGGATGATCGACAGCCCGTTGCCCGCGAAGGACAGGCCTGCGAGCAGGGCGAACGTCGCCAGGCCGGCGTCGGCGTCGGCGGGGTCCTCGAGGAGGTTCCGCGCGATGAGGATGAGCGCCATGAGGTTGACGCCGTAGACGAAGCGGTGCGCGGACATCACGCCCAGGGCGAGCGCCGGCGTCCGACGCCGCACGAGCCAGCGCGCGCCGTCGGCCAGCTCCGCGAGGCTCGCGCGCACCGCGGCGGCCAGCCCGGCGGCCGGGTGGTCGGGTCCGAGGCGGCCGCGGCCCAGGCGCAGGGCGAGGAGCCCGCCCGTCGTGAACAGTGCGGCACCGAGGGCGACGGCGGCGACGTCCCGCCCCACGCCCTCCGGCAGCAGCAGGCGCAGCAGCAGGCCGCCGCCGAGGCCCAGGACCCACGAGACCGCACCGAGCGTCGGGGTCACCGTGTTCGCCATGAGGAGCTGCGGGCGCGGCACGACGTGCGGCAGCCCGGCCGAGAGCGCCGACAGCAGGAACCGGTTCACGCCGAGCGCCACCAGGGCGAGCACGTACACGGGCCAGCCGACGCCCTGGGTGGCCATGATCACGGCGAGCAGGACCGCGAGGGCCGCGCGCGCCAGGTTGCCGACGAGCAGCACCTGCCGTCGTCGCCACCGGTCCAGCAACGGCCCGACGAGTGGCGCCAGCACCGTGAACGGCAGCAGCTGGACGGTGAAGCCGACGACGATCGCGCCCGTGTCCGCGGCCTTCTCCGGTGAGAAGAAGAACAGGGTCGTCAGGCCCATCTGGAAGAAGCCGTCGCCGGCCTGCGACACCAGGCGGACGGCGAAGAGCTTGCGGAAGTCCCGGTGGACCGCGAGCGTGCGCAGGTCCGTCAGCACGCTCACGCGACACTCCCGGGGATCCTCACCACGGCAGGCTAGCGCGGGGCCCGTCGTGCCCAGGGCCCGCTGCCGGGCGGCCGTTGTGGCCCACCGCGGCACCCGCCGGGGACAAGATGGACGGATGGAGCTCCCGCATGAACCCTGGCTCACGGAGGCGTCCGACGTCGCCGCCACGCTCGCCACGGACACCGGCACCGGACTGACCTCCGCCGAGGTCGCGCGGCGCCTGTCCGACGTCGGCCCGAACGAGCTCGAGGCCGACCCGCCCACGCCCCTGTGGCGGCGGCTGGTCGTGCAGCTGAAGGACCCGCTCGTCGGGCTGCTGCTCGCCGCGGTGGCCGTCTCACTCGTCGCGTGGGTCACGGAGGGGGCTGAGGGCTGGCCGTTCGACGCCGTGGTGATCGGCGCCATCGTGCTGCTCAACGCGGTGCTCGGGGTGGTGCAGGAGCGCAGGGCCGAGGACGCCGTCGCCGCGCTCGCGCGCATCAGCGCACCCACGGCGGCGGTCATGCGCGACGGCGAGCTGCAACGGGTGCCGGCGCGCGACGTCGTGCCCGGGGACCTGCTGGTCCTCGCCGAGGGCGACACCGTCCCGGCCGATGCGCGGCTGGTCGCCGTCGCGTCGCTGCAGATCGCCGAGGCCGCGCTCACCGGCGAGAGCGAGGCGGTCGCCAAGTCCGTCCCGGCGCTGACCGGCCCGACGGCGCTCGGGGACCGCCGGTGCATGGCGTTCGCAGGGACCGCGGTCACGCGGGGAACGGGCCGGGCGGTCGTCACCGCGACCGGCATGGCGGCCGAGACCGGCCGGATCGCGCAGCTGCTCGCCGACACCGAGCGCGAGGCGACGCCGTTGCAGCGCGAGATCGCCGTCGTCGGGCGGATGCTCGGGATCGCGGTGGTGAGCATCGCGGCCGTCGTGGTCGCGACGTTGCTCGTCGTGTCCGACCTGCAGTCCGTGGCTGACTGGGTGACGGTGCTGCTGCTCGGCGTCTCGCTCGCGGTCGCGGCCGTGCCCGAGGGACTGCCGGCGGTCCTGTCGGTGGTGCTCGCGGTGGGCGTGCAGCGGATGGCGGGGCGGCGGGCGATCGTCAAGGAGCTGTCGTCGGTCGAGACGCTCGGGTCCGCGAGCGTGATCTGCTCCGACAAGACCGGCACGCTCACGCAGAACGAGATGACGCTGGTGCGGCTCGTGACGGCGTCCGGCGAGGTGGAGCTGGGGGGTGTCGGGTACGAGCCGACCGGGGACGTGCGGGTGCCGGGTGCCGCGGGTCCCGGCGCGGCGCTCGACCCCGACAGCCCGTTGTTCGCCGAGGTCCACGCCGTCCTCTCCGCGGGCAGCGCTGCGAACGACGCCGTCCTGCGCCAGGGCGACGACGGCGCGTGGGGCATCCAGGGCGACCCGACCGACGCCGCGTTCCTCGTCGCGGAGCGCAAGCTCGGCACGCACGATGCCCGCCGGGCCCGGCTCCGGCGCGTGGGTGCCGTGCCGTTCACGTCCGAGCGCAAGCTCATGTCGACGGTGCACCACGACACCGAGCGCGACGAGCACGCGGTGCTGGTCAAGGGCGCGCCGGACGTGCTCGTGCAGCGGTGCACGCGCGTGCTCGTCGGCGGCGAGGTGCGGCCCATGACCGACGACGACCGTCGCCGGGTGGCCGCCGCGGTCGAGGACATGTCCGGTGCGGCGTTGCGCACGCTCGGGGTCGCGGCGAGCCGGCTCCCCGACGACGTCGACCCGGCCGCGCCCGACGAGGACGTCGAGAACGACCTCGTGTGGTGCGGCGTCGTCGGCATCATCGACCCCGCCCGACCCGAGGCCGGCGACGCCGTGGCCGCCGCCCAGCGCGCCGGAATCCGCGTGATCATGATCACCGGCGACCACCCGCGCACCGCGCTGCGCATCGCTGCGGACCTCGGCATCGTGGCGCCGGGTGCGCCCGTGGCGACCGGGCTGCAGCTGGACGGGCTCGACGCGGACGGCTGGCGCGACGTCGTTCGCGGCACCTCGGTGTTCGCGCGGGTGTCGCCCGAGCACAAGCTCGCGATCGTCGACGCGCTGCAGGCCGACGGGCTGGTCGTGGCGATGACCGGCGACGGCGTCAACGACGCGCCCGCGCTGAAGTCCGCCGACATCGGCGTCGCGATGGGCATCACGGGGACCGAGGTGACCCGGCAGGCCGGCGCGATGATCCTGGCCGACGACAACTTCGCCACGATCGTCGCCGCCGTGCGCGAGGGCCGCGGCATCTTCGAGAACATCAAGAAGTTCCTGCGCTACCTGCTCAGCTCGAACATGGGCGAGGTGCTCACCGTGTTCGGCGGGGTGGTGTTCGCGGGCGCGCTGGGGCTCACCGGGCACGGGGAGGTGGTGGTCCTTCCGCTGCTCGCCACGCAGATCCTGTGGATCAACCTGCTGACCGACACCGGACCGGCACTCGCCATGGGTGTCGACCCGCAGACCGACGACGTCATGAGCCGACCACCACGGCGCCTCACCGACCGCGTGATCGACGCCGCGATGTGGCGCGATGTCATCTGGATCGGCTTGGTCATGGCCGTCGTGTCGCTCTTCTCCATCGACATCCACCTGCCCGGCGGTCTGGTGGACGGCCACGACAGCGTCGAGCTGGCGCGGACCACCGCGTTCACCGTGCTGGTGCTCGCGCAGCTGTTCAACGCGTTCAACGCCCGGTCCGGCACCACCACGGCGTTCCGACGCACCCACAACCGTTGGCTGTGGGGGACGGTGATCCTGGCGTTCGGACTGCAGGTGGCGGTGGTGAACGTGCCGGTGCTCAACGACGCGTTCGGCACGGAGCCGATGCGCCTGGACCAGTGGCTGGTGTCCCTGGCGCTCGCCAGCGCGGTGCTGTGGGTCGAGGAGATCCGCAAGGTCGTCCTGCGGCGCCGCCCCACCCGCGACGACTCGTCACGGGTGACGCCAGCAGTCTCATGAGGGACCCCAACGTCGTGGGTGCGGGAGACGTTGGCCCCGTGACCACGGACAGGGAGGGGCTGGGACATGACCGGCAGGGCGGGGCGCGAGTCAGCGGGGCAGGCGGGGCCGGTGCGGCGCCGGTGGCTGGCGGCGGGTGCCGCCGTCGTGGTCGTCGCCCTCGGCGTGGTGTGGTGGGCGACGGCCCGACCCGGTGACGAGCCCGCTGCGCAGACGGCGCTCACGACGCCCTCGCCTGCGGCATCGCCCACGCCTGCGGCATCGCCCACGCCTGCGGCACCGCCCACGGCGACAGCGAGCCCGGCACCGGCCGTCCTCGAGCTCGGCGCGCCGATCGACGAGGTCGGCGTCCCGACGTACTACGCGATGCCCGACGGCGCACTCGACCTGGCCGAGCCCGGGTGGGTGCTGGCCACCTACCTCGCCCGCCCGCTGCCCCTCGTGACGGTGCCGGGGCATACCACGGGCGAGCTGGTCTTCATCGTCCGGCCGGACGGGACGAGGCTCCTCGCGGTGCGCATCCCGCAACCGGTGGACCTCGATGCGGCGGGCACGACCTGGACCGAGCACGAGGTGCTCGCCTGGGCTTCGGGTGCGCGGACCGCCGTGGTCCGCGAGGTGGTGCACACCGTGTCCGACGCCGGGTCGGAGTCGAGGACGCCCGGCGCGGTCCTGACGCTCGACCTCCTGACCGGCGAGCTGACAGCCGGGGCCACCGAGCCGGCGGCGGCTGCCGGGGCACCCAACTCACGGGGTGACCTCTGGTTGACCGAAGGCAACGCCGTCGTGGACGCGACGGGCACCCAGCTGGGCGTGATCGACGGGCCGACGGCGTCCGGCTGGTGCCAGGCGGTCGACTGGTGGACGGCCGACAGCCTGCTCGCTGCGTGCGCGGACCAGGACCCCAGCCTGACGGAGCTCCCGCACCTGCAGCTCAACCCGCGCCTCGTCACGATCAAGGTGGCGGACCTCGCGACCGGGTCCGGGACGGTCCTGCGCCCGATTGCCCCCGACGAGCCCTGGCCGTCGGCCTTCGGCTCCGCGTCGGTCGGCGACGGCGTCGTCGTGGCGCAGGGCACCGTGCTCGGCCCCGACGCGCAGCTCTGGTACTCCTGCCCGACGGGCCTCTACCTGCTCGACGCGCGGGGTGGTCAGCGGCTGCCCGCGTCGGACGACCCGGAGGTCGAGCTGAACATCTTCACACCGACCGCGGTCGGCGGGGTCGTGTACGTGAGCGCCACCGGGGGGTGCTCGGGCGACGCCCGACCGTCGGTGCTCACCTCGTACGACGCCGCGACCGGCGCGTTCATGGAGCTGGTGGGAGCCCCGCCGCGCGGCGGGGCCACCGAATACCCCTGGCTCCAGGGCCTGACCTCCTACGTCGTCGGGCACTGACCCGGCCGGGGACGGCCCGTCGCTCCCGGCCTGCAGCGGGACACCCGCGCCGGACGACGGACGGCCCCCGGTCCCGCGTGGGGACCAGGGGCCGTCCGTCTGAGTGGATCGGGGGCGTCAGCCCGGGATCAGCGCTCGATCTCGCCGGCGATGAACTTCTCGAGGCGCTCGCGGCCCTCGGTGTCCTCCATCTGCAGCGGCGGGGACTTCATGAAGTACGTCGCAGCAGCGTGGATCGGGCCGCCGACGCCGCGGTCCTTGGCGATCTTCGCGGCGCGCAGGGCGTCGATGATGATGCCGGCCGAGTTCGGGGAGTCCCAGACCTCGAGCTTGTACTCCAGGTTCAGGGGCACCTCGCCGAACGCGCGACCCTCGAGGCGCACGTACGCCCACTTGCGGTCGTCGAGCCACGCCACGTAGTCCGACGGACCGATGTGGACGTTGCGGTCCTCCTTCTTGCCGGCCAGCGGGCCGTCGTGGAGGTTGGAGGTGACGGCCTGCGTCTTGGAGACCTTCTTGGACTCCAGGCGCTCGCGCTCGAGCATGTTCTTGAAGTCCATGTTGCCGCCGACGTTCAGCTGGTACGTGCGGTCCAGGATGACGCCGCGGTCCTCGAAGAGGCGGGCGAGCACGCGGTGCGTGATCGTCGCGCCGACCTGGGACTTGATGTCGTCGCCGACGATCGGCACGCCGGCGATCTCGAACTTCGCGGCCCACTCGGGGTCGGAGGCGATGAACACGGGCAGGGCGTTGACGAACGCGACCTTCGCGTCGATGGCGCACTGGGCGTAGAACTTGTCGGCCTCCTCCGAGCCCACCGGCAGGTAGGAGATGAGGACGTCGACCTTGCGCTCGATGAGCGTCTGGACGATGTCGACCGGCTCGGCGTCGGACTCGTCGATGGTCTGGGTGTAGTACTTGCCCAGGCCGTCGTACGTGTGGCCGCGCTGCACCGTCACGCCCAGGGGCGGGACGTCGCAGATCTTGATGGTGTTGTTCTCGCTGGCGCCGATTGCCTCGCTGAGGTCGAAGCCCACCTTCTTGGCATCGACGTCGAACGCTGCGACGAACTCGATGTCCTTGACGTGGTACGGGCCGAACTGCACGTGCATCAGGCCCGGGACCTTGCTCTGCGGGTCGGCGTCCGCGTAGTAGTGGACGCCCTGTACCAGCGACGCGGCGCAGTTGCCGACGCCCACGATGGCGACGCGGATCGAACTCATCCTCGCTCCTCAGATCTACTCAGTGCTGGGACGCGGGTGCGCCGTCAGCGGTGTCGGGGCCGGTCGTTCGGCCGCGCCCTTCGGTCCTAGCGCGGCGGTTGCCGCGTTCGTTGTCGATCAGCCCGTCGAGCCAGCGGACCTCGCGCTCCACCTGCTCGAGCCCGTGGCGCTGGAGCTCCAGCGTGTAGTCGTCCAGCCGCTTGCTCGTGCGGCTGGCCGCCTCACGCACCTGCTCGAGCCGTTCGGTGAGCCGCGTCCGCCTGCCCTCGAGGATCCGGAGCCGTGTCTCGGCGTCGGTCTGGGAGAACAGGGCGAACCGCACCCCGAAGGGCTCGTCCTCCCACGACGCCGGGCCGGACTCGGCCAGCATTCCGGCGAGGTGCTCCTTGCCGTCGGCCGTGAGCTGGTAGACGATCCGTGCCCGCTTGCCGGAGAGGGCGTGCGGGGGCGGGGTCTGGCTCGCGTCGGTGCCGGCGATGAGCTTGCGGTCGGACAGGTTGCGCAGGGCCGGGTACAGCGACCCGTAGGAGAGTGCGCGGAAGGAGCCCAGCAGCAGGTTGAGCCGCTTGCGCAACTCGTACCCGTGCATCGGCGTCTCGGCGAGCAACCCCAGGATTGCCAGCTCGAGAACGTCGGAGCGACTCCGCAACGCTTGCTCCCGCCCTCGTTACCGCGGGACGATCTATCGATCGGATCCAGCGGGCTGATGTATCGAACTGATACATCGGAGAGTAGGGGCACGCG
>JAEYXM010000220.1 GCA_023428465.1 Actinomycetes bacterium
GTGCCGTCGGCCGCCGCGCCCGACGAGCGCACCGCGCCGTCGAGCGCCGCCTCCAGCAGCGGGCCGAGCACCCGGTCCGGGGCTGTGACGCCCGCCGCGGCGAGCGCCTGGGCCGCCTGCGCGACCAGGACGACCAGGTGGTTCGCGCCGTGCGCGAGCGCCGCGTGGTACAGCGGCCGGGCGTCCTCGGCGACCACGACGGGCTCGCCGCCGAGCTCCACCACGAGGGCCTGCCCGATCGGCAGGACCGGCGTCGGCCCCGTCACCGCGAACGCACACGTCGCCAGGCGCGCGAGATCCAGCGACGTGCCCGTGAACGTCATCGCCGGGTGGATCGCGAGCGGGATGCAGCCCGCGGCCCGCGCCGGGGCCAGGACGCCCGTGCCCATCGCGCCCGCCGTGTGCACGACGATCTGGCCCGGCTGCCACGCCCCGAGCGCGGCGAGGCCCGCCACGAGGTCCGCGAGCGCGTCGTCGGGCACGGTGAGCAGGACGAGCTCGGCGCGCTCGACGACGTCGGGCACCTCGAGGTTCGGCACGCCCGGGAGCATCGCCGCGATGCGCTCGCGACTCGCCTCCGAGACGCCGCTGGCGCCGACGACGGCGTGACCCGCCGCTCGCAGGCCGCTCGCCAGGACCGCGCCGACGCGCCCCGCACCGACGACCCCGACGCCCAGCCGGTCGCTCACGCCGGGTCGCCCGCCGCAGCCATCCAGCGCTCCGGTACGGACCGGGCGCGGGCGGACCGGGCGCGCGTCGCCTGGTCGAGCAGCAGCTCGCCCGCGACGTGGGCGTCCAGGTGGGGCACCGACGGGACGACCGGGCCGGGGGTCGAGTGCAGCGTGAAGCTCGCCAACCCCATGCGCCGCTGCAGCGGGCCCTGCTGGAGACCGAGCGACTGCGTCTTCTCATGAGGTACGACGACGAGGCGCCGCACGAACCGGCCGGAGCGGACGAGCACGGCATGGTCCGTGCGCGCGACACCCGCGCGACGCCACGTCCACGGGTCCAGCCAGCGGGCCCGACGGGGGCTCGTCACGAAGCCGTACGCGTCGCCCGAGCCGGACAGGGCCGCGTCGAGGACCGCCTTGGGGTCCTGCGCGCCGAGGTCCGGGAGCACGAGCCACAGGGCGAGGAGCGCCTCATCGCGCGTACCCACGGGCAGCAGGACCGACTCCGTCTGCCGGTTCTGGTCCGTCGTGATCCCGTAGCCGGCGACGTTCATCTGCACGCGCCACCAGTCCTTGCCGCGCCACAGCGGGCCCTGGACGATCGAGACGGCCTGCACCCGGCCCGGTGGGACGGTCTGGGCGCGCGCCTCCAGCAGGCCGTGCCGCAGACGGATGCCGTCCGGCGACAGCGACGCCCGGAACCCGAACTCGCCCGCGAAACGACCCCACAGGAAGCTCCCGGCGGCCAGGACCGCGGGGAACATGCCGAAGATCACGCCCGGTTCGCGCGTGACCACCACGAGGACGAGGAGCGCGACCAGCAGGAGGACGGAGAAGCCGACCGCCACGGAGCGCAGGAGCGAGCCGAGGAGCGTGCCCAGCGAGACCGCGAAGACCTGGCGCTCCGGGGCCTCCGGGATCAGGGCGGGCACGCCGGTGGCAGCCACGTGCCCGGGCGGGACGGCGAGGGGAAGGGCGCCCTCCGCGGGCGCTCCCGGCGCGAAGGCTCCCGGGCCAGGAGGTCCGGGCGGGACGGCGCCCGGCACCGTCGGCGCCGCAGGGGCGGGGGTCGGCACGGCCAGGCCGGCCGCGCGCGCGAGCAGCTCCGCGCGCAGGGTCCGCGCAGCGCTCTCGCGCAGGAACGCCAGCTTGACCGCCGAGTCCGTCCCGCCCGCGACCTCGATCTTCAGCTCGGCCAGACCCGTGAGCCGCGCCAGCAGCGGCTGCACGGTGTCGATCGCCTGGATGCGGTCGAGTCGGGCGGTGCGCGCGGTCCGGAAGAGGACCCCGGTGCGCAGGTACACCGCGTCGGGCCCGACGGCGAACCGCGCCATGCGCCAGGCGACGGCGGCGTAGCCGGTCGCGACCGCCAGGACGCCGAGCAGGACCAGGAAGATCGGGCCCGCACCGACGCGCGTCGCGACATCCTGGGCGGCGCCGACGTTGTCCATCGCCTGCTGGCCGAGGACGGCCACGAGGACCAGCAGGACCTTCCAGCCCTTGATGGCCGGCGTGATCGGGTGGAACCGCCGCCACACCAGGCCGTCCGGGCCGAGGGTGCCGTCCGGAGCCGCGGGCGAGGGGACGGCAGGCGTTCCGGGCTGCGTGGTCACGTCGACCGGCGCGGGCGGCGGAGGCGGAGGCGGCGGCGGGACGGCGGGCGTCGCGCCGGCGGACTCGGGCGTGGAGCTCTCGGTCACAGGCCGGCCAGCCTCGCCTCGCCTGCGGCGGACAGCCGGTCGCGCAGGCGGTCGGCCTCCGCGGGGCCGAGCCCGGGGATCTGGGCGTCGCTCGCGGGCGACGCGGTGTGCAGCTGCACGCGCGCGATGCCGCCCCAGCGGTCGAGGGGACCGGCCTGGACGTCGACGAACTGCATGCGCCCGTAGGGCACGACGACGAGCGTGCGGAACAGCACGCCCTTGCGGATCAGCAGGTCGTCGGCGCGCTCGGCGTACCCGATGGCCCGCACCTGCCGCGGGATCAGGACCGCGAGCCACACCAGGAGCGCCGCCAGCACCCCGGGGATCGCCCACAGGCCGGGTACCCCCACGAGGGCCGCGAGCACCACGGCACCGACCAGCGGGATGCCGAGCCAGATGCCGATCGAGATCAGCCGCACCGTGACGAGGCGGGGCGACACGGGCACCCACGGCACGCCGGCCGGGTCGAACGGGCCGGCGGACGTGGCCGTCGACGGGCCCGGGTCAGCAGGCACGGGGGGCACGGCGGGCGTGGGCGCGGGCGGCACAGCGGTCATACCGTCATCCTTCCACCTCGACCGGGCAGCCCACCGGGGAGGCCCACGCGGTCACTCACGCAGCGGTTCCCGACGCCGCGGAGGCCCCCTCGTCGTCGTCGGGCGGCTGGACCTCGCACCAGCGCTCGACGACCAGCCCGACGACGGCGAGCACGAGCGCCGCGAGCGCCGCGACGCCCGCCGTGACCGCGACGTCGCGCCGCGCGGGCAGGTCGAGGTCCCCCGCGACCACGAGCACCTGGGCCGCGTACCAGCCCGTGAGGAGTGCGCCCGTGTACGTCGACGCCGTCGCCAGGACGACCGTGCGCGCGGCGACGATCATGTCCAGCTCCGCGCGCTTGCCCGCCGTGTACTGGCGCACGTTCCAGCCGAGCCCCGCCACCACCGCGGCGATGCCGAGGATGACGACCCACGCCACCACGGGGGTCGGCAGGAGCGTCGCGCCCCGGCTCTCGGCCCCACGCAGCACGACCGCGGCGACCACCGCCGCCACGAGGGCGACCAGGAGCAGGCGGCCGACGGGCGTGCGACGCATCAGGGCCTCGCCTCGTCTTCCCACCAGTCGAGGGCCATCCAGCGGATGCCGTCACGGTCGGGCGCGGTCTCCGCGAGGACGGCGACCGGTCCCCCGCCGAGCCCGGGCAGGACCGCGGACGGGTCCACGTGCGCCCAGGGGATGAGCACGAACGCGCGCTCGTGGGCACGCGGGTGAGGCAGCTCCAGGTCGTCCGCGACGCCCACGGTCGCCCCGTGCGTGATGAGGTCGACGTCGAGCGTCCGCGGGCCCCAGCGCTCCTCGCGCACGCGGCCGAACGCGTCCTCGATGCCGTGGCACACCTGCAGGAGGGCCCGCGGGCTCAGGGTCGTCTCCACGACCACCACGGTGTTGAGGAAGTCCTGCTGCTCAGGACCGCCGACGGGCGCCGTGCGCGCCATCGGCGCGACCTCGTGGACCTCGACCCCGGCGACGTCGTTGAGGGCCCCGACGGCGTCGCGCAGGATCTCCTGGCTGTTGCCCAGGTTGGACCCCAGGGCGACCACCGCCCGCACGGGCGCGTCCGGGACGGCGTCCATGCGGTCGGCGGGCGCGGCGTCGCCGCGCACAGGCACCTCGGGGGCCAGAGCAGCTGCGGGGGCGTCCGCCACGGGGACGGCCACGGGGACGGCCACGGGCCCGCTCGGCGGGAGAGACGGCGGAAGAGTCGGCGGGAGGACCTGGGACGCCGTCTGGGGCAGGGCGGACCCGGGGGCTTGCGCGACGTCGTCGTTCGAGGGCGCGAGCAGGTCCGCGGGCGTGAGGACCGGCGACGCGGCGACCGGGGGCGCGGGCACCAGGGCGGGGACGGGGACCGCCGGGATGGCGGGCGCCGCCGCAGACACGGGCGCCGCGGAGATGATGGGCGGCGCGCCGAACGCGGGTGGTGCCGACGGAGCAGGGGGCTGCGGGGCGGACGCCGCCGCCCGCGGCTCCGGCGCGAAGGGCGAGGCGGACGGCTCCGGGGCGACCGACGACTCCGGCGCGAACGGCGCGGGGGCCGGCGGCTCCTCAGCGGCGATGGTCACCGGCGAGAAGATGGGGGTCGGCAGCGCCGGGGCGATCGGGGCCGGGGCCGGCGCAGCGCCCGAGCCGGCCTGTGAGAGCTCGTCCGGCGCCTGGGTCACCGGGGAGAACAGGGGCGCCAGGGGCGCGGGGGGTGCCGGCGGAGCCGGGGGCTCCGGGACGTGGGGCTCCTCCGCGACCGGGAACGCCGGGGCCAGCGGCGGCATCGGAGTCTGGGGCTCCTCCGCCGGCGGGAACGCCGGGGGCAGCGGGATCTGGGACTCCTCGGCCGGCGGGAACGCCGGGGGCAGGGCGGCCGGGGGCTCCGGTGCCACCGGGGGCAGCGGGGGCGCCGGGACGACCGGCGGCAGCGGCGCGGGGGGCTCCTGCGCCGGCGGC
>JAEYXM010000175.1 GCA_023428465.1 Actinomycetes bacterium
GGGGGGGGGGGGGGGGGGGGCCCCCCCCCCCCCGGGGGGGGGGGCCCCAGGCCGGGGAGGGTCGGGGGCCCCACCGCTGTCTGGGGCTACAGTGGCCCCGTGCGTGTGACGTTCCTGCTCCTTCGTCGCCGCGGCGAGGTCTGACAGACCGGTCTCTCGTCGCGGTGGTCGGTGCGCCGGTCGAGCCGACGGAGACGACGAAGGGAAAGCCCGATGAACGACGCACAGACCACCTCGACCGCGCCCGCCCCCGGTGAGGCCGCGCGCCCGCCGTACGAGGTGCGGACCGCGCAGCAGCCGTCCGCCCTGCGCGTGCACAAGTACCGCCCGTACCACGAGCAGCTCACGGTCGACCTGCCCGACCGCACGTGGCCCGACCGGCGCATGACGAGCGCCCCCCGCTGGTGCGCAGTCGACCTGCGTGACGGCAACCAGGCGCTCATCGAGCCGATGAACCCGGAGCGGAAGCTGCGGATGTTCGAGCTGCTCGTCGACATGGGCTTCAAGGAGATCGAGGTCGGCTTCCCGTCCGCGTCGCAGACGGACTTCGACTTCGTGCGCATGCTGATCGAGGGCGACCGGATCCCCGACGACGTGGTGATCCAGGTGCTCACGCAGTCCCGCGAGCACCTCATCGAGCGCACGTACGAGGCCATCGCCGGCGCCAAGCAGGCGATCGTGCACCTGTACAACTCGACATCGGTGCTGCAGCGCGAGGTCGTGTTCCGCGCGGACCAGGCACGGATCATCGACATTGCCGTGAGCGGCGCACTCCTGTGCCGCAAGTACGAGGAGCTGATCCCGGGCACCGAGGTCCGCTACGAGTACTCGCCCGAGTCGTTCACGGGCACGGAGCTGGAGTACGCGGTACAGGTCTGCAACGCGGTCATCGACGTGTTCGAGCCGACGCCGGACCGCAAGGTCATCATCAACCTCCCGGCGACGGTCGAGATGGCGACGCCGAATGTGTACGCCGACTCGATCGAGTGGATGTCGCGGCACCTGAACCAGCGGGAGAACGTGGTCCTCTCGCTGCACCCGCACAACGATCGCGGCACCGCGGTCGCCGCCGCTGAGCTGGGCTACCTCGCCGGCGCGGACCGCATCGAGGGCTGCCTGTTCGGCAACGGCGAGCGCACGGGCAACGTCTGCCTCGTCACGCTGGGCATGAACCTGGCGAGCCAGGGCATCGACCCGCAGATCGACTTCTCCGACATCGACCGGGTCCGCCGCACCGTCGAGTACTGCACGCAGCTGCCGGTGCACGAGCGGCACCCGTACGGCGGTGACCTGGTCTTCACGGCCTTCTCCGGCTCGCACCAGGACGCGATCAAGAAGGGCTTCGAGTCGATGACCGCCCGGGCCGCCGAGGCGGGAGTCAGCGTCGACGACCTGGTCTGGGCGGTGCCGTACCTGCCCATCGACCCCCGTGACGTCGGGCGCACGTACGAGGCCGTCATCCGCGTGAACTCCCAGTCCGGCAAGGGCGGCATGGCCTACCTGATGAAGGCCGAGCACCACCTGGACCTGCCCCGCCGGCTCCAGATCGAGTTCTCCCGGGTCGTCCAGCAGCAGACGGACGCGATGGGCACCGAGGTCACCGCGGACGACCTGTGGCGTTTCTTCACCGACGAGTACCTGCCTTCGACGCCGGAGTCAGGCCTCGAGCCCTGGGGTCGGTTCGCGCTGCGCAGCACCCGTCTCGTGTCGGGCGAGGACGGCCCGGTGCACCTGCTCGCCGACATCGTCGACCGCGGTGAGCAGGTGACGGTCGAGGGCGAGGGCAACGGGCCCATCGCCGCCCTGGTGAGCGCGCTGGCCACGCGCGCTCAGCAGGTCGAGGTCCTCGACTATGCCGAGCACGCACTCTCCACCGGTGAGGACGCCGTGGCGGCGGCCTACGTCGAGTGCCTCGTGGGCGACGACGTCCTGTGGGGCGTCGGCATCGACCCGTCGATCACGACCGCCTCGTTCAAGGCGATCATCTCGGCGGTCAACCGCGCCCAGCGCTGACACCCAGGGGGGCTCGCGCGCGCCCTCTGGGTGCACGGGACGACCGGAGGCGCCGCCGGCGTGGTCAGGTCTTCTTGTGCGGCCGGCGCCGGTACTCCCGGGTCCGCGCCTTCCACACCTGCGTCATCTCCGCGCGGAGCCGCGCGTCGGTGCGGGCCGCGTGGTGGCGTTCCTCGCGCAGCAGGGTGCGGTAGGACTCGAGCCGCCGTGCGGTCAGGCGCCCGTCCTCGAGCGCTGCGAGCACGGCGCACCCGGGCTCGGTGACGTGCGCGCAGTCGGCGAACCGGCACTGTTCGGCGAGCTCGGCCACCTCGGTGAAGACCTCCTGTGCGGCTTGCGTCCCGGCGAGCCCGACCGTGCGCAGGCCGGGTGTGTCGAGCACGGCACCGCCGTCCGGCGCGAGGTGGAGCTCGCGGGTCACTGTCGTGTGGCGGCCCTTGCCGTCGGCGCGCAGGGCGTTCGTCCGCATGGTCGCCTCGCCCACGAGTGCGTTCAGGAGCGTGGACTTGCCCACGCCGGACGCGCCGAGGAGTGCGACGGTCGCGCCGCCGGCGAGACGCTCCCGCAGGTGCTCCAGGCCCGTCCCGGTCGTGGCGGACGTGGCCAGGACGGCGACACCCGGTGCGAGAGCGGCGACGTCGGCCGTGACCCGGTCGGGCTCGGGCACGAGGTCTGCCTTGGTGAGCACCACGAGCGGGTCGGCCCCGGACGCCCACGCGAGAGCGAGGAGGCGCTCGATGCGCCCGGCGTCGGGATCGGGCGCCATGCCTTCGACGACGGCGACGACGTCGGCGTTGGCGGCGAGCACCTGCCCGTGGGAGGACCGGTCGACCTGCGCGCGGACGACGGCGCTACGGCGCGGCAGGACACGTTCGACAACCAGGTGGTCCGCGCGTGCGTCGAGGAGCACCCAGTCGCCGGTCACGGCGGTGTGGGACGGGTCCGACCGCCACGACCTGCGCAAGGCGGTGGAGGGGACGGCGTCGCGCACCGCGAGACCGTCGCCGACGGCGACGACGACGTCCAGGTGGTCACGGTCGGCGCGGCTCACGCGACCGACGGCGAGGTCGTGCGGGTCAGCCCCGACGTGGGCGGCGTCGGGCCCCGTGAGGTCGGAGTCGGCGGGGACGTGTGCCAGGGCGGCCGCCCAGGCGTCGTCCCAGCCGAGGCGTGCGAGAGGAGAGGTCAACGGAGGTTCCCTTGAACGGGACCGGCGCCCCCGTCAGGGGAGCCGGGCGTGGGTGGTGGACGGCGCGGTGCAGCACTGGACCGTCATGGCCGTCACCTCCTCACGTCTGGTCCGCCCGGCATCGCCGTGCGGCAGAGCCAGGGTAGGAGCCTGGTCCCGCCACGGTCACGCCCTTTTCCTCCGGGGCGCCGCGGCGGGCGTGTGGGGCCCATGGGGGAGAATGGGCAGGGTGAGCCTGTACCGCGACGAGGCGATCGTCCTGCGCACCCAGAAGCTGGGCGAGGCCGACCGCATCATCACGCTGCTCACCCGTGAGCACGGCAAGGTGCGGGCGGTCGGCAAGGGTGTGCGCAAGACGTCCTCGCGGTTCGGCTCCCGGCTGGAGCCGTTCATGGTGGTCGACGCGCAGCTGTACACGGGCCGCAGCCTCGACATCGTCACGCAGGTCGAGACGCTGGGGCCGTACGCCCGCGAGATCTGCGCCGACTACGCCCTCTACACAGCGGGGACCGCCATGCTGGAGACTGCCGAGCGGCTCGTGGACGCCGAGCAGGAGCCCGCCGTCCAGCAGTACCTGCTCCTGACGGGAGCCGTGCGGGCGCTCGCGGAGCGGGCGCACGACGCCGGCCTGGTGCTCGACGCGTACCTGCTCCGGGCTCTCGCGGTGGCGGGCTGGGCGCCGTCGTTCCGGGACTGTGCCCGCTGTGGCGCGCCCGGACCGCACCGCGCCTTCGCGGTGGCGTCGGGTGGCGCGGTCTGCGCGGCCTGCCGCCCGCCGGGTGCGGCCTCGCCGGCACCGGAGACGTTCGGGCTGCTCGCGGCGCTGCTGAGCGGTGACTGGCAGACGGCGGACGCGAGCGACCCGCGTCACCGCAGGGAGGGCAACGGGCTCGTGGCGGCGTTCCTGCAGTTCCACCTGGAGCGCGGGCTGCGCTCCCTGCCGATGGTCGAGCGCGCCTGATGGCGGGCCGTCGACCGGCGAAGGTCACGCCCCACCTCGTCGTGCCGCCGCCGCCGCATCCCTCGGGCGAGCGGCCCCCGGCACTGCCGCGCGAGCTGGTGCCCCGGCACGTGGCGATCGTCATGGACGGCAACGGGCGCTGGGCGAACGAGCGGGGCCTGCCCCGGACTGCGGGTCACGCGGCGGGGGAGGCTGCGCTCCTGGACGTCGTCGCGGGCGCGATCGAGGTGGGTGTCACGCACGTGTCCGCCTACGCGTTCTCGACGGAGAACTGGAAGCGCTCGCCGGAGGAGGTGCGCTTCCTCATGGGGTTCAACCGTGACGTGCTGCGGCGCCGGCGGGACACCATGCACGACTGGGGGGTGCGTGTCCGCTGGGCCGGGCGGCGGCCGCGCTTGTGGCGGTCGGTCATCACCGAGCTGGAGACGGCCGAGGAGCTCACCCGGCACAACACCGTCTGCACGCTGACGATGTGCGTGAACTACGGCGGGCGGGCGGAGGTCGCCGACGCCGCGCGCGCCATCGCGCGGGAGGTCGCGGCGGGGCGGCTCGACCCGGAGCGCGTCGACGAGCGCACCGTGGCCCGTCACCTCGACGAGCCGGACCTGCCCGACGTCGACCTGTTCCTGCGCACGTCGGGGGAGCAGCGGACGTCGAACTTCATGATCTGGCAGGCGGCGTACGCGGAGCTGGTCTTCCTGGACGAGTACTGGCCCGACGTCGACCGCCGGCACCTGTGGCGCGCCGTCGACACGTACGCACGCCGGGACCGGCGCTACGGCGGGGCCGTGGACCGCTCCGCCGGGTCCTGAGGCGCCGGGGCGCGACCCGTACGACCGACGACGGGGTTGTCGTACCCGGCGGCTAACGTCGTCGTCATGATGCGTATCGAGATGGTGACGATCGACTGCAGGGACCCGCGCGCGCTGGGCGAGTGGTGGGCGCGTCAGCTGGGCGGGCAGGTCGCCGAGGGCTTCGAGGGCGACGACTTCGTCGTGGCCAGGGTCGACGGCAGCGGCCTTCAGGTCGGCTTCCAGCGGGTGGCCGAGCCGACGCCGGGCAAGAACCGCCTGCACCTGGACCTGGCAGCCCCGAACCGCGAGCTCGAGGTGGAGCGCCTACGCGCCGAGGGTGCGCTCGAGGTGGCGCGGCACGAGGAGTCGGGGTTCGCCTGGGTCGTCCTGTCCGACCCCGAGGGCAACCAGTTCTGCGTGTCCCAGGCCCACTGACGCAGCCGCAGCGGGCGCTCAGGCAACGACGACGGGATCTCCGGCACGCACGACCCCGGGGACCAGGACGTCAGCCATGACCCCGAGGTGCAGGGAACGGTCCGCCAGCGCGCGCAGGACGCGCGCGTCGGCGGGCAGCCCGGGCTGCGCCGAGTTCACCATCACGCAGCGCTGCATGGGTGCCGTCAGGCGCAGGACGACCCCGCCCACCGTGAGAGTCCGCCCGAGCCAGTCGTCCTCGGGCCACGCGCCGGGCGTCCCGTCGTGCCGGTCGAGGTCCACGACGAGGTTCGCCCGGAACCGGCGCGGGTCCGGGCGAGCGCCGAGCCGCGCTCCGAGCGAGGTCAGCGCCGCAGTCGTGATCACGTGCACGGGGGCGTCGTCGTGGTGCGGCACGTCGCCCTCCGTGCGCACGGACAGCTCCTGACCGGCCGCGCGGCTCAGCGCGGTACCCAGGCCTGGGGAGTCGGCCCTCCACCGGCGGCCGTCGGGCGCAGTGACATGGGGGACGTCGTCGGCCATGGCCGCCGACCACTCCAGGAGCCCGTCGACGCGCCGGAAGCGACGGGTCGTCTTGCCGGAGCCGATCCTGCCCTCGGCGGTGTAGACCGCCCATGCCCGGTCGTGCTCGAGGCCCCTCGGCGTCACGGTCGCCTTCTCGACCGGCTCCCCACCGAGCGACTTCACGGGGTAGCGAGTGAGCGAGGCGAGCTTGCCGGAGTGCACCGGCGGAGGCTAGCAGCCGCAGCCGCAGCGGGCGCTGCCGCCGCGCTACGGCTGGCTCGGCGCGTCTCCGGCGTCGTGCGCGCGGTGGGCCAGCGCGTCGACGGCGTCCACCTGATCGCGTCGGCGGCGTAGCGCACCACCGGCGACCACCACGAGCGCGCCGCAGGCGAGGAGTGCCACCGCGAGGAGCCATGGCGATCGGTCGGCGAGCTCGCGCGCGCCGGCCAGGGCGGCGAGCCCGCCGCCGCCCCACAGTGCCGCCCACACGAGGCAGCCGGGGATCGACCAGAGCGTGAAGCGCAGCCAGCCCACGCGCAGGACGCCCACCCCGAGCAGCACGGCCGACTGGAAGCCGATGGTCAGGAACGCCACCGGGACGAGCGGCATGCCCCAGCGCTCGACGGCACGCGTGGCGCGGAGCACGCGCGGGGACTCGGCGCGTTCCCGCCAGCGGGAGCGCAGGGCGCCTGCCGCGGCGCCGCGGCCCAGCCAGAAGAGGGCCTGGGACCGCCCGACCGCTCCGGCGAGGAAGAACAGGTAGACCCCGAGCACGGGCCAGCCCGCCATCCAGTCGGGCATCAGCCGTCCGCCTCCGCGCACGTGGCGCAGACCCCGGTCAGCTCCATGGTGTGCACGACGTCGCGGAACCCGTGCGTTGCGCCGATGGCGGCCGCCCACGCCTCCACGCCGGGTCCGTCGACCTCCACGGCGGTGCCGCAGCGCCGGCAGACGAGGTGGTGGTGGTGCTCGCGCCGGGAGCACCGGCGGTACAGGGCCTCGCCGTCCTCGGCGCGCAGGACGTCGACCTCCCCGGCGTCCGCGAGCGAGGTGAGGGTGCGGTAGACGGTCGCGAGCCCGACCTCGGTGCCGCGGTCGCGCAGGAGCTCGTGGAGCTGCTGCGCGCTGCGGAAGTCGTCGACGTCGGCGAGCAGGTCCGCGACGGCCGATCGTTGGCGCGTCATCCGGCGCATCACGGCGCACCGACCACGACGTCGTCGGGCAGCTCGGGGTGGGGGTCGCGTGTGCCGGCGCGACGGCGCGCGGCGCGGACGACCAGTGGCCGGGCCGCTGCGGCGAGCGCGTACATGCCGATCGCGAGGACGACGATCATCGCGCCGGGGGAGGCGTCGTAGAAGTACGTGATCGACAGGCCGCTCACGCACACGAGTGCCCCGACGCCCATCGCGAGGGCCATGGTGCGCCGGAACGAGGAGGTGATCATCTGGGCGACGGCGACCGGGACGATCATGAGGGCGCTGACGAGGAGCACCCCGACCACGCGCATCGCGACGGTCACGGTCAGCGCGGCGACGACCGCGATGGCCACGTTGAGGACGCCCACGGGCACCCCGGCGGCGCGGGCGAACTCCTCGTCGTGGCAGACCGCGAAGAGAGCCGTGCGCAGTCCCAGGCCGACGGCGAGCACGAGGACGGACAGTGCCACGGTGATCACGAGGTCCTGCGTGGACACCGTGGAGATCGAGCCGAACAGGTACCCGACGAGGTTCGCGTTGCTGCCCCCGGCCACGGAGATGATGAGGACGCCGCCGGCGATGCCGCCGTAGAAGAGCAGGGCGAGCGCGACGTCCCCGCTGGTGCGGCCCTTCGCCCGGACGACCTCGATGGCGACGGCGCCGACGACGGCCGCGACAACCGCGCCCGGGATCGCCAGCGCGTCCTTGGGCGCGAGGCCGGCGATGTTGCCGACGAGCCAGCCGAGCGCCACGCCGGTGAGCGCTACGTGCCCGATGCCGTCGCCGAGCAGCGACAGCCGGCGCTGCACGAGGTAGGTGCCGATCACGGGGGCGGTGAGGCCCACGAGGAGCGCGACGACGAGCGCGCGCTGCATGAGTGGGTCGGTCAGCATCTCGATCATGCCTGCCACCTCACCCGGGGGGTCACGCCCGGCTCGGTGCGCGCCCGGTCGCGGTCGTCGTCGTGCGGGTGCACATGCTCGTGCTCGGCGCCCGCGTGCTCGGGGGCGGGCTGGGGTGGCTCGCCGTCGTGAACGACGGCGCCGTGCCGCAGGACGACGGCGCGGCTGATGAGCGGGGCGAGGGCGCCCAGCTCGTGCAGGACGACGAGGACCGTGGTCCCGGCGGCGGCGAGGTCGGCGAGCGCAGCGGCGAACGTCTGCTGGCTGGGTACGTCGACGCCGGCCACGGGCTCGTCGAGCAGGAGGAGCCGGGGCCGGCGGACGAGTGCCCGGGCGATGAGCACGCGCTGCTGCTGGCCGCCCGACAGGGTGCGCACCGCGGTGCGGTCCTCGCCGGCGAGCCCGACAGCGGCGAGCGCGGCGCTCGCACGTTCGCGACCGTCGCGTGGCGGGCGGAGGCGGCGGCGGTGCAGGGTCCCGGAGAGGACCACCTCGCCGGCCGTGGCGGGGACCCCGGAGGCGGCACTCACGCGCTGGGGCACGTAGCCGATCTCGCCCCACGGCACCGCGTTGCCGAGCGGTGCGCCGAGCAGACGGACGCTGCCGGCTGCGAGCGGGACGACGCCGACGAGGGACCGTACGAGCGTGGACTTGCCCGAGCCGTTGGCGCCGAGCAGGGCGACGACCTCGCCCTCGCCCACGACGAGGTCGACCCCGCCGACGATCGGGGCGCCGCCGAGCTCGACGACGATGCCGCGTGCGTCGATGGCCCCGCTCACGAGCAGCCCAGCCCGGCGCGCAGAGCCGCGAGGTTGTCGGCCATGACCTCACGGTAGCCGGGCGTGTCCTCGCGGTGGCTGTCCAGGGGGTCGAGCTCGAGCACGTCGACGGCGAGGTCCTCGGCGAGGGTCGCAGCGACGCCCGGGTCGGCGAGCGGCTCGGTGAAGACGGCCGACACGCCGAGGTCGGCGATCGCCTCGCGCACCTCGCGGATGCGCGCGGGGGAGGGCTCGCGCTCGGGATCGATGCCGGACACGCTCACCTGGTGCAGGGCGTACCGGGACGTCAGGTACCCGAACGCGGCGTGCGACGTGACGACGACGTCGCTCGCGCAGGTGGACAGGCCGCTCGCGAGCTCCTCGTCCAGGGCCGCCAGGTCCTCGGCGAGGGCGTCCGCGTTGCTCACGTAGGTGTCGGCGTTGGCCGGGTCCGCCTCGCCGAGCGCCACGGCGACCGCGTACCCGACGTTCGTGAGGCGCTCGGGGTCGAGCCAGAAGTGCGGGTCGAGGGCGCCGTGGTCGTCGTCCTCCGCGTGGTTGTCGTCCGCGACGTCGTCGTCGTCGGCCTCGTCGTGCTCGTGGGCAGCGCCCGCGGGCAGCGGCTGGAGGTCGGCGACCGTGGCGACGTCGAGCGCGTGGCTGGGGGAGCGCTCCGCGACGGCGTCGTCGACCGCGGCCTGGAAGCCGCCGAGGTAGAGGACGAGGTCGGCATCGCCGACGTCGCGGAGCTGGCGGGGGGAGAGCTCGACGGAGTGCGGGTCGGTCCCGGCGGGCGTTGCCGTCGTGACGTCCACGAGGTCGCCGCCGACCGCGTCGGCGACGTATGCGAGCGGGTAGATCGACGCGAGCACCTGGACTCCGTCCCCGTCGTTCGGGGACCCGGTGGCGCCGCACCCTGCGAGGAGGAGCACCCCGGTGGCGACGAGGGCGGTCGTGCTGCTGCGGCGCTTGAACATGAGGATCATTCTCATTAAGGCCGTGCGCGCCTGTCAAACCAGGGGTCCCCGACACCGGTAGCCTGAGCCCGGCACACGGCGCCCGCGCCGGGCCGTCCCACCCTGTCCCCACCAGCCGCCGCGCGAGCCACGTGCGGCATGCAAGGAGCACCTCGTGGCCGAGTCCCGCCTCGACAAAGTCATCAGCCTCGCCAAGCGACGGGGCTTCGTGTTCCCGTCCGGGGAGATCTACGGCGGAACGCGTTCCGCGTGGGACTACGGGCCCCTGGGCGTGGAGCTGAAGGAGAACATCAAGCGTCAGTGGTGGCGCGCGATGGTCACCAGCCGCGACGACATCGTCGGCCTGGACTCCTCCGTCATCCTGCCCCGGCAGGTCTGGGTGGCCTCCGGCCACCTCGCCGTCTTCACCGACCCGTTGACGGAGTGCCTCAGCTGCCACAAGCGGTTCCGCGAAGACCAGATGATCGAGGACTTCGAGGCGCGCAAGGGCCGCGCGCCCGAGGGTGGCCTCGCCGAGGTCGCGTGCCCCAACTGCGGTACCCGGGGGCAGTGGACCGAGCCGCGCGACTTCAACATGATGCTCAAGACCTACCTCGGCCCCGTCGAGGACGAGTCCGGCCTGCACTACCTGCGGCCGGAGACGGCGCAGGGCATCTTCGTGAACTTCGCCAACGTCATGACGAGCGCGCGCAGGAAGCCGCCGTTCGGCATCGGGCAGATCGGCAAGTCCTTCCGCAACGAGATCACACCCGGCAACTTCATCTTCCGCACGCGTGAGTTCGAGCAGATGGAGATGGAGTTCTTCGTCGAGCCCGGCACTGACGCGCAGTGGCACCAGTACTGGATCGACTACCGGACCGACTGGTACGTCGACCTCGGCATCAGCCGCGACAACCTGCGCCTCTACGAGCACCCGCAGGAGAAGCTCTCCCACTACTCGACGCGCACGGTCGACATCGAGTACCGCTTCGGGTTCACCGGCAGCGAGTGGGGCGAGCTGGAAGGCATCGCGAACCGCACGGACTTCGACCTGAAGACGCACACCGAGCACTCCGGCCAGGACCTGTCCTACTTCGACCAGGCCAAGAACGAGCGCTGGGTGCCGTACGTCATCGAGCCGGCAGCGGGCCTGACCCGGTCGCTCATGGCGTTCCTCGTCGAGGCCTACGCGGAGGACGAGGCGCCCAATGCCAAGGGCGGCGTCGACGTCCGGACCGTCCTGCGCCTCGACCCGCGGCTCGCGCCGACCAAGGCCGCCGTGCTGCCGCTGTCGCGCCACGAGACGCTCTCCCCGGTCGCGCGCGACCTCGCCGCCGACCTGCGCAAGGTCTGGAACGTCGACTTCGACGACGCCGGCGCGATCGGCCGGCGGTACCGCCGCCAGGACGAGGTGGGCACGCCGTACTGCATCACGGTGGACTTCGACTCCCTCGAGGACCAGGCCGTGACCATCCGCGAGCGGGACTCGATGACGCAGGAGCGCGTCGGCATCACGCAGGTGCGCAGCTACCTCGCCGAGCGCCTCATCGGCTGCTGAGCAGGAACGAGGGGGTGCCGGGCGGTCGCCCGGCACCCCCTCGTCGCTCGGGGCGCTACTGCCCGACGGCGCCGGTGTCCGCGCCGACCAGGGACCACACGGTGGTGGTCACGCCGCCGGGCGTCGTCGCCTCGGCCTGCACGAGTCCGTCCGTCACGTCGCCGGCCTCGTCGTGCAGCGTGAAGAAGAAGAACCACTGGTCGGTCTCCAGGCCCGGGACCTGGAACGTCGGGATCGGGATGCGCTCCGTCCCCCACGATCGCTCGACCACGAGCGTGATCTCAGTGGCGCCGTCCGGCGCCACGCCCAGGCCACGCACGTCCGACGTCGCCTCGTCGCCGATGACGGCGGTCACAGCCATGACGGCGCTCTCCCCAGGCGGGCTCTCGAGCTCCGGAGTGTCCAGTGACGTCACCGTCCCGTCGGGCGCGAGCGCCACGAGCGACAGCGATGGGCTCGCAGCCGCCGCGAGCTCGGCGCCCGACTCCTCCCCGACGACGGTGACGCGCACCGTCGGCAGGGGCAGGAGCGCGTAGGTCAGCTCCTGCCCGTCCGTCCCGGGGACGAGGCCGTCAGGGACCGGCACACCGAGGTCCAGCGCCGGACCGGCGTCGGTCTCGACGACGCCCACGGCGGACCCGACCGCCACCTCGAGCGTCCTGGATGCGGCCACCGGCGTCGCGGGGGAAGGCACCGACTCGGTCGTGATGGTGCCGTCGGCGGCGGTGAGCAGAATCGTCATGGTTGGCCACGCGCCGTCGGCGGGCATCCCGTCGATGCGCACGACGTACAGCGCGTCGTCGAGGCCCTCGACGGTCGCCGTCGGGACGGAGACCCTGACGGTCGCACCGTCGTCCCAGGGTGTGCTCACGAGGGTGACGGTCGTGTCGACGGGCACCAGGCCCACCTCGAGCAGGGTGTCGTCCGCGACCTGCAGGTGATCCGGCGTTGTGCCCTCGGCCGCGAGGACCCATACCTCGTCGCCGAGCGTGCCGTCGTCGGTCACGGTGCGGATCTCGAGCGCCTGCTCGGTGTTGAGGGCGACGTAGGAGCCGCCGTCGGCGGTCGGCACGTCGAGGTCGACGGCCGTGCCGAGCTCTGTCTCGATCGCCACCGGGTCGATCGGCACCGTGACGGTCAGGCCCTCGGCGAGCTCGACGGTGTCGCCGGCGGGCGCGGCGACACCGCCGTCGCCACCGGCTCCGAGCTGGGCGACGCCGACGGCTGCACCGGCGACGAGGAGGACGGCGGCGGCGTTGCGGCCCACCACGTGGCGACGGTGGTGGCGCTGCGCCTCGGCGAGGACGTCGCCCGGGTCGAGGGCCATCGCGGGCAGGGCCAGGTCGGTGCGGGTGAGGAGGTCGGAGACGATCGGCTCGTGATCGGTCATGGTCATGGCAGGTTCCTGTCGCGAGGCGCGGACGCGTCGAGGTCGGTGAGGGTGGCGCGCAGGACGGCGAGCGCGCGGGAGGCGGTGGACTTGACGGTGCCGATGCTGACGCCGAGGTCCTCGGCGACCTCGGCCTCGGACAGGCCGACGAGGTGCCGCAGGACGACGACGCGACGCTGCCGGGACGTGAGGGTTGCGAGGGCGCGGGCGAGGCGGTCCCGCTCGGCCTGGCGCTGGGCGTGATCCCCGGCGGGGGCGCCGCCGAGGTGCGTCGCGTCGTCGTCGACGGAGTCGACGAGGACCTCACGGCGGCGTCGCCGCCACGTGTCGGTGCGCAGGTTCACCAGGACGCGTCGGGCGTAGGCGAGCGGGTCGCCGGTACTCGCACGGGACCAGGCGCCGTACGTGCGCACGAGCGCCGTCTGGGTCAGCTCTTCGGCACGGTGGGCGTCGCCGCACAGGAGCCAGGCCGTCCGGAGCAGGTCGCCCTGGTGCTGGGCCACGAAGGCGGTGAACGCCTCGTCGCGCTCCGAGCGCTGAGCACGGCTCGACCGCGAGCCTTCGAGGAGGACGACCATCTCCTCGCCGCCGTGCGGCACGGGGCGTGGCGGTGGGGAGGCGGGTGGTGCGAGGGGGCGGTGCGCGAGCGACTCGTGCGCCCTGTCAGCCATGGTGGTCACACCCTGGAGAACGCAGCGGCAGCCGCGGAGGTTGCGTCCCGGACGCCGGCAGGTGCGTCGCCCGGGGGGGAACCGCGCCGCGTCAGCGGGCCGCCTCGAGCGTGCCGGAGATGAGCCACGCGACGGCGTCGGCCGCCGACCACCCGTCCGGGTGGGTCCTGGCGAGGTCGCGCGCGCCCGTGAGGTCGGAGCCGAGGGTGACGAGCGGCTCCTCCGGCTGCCCGTCGGGTCGGACCTGGGCGAAGCCGACGGCGGCCGTGAGCGAGTTGCACAGACAGCCGCGCCCGGTGGTCTCGTCAGCCGTGCCGCCCTTGCGCTCGTACGGCGTGACGGGCTCTGCGGGGCACCGGTAGCCCAGCTGTCCGTTGGGCCGGACGAACGGCCGGCGCAGGAAGCCGATGTCGCACAGCCGGGGCCGTGCGTCGAACACCGCAGGGTCGGACAACGTGCCCGGGACCTGCGCGACCTTGAACGGGAACCCGGTGGGGGACACCTCGGGGTCGGTGCGGACCTCGAGGGTGCCTGCCCGCAGGCGCGCGACGACGTCCTCGCGCAGCGCCGGGACGAAGCCGGAGTCGGTGCACAGGGCGAAGACCGTGCCGACCTGCACGCCGGTCGCACCGGCGGCCAGGGCCGCGGCGACGGCCTCCGGGGTGCCGTAGCCCCCGGCCAGCCAGAACGGCAGCCCGAGGGCGGCGACCTTGGTGACGTCGGCGGCGTCGCGTGGGCCGAACACCGGCTGGCCGGAATCGTCCAGGACGGTCTTGCCGCGCGGGGGAGCGTTGTGGCCGCCCGCGACGTGCCCCTCGACGACGAAGCCGTCGGGGCGGATCGCCTCGTCGCGTGCGAGGTAGCCGGCCAGGACGTCGGCGGACACGATCGCCACGAACGCGGGCCGGCGCAGCGGCGGCAGCCCCGGGCCGAGGAGGTCGACGGGGTCCAGGTGCACGGTGTGCTCGCCCGCCGCGGCGCCCGCGACGTCGATCGGGAGGTCGACCGCGTGGTGGGCGGCGAGCTCGTCGAGCAGGTGGGGCAGCTCGCGCGGGATCCCGGCGCCCATGAGCACGACGTCGACGCCGGCGAGCATCGCCCCGTAGGCCGCGGCCGGCGTGGCCATCTGGGCCTTCTCGAGGTAGTTCACGCCGACGAGCCCGTCGTGGCCCTCCTTCGCGAGCCAGACCTCGACGAAGTTGCCGAGGATCGCCAGCTGCTGGGAGATGGGCTTGGCGTCGACGGCCAGGCGGGGGATCGCCGCGTAGGGCGTGCCGGCGTCGCGACCGCCGCGCACGTAGTACTTCTCCATCACCTCGCGGGGGAAGTCGGGGTCCGGGAAGGACCGCAGCGCCCGGCGCACGGAGCCGTCGAGGTCGCCGTCCTGCAGGCGGCGGGCGAGAACGACGTCGAGCGCGGTACCCGAGACGACACCCAGCTGCCCGCTCCGGGCGACGGCGCCGGCGAGGCGCCACGAGGACACGCCGACGCCCATGCCGCCCTGGATGAGAACGGGAAGGGGGCGGTCCGGCCAGTGCGCGTGCGCAGCGGGAGTCATGGTCACAGGTGGCCCTCTCAGTGGCTACGACGGCGTAACCTACCCTACCGTAGGTTCGTGTTCCGCTGAGGGACCGAGGTCGCTTGACGGGCCCTCGGCGATGGGCCCATAGACCCTGCGCCGCAGGGTGTCGACGCGGTTCACTGGGGCGTATGAGCACCGTCGCCCGTCGCACCGTCCTGAGCGCCGCCGCGGTCGCCGCGACGATCGCCGCCTACCGCCGCGGGCGACGCGCCCAGCTCGAGTTCGGCGCCGCCCCGGAGGAGACGCACGCGGCCCTGCCCGGTGACGACCTCGTGCCCGCGGCCGACCTCGTCGCGACGCGCGCGATCAGCATCGACGCCCCGCCGGCCGCCGTCTGGCCGTGGATCGCGCAGCTGGGGCAAGGCCGCGGAGGCTTCTACAGCTACGACGCGCTCGAGAACCTCGTCGGCTGTGAGATCCACAGCGCCGACCACGTCGTGGCGCAGTGGCAGGACGTCGAGGTGGGCGACGAGATGGCGCTCGCCCCGGAGGTCGCCCTGACGGTCGCCGTCGTGCAGCCCGGCGAGGTGTTCGTCGTGCAGGGCGGCGTCCCGGCGGTCGTCGGCAGTGCGCCGCCGTTCGACTTCACGTGGGCCTTCGTGCTGCGGCCGCTGCCGGGGGCGCGCACGCGTCTCGTCGTGCGTGAGCGCTACGCCTACCGGACCGCGTGGGCCGGGTGCCTCGTGGAACCCGTGTCCTGGGTGAGCTTCGTCATGACCGAGAAGATGCTCCGCGGTATCCGGGACCGCGCCGAGGCGTTCGCGGGCACCCCGCGCTGAGACCCCGCGCCGACCTCGCGCCGACTCGGCGTCGACCCGCGCGGACGCCCGCGCCGTGCGTCGATGGGACAATTCGGGGGTGACGAACGCCCCCACGAGCGCCCGACCGCTCCTGCCGCCCCTGCGCATCGGGCCGCTCGTCGTCGACACGCCCGTGGTGCTCGCGCCCATGGCGGGGGTCACGAACCGCGCGTTCCGGCGCTTGTGCCGCGAGCACGGCGCGGGGCTGTACGTCGCGGAGATGGTCACCTCGCGCGCCCTGGTCGAGCGCACGCCGGAGTCCATGCGGATCATCCGGCACGACGCCGACGAGCGGCCCCGTTCCGTCCAGGTGTACGGCGTCGAGCCGACGACGGTCGGCGCAGCGGTCCGAATGCTGGCGGCGGAGGACCTGGCGGACCACGTCGACCTCAACTTCGGCTGCCCGGTCCCGAAGGTCACCCGGCGCGGGGGCGGCGCCGTCCTGCCCTGGAAGCGGGACCTGTTCACGGCGATCATCCGCGCTGCCGTCGACGCCGCCGCGCCCCACGGCGTGCCGGTCACGATCAAGATGCGCAAGGGCATCGACGCGGAGCACCTGACCTACCTCGAAGCCGGGCGGATCGCCGAGGACGCGGGCGTCGCCGCGGTCGCGCTGCACGCGCGCACGGCCGCCGACCACTACTCGGGGAGCGCCGACTGGGACGCGATCGCGCGCCTCAAGGAGGCGGTCACGTCCGTGCCGGTCCTCGGCAACGGCGACATCTGGTCCGCCGAGGACGCGCTCGCCATGGTCGAGCGCACCGGGTGCGACGGCGTCGTCGTCGGGCGCGGCTGCCAGGGGCGGCCCTGGCTGTTCGCCGACCTCGCCGCGGCCTTCCACGGGTCCGACGCGCGGGTGCGGCCCGGCCTGGGCGACGTCGCCACCGTGATCCGTCGGCACGCGGAGCTCATGGTCGCGGAGTTCGACGACGAGCTGAAGGGCATGCGCGAGATGCGCAAGCACATGGCCTGGTACCTCAAGGGCTACGCGGTCGGCGGGGAGCTGCGCCGCTCGCTCGGGCTCGTCGAGACGCTCGCCCACCTCGACGCCCTGCTGGCCCGGCTCGACCTCGCCCAGCCGTACCCGGGCACGGCGGCCGAGGGCCAGCGCGGACGGGCCGGTTCCCCTAAGCGCCCCGTGCTGCCGGAGGGCTGGCTCGACTCGCGCGAGCTCGACGACCGGTTCCGCGCGGAGCTGCGGGAGGCCGAGCTCGACACCTCGGGCGGCTGATGCCCGACACGCCCGTGGCCCGCAGGCGCACGCTCTAGTGTGTCCGGCATGCGCCGCCCCCAGCGCGACGACGACGTCGTCCAGGTGGAGCTCGTCGAGCACGACGAGCCGCTCCGTGATTCCGTGCGCTCCGCCGCGACAGGGACACCCGGTGCGGCAGGCGTCGCCGACGAGGACGATCCGGCGTCCGACGCGCCCGCGGCCGGCCCCCGGCGGCGGCGCGCGCTCTGGTGGGTGGGCGCCGCCGTGCTCGTCCTGCTCGCCGGGGCCGGCGTCGTCGCGAACGTCGCCGCGGCCCGACAGGCGGCTGAGCGGCGCGAGGCCGTGGCCGGGCTCTCCTGGGTGCTGCCGGACATGTCCGGGGGGCTCGAGGAGGTCTGGAGGGTGCGGGCGACCTGGGTCGAGGGGGACACCGACCAGGCGATCTTCGTCGCCGGCTCGACGGACTACGCGGGGGGCTTCGCCGCCCTCGACCCGCAGACCGGGGCGCTGCTCTGGGAGGCGCCGGTGAGTGACACGGGCTACTGCTACCTGTCGTGGGACTGGGGCACCTTCGGCCTCGCCCTGGCCGGGACGGACGCCACGCCCGACGTCGTGCTGTGCGACCTCTACGACCGGCCTCTCGAGGGCGGTCCTGCAGGCCCGTCGACCGTGGCCGTCGACGCGGCGACCGGTGAGCGGCTGGCCGAGCTGGTGGGCAACGCCAGCGGGGTTCTGGGCACCTTCACGATGGACGGGGACTACGTCCTCGTGCGGACGGTGGCCGACGACGCGCTGAACGTCATCCGGCAGGACCTGCGTACCGGCGAGACCGTCTGGGAGTACCTCAGCGAGCCTGGTCGGGCGAGCGACCTCGTCGGCCGCGGGTGGGGCCTCGACCTAATGGACGGTCACCTGGTGATCGACGGACCCGCCCCGGTGGTCCTGGAGTTCGAGACCGGCACCGAGGTCGAGGACGTCCCGGACACCGTCACCAGCGAGTACGAGTTCGCGCTGGCCGACGGGTCGGGCCTGAGGCTCCGGTTCGAGCCCGACGGGCAGGAGGTCACGGGTGCGGTCCTGGGAGCGGACGGCGCCGAGCGGTTCGAGTTCACCGGGTACCCCTGGTTCTCGTCGTACGGTGACAGCTCGAAGGCCGGCGTGATCGTCGTGCAGGAGTACGGCGGGGACGTGCCGGGCGAGGTCGTCGCGCTCGACCTGGTCACCGGCGAGGAGCTGTGGCGCAACCCTCAGCTCGCGAGCTCGGGCGGGCCGTTCCTCATGGTCCGCGATGTCGCCGTCATCGCGGAGGACAACGGTGCCCGCGCCGTCGACCTGCCGACGGGACGCGAGCTGTGGCTCCGTGCCCTGCCGGCCGCGAGCGGTTCCCCGGGTTTCGCGACGGACGGTGACGTGGTGGTCACCTGGGAGGGCGACGTGGACGGGGCGCGGTTCGTCGCCTTCGACCTGGAGACCGGCGAGGACCGGTGGACGATTCCCGCGCCGACGCGCGTCACGATGCTGCGACCGACCCGGACCGGCCTGCTGCTCGTGGTCACCAGCAGCGAGGTCGTCGCGTACAGAGCGGTGGGTTGACGGCCCGGTTACCGTCGTCCATGGGCAGGGCCGCGTGGCCCGGGCGGCCGTCCGGCAGCGCTGCGGAGCGCCTCGCCGACCACTCGGTCGAGGTCGAGCTCGTCGACGCCCTGGGCCCGGACGACGACGCCTCGGCCAACCGTCCGGCGGCGGCCCGGGTGGGCACGGGGCGCCACGTGGCGGCGTGGACCGGACTGGCGGTGTCCGTCGTCCTGGCGGTGGTCGTCGTCGGGGCGAACCTTGCGCAGGCACGGCGGGAGCGAGCGGTGGTGGCCGCCCTCGAGGACGTGGCAGGGGTCCTGGCGCCGGTGGGCGGGCCGGTCGAGGAGGTGTGGCGCGTCCCCGGGCGGCAGCTGATCGCCGACAGCCCCGACGCGCTGGTCCTCAGTGCTGGTGCCGACGCGGCGGACCTGCGCGCGGTCGACCCGGCGTCGGGGGCCGTCCTGTGGGAGCGCGCGGGAGACCCGAGGCAGACGTGCCTGCCGGTGGGCGGTGACGGCGGTGAGGTCCGCAGCCCGGTGCTCATCGTCTGCGCGGCCGTGCTGGACGCCGACACGCCCGGAGCCGCGGACGCCACGAGCCTCGTCGCCCTCGAACCGGCCACGGGCCGCGAGGTGCGCGTGCTCGACGTGGCGAGCGCGCCGCTGACCCTGGACGTCGTCGACGACGACGTCGTGATCACCCGCCTGGGCGACCGCGAGACCGTGACGGCGACGCGCTGGGACCCCGCGGCGGGCCGGGTCGTGTGGACGTACCGGACCGAGCCGGGGCGTGCCACGGGCCTGCACGAGCGCGGCTGGTGGCTGAGCATCGTCGAGCGCGGCGTCCTGTGGGTCGGTGCGCCCCGGCGGATGGTCGCGGTGGACCTGGCTACGGGGCGCGGGCTGCCCGGGGAGGACCCGCCGGACGTCTGGAGCGTGGGGTCGTCGGCGGTCCTGCCCGACGGCTCGACCGCGTTCTGGGGTGACGAGGTGGGCGGTGAGCCGCTCGGCACGCGCGTGGTCGGGCCCGACGGCGCCGAGCGGTTCACGTTCGACGGCGCGCCGTGGCTCGCGGCGGTGAGCGACGGATCGGAACCGGACGTCCTGCCGGTGCGCCGCACGGGCACGCTCGACGTGGTCGGGCTCGACGTGCGCACGGGTGAGCAGGTGTGGGCCGCCCGCACCCTGCAGGGCATGTACCCGTACGTGCAGGTCGACGGGATCGCGGTCGCGACGAACGCGCTGCGGACGGTCGCAGTGGACCTCGGCACCGGGACCCGGCTCTGGGAGGAGCCCCTGGGCCAGGGGCGCAGCTGGCCGCTGACGGACGGGCGGCAGGTCTTCCTGCTCACGCGTGAGCGCGGGCTGCTCGGCGTCTCCGCGCACGACGTCCGCACGGGCGCGCAGCAGTGGTGGGTGCCCGTGCCGCGCGGTGCGGCGTACCTGGACGCCGCCGGGCGTGACACGATCCTGGTGCACACGGGCCAGGAGGTCATCGCCTACCGATGAGAGTCGACAGGACCGGCGGGGCGGGGCCCGGACACGTCGACGTCGACCTCCTGAGGGCGGCCGGCGATCGGTCTGGGTGCGTCAGCCGCGCTGGCGCACCCAGACCGTGACGTCGGTGGGGACGGCGACGCCCTGGTCGCCCGCGAGCCCGAAGGGCAGGTCGGCTGACGACAGGAGCACCTCCAGGTCGCCCTGGAGGTGCACGGTGGACGGGCCGAGGTTCGTCACGACGAGGACGTCGCGGTTGACGAACGCCAGGACGGAGCCCGGTGTGTCCGACGGCAGCCCGTCGACCCACGCGAGAGACCCGGAGCCGAGGCGGAACTCGCGACGCAGCCGCAGCGCCGCGCGGTACATCTCGAACGTCGAGCCCGGTACGCACGTCTGGACGTCCAGCGCGTGCGCCGCGAACGATGCCGGCTGGCTGAGCCACGTCGCGCCGGTGGGGGAGAAGCCGTAGGCGGGCTCGGTCGAGGACCAGGGGAGCGGTACGCGGCAGCCGTCGCGCCCGCGCTCGGTGTGTCCCGACCGCCCCCACGTGGGGTCCTGGCGCTCGTCGTCGTCGAGCGTGGTGTGCTCGGGGAGGCCGAGCTCCTCGCCCTGGTAGAGGTACGCCGAGCCCGGCAGGCCGAGCATCAGCAGGGTCGCGGCCCGGCCGCGGCGCAGGCCGACCTCGTGGTCGGGCTGGGGGTCGTCGGCGCCGATGCCGTTCGGCTTGGAGCCGGGGACGGCGAGCCCGAGTCGGGAGGGGTGGCGGACGACGTCGTGGTTGGACAGCACCCACGTGGTGGTCGCCCCGACGGCGTCGTTCGCGGCGAGGGACTCGTTGACGACGGTGCGCAGCACGCGAGGGTCCCACCGCGCCGTCAGGAACGAGAAGTTGAACGCCTGCTGCATCTCGTCCGGCCGTACGTAGCGGGCCAGGCGGCTCAACGGCTCGACCCAGGCCTCGGCGACGAGCGCGCGGTCGCCGTCGTACTCGGCGAGGACGGCGTGCCACTCCCGGTAGATCTCGTGGACGTCGTCCTGGTCCCACATCGGGCCCATGGTGCCCGCGCCGGTGGAGCCGTCCTCGGAGCCGAGCGTGCCCTCGTGGGGCGTCTGCAGCATGGCCGTGCTCCCGGCGAAGTCCGGCAGGCCGGCCTCCTTGACGAGGCCGTGCGAGACGTCGACGCGGAACCCGTCGACGCCGCGGTCGAGCCAGAATCGCAGGATCGAGCGGAACTCCTCGTGCACCTCGGGGTTCGTCCAGTCCAGGTCCGGCTGGGTGTGGTCGAACAGGTGCAGGTACCACTGCCCGGGGGTGCCGTCGGGCTCGGTGATGCGGGTCCAGGCAGTGCCGCCGAAGACCGAGGTCCAGTTGTTCGGCGGCTCCGCACCGCCGGGGCCGCGTCCGTCGCGGAAGATGTACCGCGCGCGCTCGGGGCTGCCCGGCGCGGCGCGCAGGGCGGCGACGAACCACGGGTGCATCGAGGACGTGTGGTTGGGCACGAGGTCCACGAGCACCTTGAGGCCGAGGCGGTGGGCCTCGGTGAGCATCGCGTCGGCGTCGGCGAGGGTGCCGAACACGGGGTCGATGTCGCGGTAGTCGGCGACGTCGTAGCCGGCGTCGTGCTGCGGGGAGCGGTAGAAGGGCGAGAACCAGACCGCGTCCACGCCGAGGCGCTTGAGGTGCTTCAGGCGCGCCGTCGCGCCGGGCAGGTCGCCGACGCCGTCGCCGTTGCCGTCCGCGAACGAGCGTGGGTACACCTGGTAGATCACGGCGTGGCGCCACCATGGCGAGGGCTCCGGGGTGGCTCGGTGCACCAGGGTGGTCGTGGTCGACGGCGTGGTGATGGCCGCAAGGATGGACGTCACAGTTCTCCCGTTCGGGTTCGTGTCCGGACCAGCCTAGGTAGCGAGAGCGGATCCTGCCGGTGAGGCATCGGCTCTCAGGCGTCGGGTGCGGGTGCGGGTGCTGTCGAACCGCGCACGATGAGCTCGGGGTGGAACAGGAGCTCGGTGCGGGACACGCGGGTCCCGGAGATCTCGGCCACGAGTGCGCTGACTGCGGCCTTGCCCATGCTCACCACGGGCTGGCGCACGGTGGTGAGCGGCGGGTCGGTGAAGGCGATGAGCGGTGAGTCGTCGAAGCCGACGACGGAGAGGTCCTCGGGCACGCGGAGACCCCGGCTGCGGGCCGCCCGGATGACGCCGAGGGCCATGAGGTCCGAGCCGCACACGATCGCGGTGTGACGGGTGTCGATGAGTTCACCGCCGGCGGCCTGGCCACCCTCGACCGTGAACAGGGTCGACACGACGTGCCCGGCGACGTCCTCGCCGGGGTTGCGCTGGTCGAGGAGCGTGGCGAACGCGGCGATCTTGCGGCGCGCGGGGATGTAGCGGTCGGGGCCGACGGCGAGGCCGATACGGGTGTGCCCGAGGCTCGTCAGGTGGCGCACGGCCAGCTGGGTGGCCACGACGTCGTCGGTCGAGACGGAGGGGGCGTCGACGCCGGCGGCGTAGCCGTTGACGAACACGATGGGGACGCCGCGCCCGCGCAGGCGGTGGTAGCGCTCGGTCGACGCGGTGGTGTCGGCGTGCCGGCCGGAGACGAAGATGATCCCGTCGACCCCGTGCTCGATGAGCATCTCGATGTACTCGTCCTCGGTGGTCCCGCCGGGGGACTGGGTGCACAGGAGCGGCGTGTAGCCGCGATCGGCGAGCGTTGTCTCGATCGCTTGCGCAAGAGCCGGAAACACGGGGTTGTCGAGCTCGGGGACGATCAGGCCGACGAGGCCCTCGGACCGGGTCCGCAGCTTCTCGGGCCGGTCGTATCCCAGCACGTCCAGGGCGGCGAGGACGGCCTTGCGGGTGTCTGCGGCGACACCAGGTTTTCCGTTGAGGACTCGGGACACCGTGGCCGTGCTGACCCCGGCCTGGTCGGCCAGGTCCTTCAGACGGGTACGCACGTGCGGCAGCGTAGAGGACATCGCAACCTCCTCGTCGGTACGCCGCTCGACCGGCTGTACGTGTCTAGTACCTGAAAGTTACCGCAAGATGTTGCAACACTCGCAACATCGGGTTACGGTCGCGCCAACAGGGCCGACGGGGGCCGATGGCGCCCCGGGCCGTGACCACGAGTTGTTGGGAGAACCCCCGATGCGTCGCAGCATCCCGTTCGTCGCGGTCGCCATGGGCGCCGCGCTCGTCCTGTCCGCCTGTGGCGGCGGGGACGACGAGCCGACCGAGACCACCGAGCCGTCGGCCGAAGAGACCAGCGAGGCGCCCGCCGCCTCCGGCAGCCTCACGGTCTGGGTCGACGAGACCCGCCAGTCGGCCGTCGAGGCCGCCGCAGCCGCCTTCGAGGAGGAGGCCGGCGCGACCGTCGAGCTCGTCCTGAAGAACTTCGAGGACATCCGGGCCGACTTCAACGCCCAGGTCCCGACCGGTGAGGGCCCGGACATCACCGTCGGCGCCCACGACTGGCTCGGCGAGCTGACGGCCAACGGCGTCGTCGCCCCGATCGAGCTGGGCGACAAGGCCGGCGAGTTCGAGTCCGTCGCCGTCGAGGCATTCACCTACGACGGTGCCGTCTACGGGCTGCCGTACGCGGTCGAGAACATCGGCCTCATCCGCAACACCGCGCTCGCGCCCACCGCGCCGACGACCTGGGACGAGGCCGTCCAGATGGGTCAGGCCGCCGGGACCCCGTACCCGATCCTCCTGCAGGTCGGCGAGACCGGTGACCCGTACACGATGTACCCGCTGCAGACCTCCTTCGGTGCGCCGGTCTTCGCGCAGAACGACGACGGCTCCTACGCCGCCGAGCTGACGCTCGGTGGCGCGCCCGGTCAGGCGTTCGCGCAGTGGCTCGCCGCGCAGGGTGCCGCGGGCACGCTCGACACCGCGGTGACGTACGACATCGCGCTCGCCGCGTTCGCCGCAGGTGAGTCGCCGTTCATCATCGGTGGCCCGTGGATGCTCAGCTCGTTCGAGGGTCTCGACCTGGCGATCGACCCGATCCCGTCGGCCGGTGGGCAGCCTGCTCAGCCGTTCGTCGGCGTCGCAGGCTTCTACGTGAGCGCCAAGAGCGAGAACGCCCTCCTGGCCAACGACTTCCTCGTGAACTACATGGCCACCGAGGAGGCGCAGCTCGCCCTCTACGAGGCCGGTGACCGCCCGCCGGCCCTCATCGCCGCCGCCGACGCCGCGTCGTCCGACCCGATCACCGCGGGCTTCCGCGAGGTCGGTGCGAACGCCGTCCCGATGCCGTCCATCCCCGAGATGGGCTCCGTGTGGGAGTTCTGGGGCGTGACCGAGGCCAACATCATCAACGGAGCCGACCCGATCACCACCTGGGACAAGATGGCCGCCGACATCCAGGGCGCGCTCGACGCCTCCTGATGAGATGACGCCGTGGCGCGCAACCGGGTCAGCCGGTTGCGCGCCACGTGCATGCGGGCCTGGCGCCCGCGGGCCAGGACGTGACACACCGGTCCGCCCCGTCGTCGGGCGGCACGAGTCAGGACGAGGTTCAACGATGAGCTCAGCTCGCCCGGGCCAGGACGAAGAGGACCTGGTCCGCACCGATGCACCACCGCCCCGCCGGCGCGCGGGTGCGGCCACTTCGCACGCGCGGACCACCACGCGCGGCTTCCTCGTCAAGATGGCGCTGATGGCGGTGATCGACGCACTCGGCGTCTACGTCGTCATGGCCGCCTGGGGCGAGGGCTCCTACGGGATCATGTGGTCGATGGTGGTGCTCCTCGTGGCCGCCAACTACGTGTACTTCGCCCGCCGCTCGCTGCCCATGAAGTACATCCTTCCCGGGCTGGCCTTCCTGCTCGTCTACCAGATCTACGTCGTCGGCTACACGGGCTTCGTGGCGTTCACCAACTACGGGGACGGCCACAACTCCACCAAGGACGACGCAGTCGCGGCGCTCCTCGCGCAGAACGAGCGCCGCGTCGAGGGCAGCGCCTCCTACCCGGTCAGCGTCGTCACCGACGGCGACGGGAACTTGGGCTTCGCGGTGCTCGCGGGCGGCGAGGTCCGCGTCGGAACCGCGGAGGAGCCTCTCGCGGCGGCCGACGCCGCCGTGGCCGACGGTGTGATCCAGTCCGTCGAGGGCTACGGCCTCGTGGACCGACCGACGATCCTCGCGCGGCAGAGCGAGGTCACCACGCTCCGCGTGCCTGTCTCCGACGACCCCAACGACGGGTCGATCCGCACCCAGGACGCGCGCACCGGCTACGTGTACAGCCCCGTGCTGCACTACGACGATGCCGCGGACACCATGACCGACACGACGACGGGCACCGTCTACCGGCCGAACTCGAACGGGCAGTTCGAGTCCGCCGACGGCGCGACGCTCGCCGTCGGGTGGCGTGTACCGGTGGGCCTGGACAACTTCTCCACGGCGTTCGGCGACGAGCGCTACTCCGGCCCGTTCCTGCGCATCCTGGCGTGGACCTTCGCGTTCGCCGTGCTGTCGGTCGTCACGACATTCCTGCTGGGGCTGTTCTTCGCGATGGTCTTCAACGACCCGCGCGTCCGGTTCCGCAAGGTCTACCGGACGCTGATGATCCTGCCGTACGCGATCCCCGGGTTCCTCGCGGCCCTGCTGTGGTCCGGCATGCTCAACCGGCGCTACGGCTTCGTCAACGAGGTGCTGCTGGGCGGTGCGGAGATCGGTTGGCTGACCGACCCCTGGCTCGCGAAGCTCTCGCTGCTGTTCGTGAACCTGTGGCTCGGCTTCCCGTACATGTTCCTCATCACCACGGGCGCGTTGCAGGCCATCCCCGGCGACATCCTCGAGGCGGCGAAGATCGACGGTGCCAGCCGGTTCCGGACCTGGCGCTCGGTCGTGATGCCCTTGCTCCTCGTGGCGACGGGGCCGCTGCTGATCTCCTCGTTCGCCTTCAACTTCAACAACTTCACACTCATCTACATGCTCACGGGCGGCGGTCCACGGTTCACGGACGCGTCCGTGCCGCTGGGGCACACGGACATCCTGATCTCGATGGTCTACTCCGTGTCCGGCATCGACGGGAACGCGCCCAAGAACTACGGCCTGGCTAGCGCGCTCTCCATCGTCATCTTCGTCATCGTGGCGACCATCTCGGCGCTGGCGTTCCGCCAGACGCGCAAGCTCGAGGAGCTGAGCTGACATGGCCTCGACAACCACTGCAACGACGTCGGCCCCCGCGGTCGGCGCGCCGCCCAAGCGCATGGGTGCGCGGCGCTGGTGGGCCGAGATCGGCTGGCGCCACGTCATCGGGCTCGTCGCGGTCGTCTACGCGGCGTTCCCGCTCGTGTACGTCATCTCCGCGGCCCTCAGCGCGGGCGGCACGCTCACCGGGTCCAACGACCTGTTCGCGCAGGTGAGCACCTCGAACTTCGAGGAGCTGAACTCGACGATGTTCTGGACGTGGATGGGCAACACCCTGCTCATCGCGATCGCGACGGGCGTCGGGACCGTGCTCATGGGCGCGTCCGCGGCCTACGCGTTCTCGAGGTTCCGCTTCTCGGGGCGCCGGATCGGCCTGACGTCGCTCCTCGTCGTGCAGATGTTCCCGCAGATCCTCGCCTTCGTGGCGATCTTCCTGCTGCTGCTCGGGCTGGGGAACGTGGTGCCGGTGCTCGGCCTGAACTCCAAGATCGGCCTCATCTGCATCTACCTCGGCGGCGCGCTGGGCGTGAACACGTTCCTGCTGTACGGGTTCTTCAACACCGTCCCGCGCGAGCTCGACGAAGCGGCCAAGATCGACGGTGCGACGCACACGCAGATCTACTGGACGATCATCCTGCGGCTCGTGTCGCCGATGCTCGCCGTCGTCGGCCTGCTGTCGTTCATCTCGACGTTCGGCGAGTTCATCATCGCGCGCATCATCCTGCAGTCCGAGGGCAACTGGACGGTCGCGGTGGGCCTGTACGGCTGGGTGTCCTCGCTGCTCGACGCCAACTGGGGTCTGTTCGCCGCCGGCGCGGTCATCGCGGCGCTGCCGGTCCTGGCGCTCTTCCTCTTCCTGCAGAAGTACATCGTCGGCGGCCTCACGGCCGGGTCGGTCAAGGGGTGACGCGGCCCCACCCGGCCCCGGGGGCCGCCCTGCGCGGGGTCCCGGCTGGCTAGGGTGGGTGACGTGCACCGCTACTCCGACGACGACGCCGCACGCCTCGTCCCGGAGGCGGCGAAGAGCTCGGCGCGCACGCCGTTCGAACGGGACCGGGCGCGCGTCGTGCACTCGTCCGCGCTGCGCCGCCTCGGCGCCAAGACTCAGGTGCTCGGCCCGGCCAGCGACGACTTCGTGCGGACGCGGCTGACGCACAGCCTCGAGGTCGCGCAGGTCGGTCGCGAGCTGGCGAAGGCGCTCGGGTGCGACCCGGACGTCGTCGACACCGCCTGCCTGGCCCACGACCTGGGCCACCCGCCGTACGGGCACAACGGCGAGCGGGCGCTCGCTGCCCTCACCGCGGGGATCGGCGGGTTCGAGGGCAACGCGCAGACCCTGCGTCTCCTCTCCCGCCTCGAGCCCAAGGTCACGGACCTGGCCACGGGGCGCAGCGTGGGGCTCAACCTGACGCGGGCAAGCCTCGACGCAGCCACGAAGTACCCGTGGACGGCGGCCGACGCCCCGGCCGGGCCGGACGGGACGCCGTCGGGAAAGTTCGGCGTCTACGCCGACGACCTGCCGACGTTCGCGTGGGTGCGTGCGGGCGCGCCGCCCGGGGTGCGTTGCCTGGAGGCCCAGGTCATGGACCTCGCCGACGACGTCTCCTACTCGGTGCACGACGTCGAGGACGCGGTCGTCGGCGGACGGTTCGACCTCGCCGTGCTCGACCGCGCCGACGAGCGCGAGCGCGTCGCCGAGCAGATCCGCTCCTGGTACGGCGACGTCGTCACGGCGGACGAGATCGCGGCCGCGATGGAACGGCTGCCCCGCACGCCCGGCTGGGTGCGCGAGCACGACGGCTCGCGGGGCGCGCTCGCGGCGCTCAAGGACCTGACGAGCGAGCTGATCGGCCGGTTCTGCGGTGCGGCCATCGACGCGACCCGCGAGGCCTACGGCCCCGGCCCGCTCCTGCGCTACGGTGCCGACCTCGTCGTGCCGCGCGGGACGGTCGCGGAGATCGCGGTCCTCAAGGGCCTCGCCGTTGCGTACGTCATGGCGCCGCGGGAGGCGGAGCCGCTGCACCGCCGCCAGCGGGAGATGGTCACCGCGCTCGTCGAGCTCCTCGCCGACCGGGCGCCCGACCTGCTCGAGCCGCCGTTCGCGGCGGACTGGCGCGCCGCCGACGACGACGCCGCACGGCTGCGCGTCGTCGTCGACCAGGTCGCCTCGCTCACCGACGTGAGCGCCGCCGAGTGGCACGCCCGCCTGGTGCCCGACGCCGGCCGCTGAGCCGGAGCCCCTCACGCGCGGGCCGGGTGTGCAGGGCGGGGGAGGCCCACGCGGTGAGCCCTAGACTCGCCGCGTGGCCCGGATCCTGCGCGAGGACGTCCAGACGGTCCGCGAGCGCGCCCGGATCGAGGACGTCGTCGGCGAGCACGTGACGCTCAAGCCTGCGGGCGTCGGGTCCATGAAGGGCCTGTGCCCCTTCCACGACGAGAAGACGCCGTCGTTCCACGTCCGGCCGCCCGTGGGCCTGTGGCACTGCTTCGGGTGCGCTGAGGGCGGGGACGTCATCTCATTCGTCCAGAAGCTCGACGGCCTGGGGTTCACCGAGGCGGTCGAGCACCTCGCGGGCCGCGTCGGCGTCCAGCTTCGCTACGAGGACGGTGGCCCCGCGCGGCCGGGGGAGGAGCCCGGGCGGCGCCAGCGCCTCCTCGAGGCCCACCGCCACGCGGCCGCGTTCTACGCCGAGCAGCTGCTCAGCCCGGCCGCCGCCGTCGGGCGGCAGTTCCTTGCCGAGCGCGGGTTCGACCGTGGCGCCGCGGAGCAGTTCGGCGTCGGGTTCGCGCCGCAAGGCTGGGACGCGCTGCTGCGGCACCTGCGCGGCAAGGGCTTCACCGAGGCCGAGCTGACGGTGTCAGGCCTGATGAGCCAGGGCAACCGCGGCCTCTACGACCGCTTCCGGGGGCGGCTGGTGTGGCCGATCCGCGACGTCACCGGCGACGTCCTGGGCTTCGGTGCGCGCCGCCTGCTCGACGAGGACAACGGGCCCAAGTACCTCAACTCCCCGGAGACCCCGCTCTACCGCAAGACGCAGGTGCTCTACGGCATCGACCTCGCCAAGCGGGAGATCGCCAAGCGCCGCCAGGTCGTGGTCGTCGAGGGGTACACCGACGTGATGGCCGCGCACCTGTCGGGTGTCCCGACGGCGGTCGCGACGTGCGGGACGGCGTTCGGCCCGGACCACGCGCGGATGCTGCGCCGCCTGCTCGGCGACACCTCCGTGGGCGCGGGCGTCCAGCTGGCCTCCGGTACCTCGGCCGGGGGCGAGATCGTCTTCACGTTCGACGGCGACGCGGCGGGCCGCAAGGCCGCCCTGCGTGCCTTCGGCGAGGACCAGCGCTTCTACGCGCAGACGTTCGTCGCCGTCGAGCCGAGCGGGATGGACCCGTGCGAGCTTCGGCAGGCGAACGGGCCCGACGCCGTCCGCGCCCTCGTCGCCTCCCGTCAGCCCCTGTTCGAGTTCGTCATCCGGTCCACGATCGACGCGCACGACCTGAACACCGTCGAGGGGCGGGTCGCCGCGCTGCGCGCGTCCGCGCCGGTGGTCGCACGCATCCGGGACACAGCGCTGCGCCCGGAGTACGCGCGCATGCTCGCGGGCTGGCTCGGCATGGAGCTCGAGGCGGTCCGCAACGCCGTCGTCTCCGCGGGCCGTGCGGCCGCGTCGGGCGGAGACGACGCCGGAGGCCGACCCGGGCGCCGCGACGAGCCGGTGGTCCCGGGCCCGCGGCCCGACGACGACCGGGGCCGCCCCTCGCGTGGCCGGCCCGCCGGACCCGACCGCGCCGACCCCGTCGCGCGCCTCGAGCGCAACGTCCTCGAGGCCGTCCTGCAGCACCCGACTACCGTCGACCCCGAGGCCTTCGACGCCCTGGCACCGGAGGCGTTCTCCGTCCCGGCCCTGCGCGCCGTCCACGAGGCGATCCGGGCGGCCGGCGGGGTCGCGTCGGCCACGGACGGCGACGCCGCGTGGCTCGAACGCGTGCGGGAGGAGGCCGCCGGACCGGTCGAAGGCGTCATCACCGAGCTCGCCGTGACGCCGCTGCCCGAGGACCGCCCGGACGCCCTGCCCGACTACGTGCGCGGCGTCGTCGCCGGACTCGTCGACCTGGGCCTCACGCGGCAGGTCGCGGACCTGCGGGGCAGGCTGCAGCGGATGGACCCCGAGCGCGACGGGGAGGCCTACCAGGCGGCGTTCGCCGAGCTCGTGGCGCTGGAGAACCACCGGCGCGCGATCCGGACACGCGAGTGATGCGAGGGCGCCCGGGCGTCGTCGTCGGTCGGTCGCTCAGTTGAGCAACCGCACGTTCGGCGCGCTCGGCAGCGTCGCCATCGTGACGTCGCAGAACTCGCACTGCACCGTGTAGGGCGTCGGGGTGTCCGGCCCGACGACGGCGACCCCGCTGCGGTGGTTGCGCCGGCAGAAGTAGCCGAGCGCGAGGCGCACCGGCGTGTCGAGGTCCAGCGGGGTCGCGGCGGCGTCGGCCACCTTGTCGTGGAACGGGGACCACCAGCACCCGACGACGGCCCGCAGGACCCGCTGCTCGGCCCGGGCGGCGCAGCTGAGGTGCTCGAGCCGCGCGGAGGTCCGGTGCCGCGCGTCCTCGGCGTGCGCGGTGCACAGGGCCGCGGTGTCTCCCCACTCGAAGACCGTCGGCCGGGCCGTGCGCTCGCACCAGAAGCAGTCCAGGTCGATCTCGAGGCGCTGCTGCCAGTGGAGGTTGTGCAGCACGTTGCCCTGGGCGGTTCCCGTCACCTCGGCGGTGATCTCGACGCTACGGAGCACGACTGGGCCTTTCCGCCGCGGTGCCGCGGCGCGCATGGGGAGGTGGCGCCGAGAGTACCCCTGTCGAAGTGTCCACCGACGTCCGTTTCGCCAGATGTCCCGGCGGTCTCCGGTCGCGGTGCCGGACGGCTCCCGTCACGATGGGTCGATGGCCGACCACACAGCTCCCACGTCGACCGTGGCACCCGCGTCCGTCTCGACCACCGGCGACGTCGTGCGCCAGGTGACCGTGCTCATCGGTGCGGTCCTCGCCACGGTGGCCGCCTTCCTCGGCAGCGGGGCGGGGGGCGGCTCGCAGGTCGGCGACGGCGCGCTGTCGGCCGACGCCACGCCCGTCGCGCCCGGCTCGGGGGCCTTCTCGATCTGGTCGGTGATCTACACCGGTCTCGTCCTGTACGCCGTCTGGCAGGCCCTGCCGGCCCAGCGCGAGGACGGCCGCCAGCGCCGCGTCGGCTGGCTCGTGCTCGCGACGATGCTGCTCAACGCCCTGTGGATCGGCGTCGTCCAGGCGGACCTGCTGCCGGCGTCCCTGGCCGTCATCGCGGTCCTCCTCGTGGTGCTCGTGGTGACGATGCGACGACTGGTCGAGGCGGCGCCGCGCGGGCGGGCCGAGGCGGTCGTGCTCGACGGGACCCTGGGGCTCTACCTGGGCTGGGTCACCGTCGCGACGATCGCGAACACGTTCGCCGTCGTCGTCGCAGGCGGCGTGGACCCCAGATCGCACGCGGCAGACCTGGCTGCCGTGGGCGCGCTCGCCGTCGCGGCCGCCGCCGGCGTGATGTACGCGGTGTGGACACGCGGGCGGCTGGCGATCGGTGCCGCGATCGTCTGGGGCCTGGTGTGGGTGGCCGTCGCCCGGAGCACCGGCGACCTGCAGTCGACCCCGGCCGCGGTCGCCGCCGCAGGGGCCGCGGTGATCGTCTTCGGCGCGACCGTGGCCTCGCGGCTCGGGGCCGTGGGACGCTCCCGGCCCAGGGGCGCCGGCGGGTCCGACTGACCCCGGGTGGCCCGCCCGGGCGAACCTGGCGCACTTCCGGGTGAACGCGGCGCCCTTCCGGGTGAACCTGCCAAGAAGGGTCCTTGGTCCCGAGCGCTTTCGTGGGTGGAACCTGACAGGATCGGGGCAAGGACGTGCGCGACGGCGCGCACGGTCGGCCCCAGGAGGTGGACGGCGAACATGTCCGACACAACGGAGATCATGTGCCACTGGGAGAGGGTCCAGCGCCAGTGGAAGTGGGAGTGGGCCAGCTACAACCCCCACACCACGGGCGTCTTCTGGACCCGCGATGCAGAGAACGGCACCACTGAGCTGGTGGACGCCGCGACGATGGCCCCCGAGGCCCCGGAGCTCGCGCTCGACCAGTGCTACGCGAGCCGGTGGGAGAAGGTGTCAGGTACGGGCCACGACGTGGTCGTGGACTCCGTGGACCTGCCCGAGGGCGAGGTCCCCGCAGGCGCCGGATGGCGCCTGGTGGAGATGGCCCGCTGATCCTGCGATGACGACCCCGGAGCCCCTGCCCGTCTGATCGGGTGGGGGCTCCGTCGTCGTCGGGCCGTTCGGTCGCCGTAGGGTGACCGGTCGGCCGGGGCCGTCGTGTGCCTGAGTCCGGGGACAGCGCGTCCGAGGCCCGTGGGACGCCCGCAGCCGGGCAGCAGAAAGGCCCCGCCGGGGCGGGGCCTGAACTGGACCTGTGCGGTCTGGCTCCCGCGATTGGACTCGAACCAATAACCGTCCGATTAACAGTCGGATGCTCTGCCAATTGAGCTACGCGGGATCGTGCGCCGCAATGCTACCCGATGCCGGAGGGTGCTCCCGAACCCGAATCCGGGTGACGTCGGGCAGCTCCGGGACGGGCGCTACGCACGGGTGCGGGCCCTCAGAGGAGACCGGCGGCATCGCGCACGCGGATCTCCGCGGCATCGAGGGCGGCCGCCACCGCAGGGTCGGCCACGTCGACCGTTGCGTCGCCGAGCACCTGCGTCAGGAACCCGCCGGCGGGGTCGCGGCGCAGCGCGACGCGGGCCGACCGGCCGCCGCTCAGGGACACCTGCTCGCTGTGCACCAACGAGGAGTCGACGCACTGGCGGAACACGCGCGGGAACTCCATCGAGCGGTCGTCCGCCAGGTGCAGCTCGGTCGCCGGGCCGCCGTCCACCCACGTGACGGTCAGGACGGCCGCGTCCGCGTCGAGGCGGCCGCCGTTCACGTCCACCCACGACCGACGCGACGGCTCGCCCTCGGCGGGGAGGACCAGCAGCCGGTGGCTCGTCGCGACGGCCCAGCCGTCGGCGAGCGGCGCGAAGGCGAGCACGCGCTCGCCCGGGGCGAGCTCGAGGACGTTGCGGACGGCGTCGGGCAGCGCGGGACGACGACGGAGCAGCGGCATGGGGTCCAACCTAACGCGGCCGTGGACCGATCCTGCGGGCCTGAAGGGCCGCCTACGGCCCGCCCGGGGCGCCGCCTCGAGGGCCGCGAGGTCGCCACGAGGCGCCGCGACGGCGGGCGGTAGCCTGGGCAACCGCAGGGGCCAGTAGCTCAGCAGGTCAGAGCAGGGGACTCATAATCCCTCGGTCGCGGGTTCGAGCCCCGCCTGGCCCACCCCGGCGGGAAACGCGCGGCAGGCGTCGCTCCGATGTCGCGCGCGAACGTCCCCGAGGCTGGGATGATCGGCGCAGGATCTGCGAGAGGGGCCGCCGTGCGCACCGTCCGTCACTTCGCCGCTCGCCCGGTCGTCGTCGGGCTCGCCCTCGTGCTGGCGCTCGCCGGCTGCGGGGGTTCCGGCGACCGCGAGGTGCCCCCGGAGTCCCCGGCAGGCCCGACGACGGAGCCGAAGGCGCCCAAGTCCGACCCGCCGGCCACGCCCACCGCCGATCCCACCCCGGAACCCACCACGGAACCCGACGTCGACCCGCACCCCGCGATCGGCGACCTCGTCATCACGACGTCGGGGCTCGGCCCGCTCACGGTCGGCCTGCCCCCGGAGGGCAACCCCGGCGCGGCGATGATCGAGTGGGACGAGGCCTGGTGCGCCGGCGAGGGCTGGGACGGGTCCGGCGACCCGGGTCGGTGGGTGCCCTCCGGCTACGGGTCGGACGTGGGCTACCACGGCGGCGAAGTCCCGGTGTTCTACGTCGACGGTGAGCCGTACGTCTGGCGCATCGACGTCATGGGCGTCGGGCCAGCCACCCTCGAAGGGGTCCGGATCGGCACGAGCCTGGTCGACCTTCGGGCGACCTACCCGGCGCTCGCGGGACCCTACGAGGGGCCGGTCTCGCAGGTCTGGTGGCTGCAGGACGAGTCCGGGTACCTCGTGTTCGAGACGCAGGGCGGGGACCTCATCGCGCCGGGCGCACCCGAGCAGGTCATCCTGATCCGCGTGCTCTCGCCCGAAGCGGACCCGGCCTTCGCCACCGCGAACAGCGGGGACGTCGCAGGCGCCTGCTTCTGATCACCGGGTCCGGGGCGGGGGACGCCGACCCCGTCAGCCCAGCAGCACGGACGCCACGAAGGCCATCGAGCCGACGGCGAACGCCGCGACCGCACCGGTGAACCATCGGCGCTCGAGCGCCGGCCGGTCGGCCTGGCCGTGCCGGAACGCGACCACGAGCCCGACGCCGCCGGCCAGGGTGAGGATGGCGCCGAGCGCCAGCATGAGTGCCTGCACGGATACATCGTCGCGGACGCCGGCGGGGCGCTGGGCCCCACCGGCGTCCGCGCGCTCAGATCTGGGTGCCGGGCGCCGTCGTCGTGCCGTTGCCCGCGTGCGTGGGCTCGTACGGCTCAGGCTCGTCGAACCCCTCCGACCCTCCCGCACGGGAGCGCACCGTCTCCGTGGCGGAACGGACCGCGTCGGTGACCTTGTCCTTGATCTCCGGGGCCATGTCCTTGACGAGCGTCGCGGCCTTCTGCTCGACGTCGTTCACGGTGCTCTGGACGCGCGGGTCCTCCCACAGTCGCTGCGCCTGCTCGCGGATCTTCTCGAACTGCTCGCGACCTGCCCGGGTGCCCAGCACGTAACCCACGGCACCGCCGATCAGGAATGCTGCCTTGGTTCGCATCCGACCCGTCCCCTTCCGTCCTCGTCGATGCGCCCGCACCGGTCGGGTGGGGCGCGCCTGCCACATCGAGCCTAGGTCGCCTCGAGGCCCGACGCGCGGCGTGTGAGGTGAGCGTACTGGCGGACGATCATCGACCGAGGCCGGGCGACGACCGCCGGACGGGGCCGGACGGTGGCCGGACGGTGTCCACGAACCCGGCGCCCGGCATGGGAGCATGGCGCCATGGCCATGCGAGAGATCCGCGTCGTCGGAGACCCCGTGCTGCGCACCCCGTGCGAGCCCATCACCCACCGCGACGCACGGGTGCGCGCCCTCGTGGACGACCTGCTCGAGACGGTGGACGCGGACGGCCGGGCCGGCCTCGCGGCGAACCAGATCGGCGTCAGCCTGCGGGCGTTCTCCTGGAACATCGACGACGAGCTGGGCTACGTGCTGAACCCGCGCCTCGTCGAGGTGTCGGAGGACGAGTACCAGGACGGCGACGAGGGCTGTCT
>JAEYXM010000208.1 GCA_023428465.1 Actinomycetes bacterium
CCCGCCCCGCCCGCCCCGCCCCGCCCCGCCCGCCACCGCGCCCTCCCCGGGGGGCGCCGCAGAGCGCGGCGGTCGGTCCAGGTCGCGGCCGCTCGTACAGGTCGCGGCTGTTGCAGAGCCGCGATGCGCACCGATCGCCGCGATATGGCAAGGGGTGCGGGTGAGGGTGGGGTGAGGGGGGCGGGCCAGGGGGGCGGGTGAGGGGGCGGGGGTGGTCCATACCGCGCAAGAGTGCTGCTAGCGGGGGTGGGAGCGATACCATAGGATGTCGGCGCTGACGCGGCGGCCAGGCGCCCGCGCGGGGCTCACCCAGGAGGAACAGGCCGATGCAGTTCGGGTACTTCGACGATGCAGCCCGCGAGTACGTGATCACCCGACCCGACACCCCGCGGTCGTGGATCAACTACCTCGGCTCGCGCCTGTATGGCGGCATCGTCACGCAGAACGCCGGCGGCTACTCCTTCTACCGGTCGGGCGGCACGGGGCGCGTCATGCGCATGCGCTTCAACGGCGTGCCCGTCGACGAGCCCGGCCGCTACGTCTACCTGCGCGACGACGCGGGCAGCTCGGTCAGCACGGCCGGGGACTACTGGTCGGCGTCGTGGCAGCCCGTCGGCAAGCCGCTCGGGGAGTACGACGCGCGGGTGCGGCACGGCCTCGGCTACTCGGTCTTCGAGGCGGAGTACGCCGGGATCCGCTCCGAGATGACGTGCTTCATCCCCGCCGGCCAGGCGTTCGAGTACTGGTCCGTCGTCGTCACCAACCCCGGCGACGAGCACCGCACCATCTCGCTGTTCTCCTACGCCGAGCTCGCCAACGAGTGGAAGTACCGGCAGGACCTGGAGAACCTCCAGTACAGCCAGTACGTCGTCCGGGCCACGTACCGGGACGGGATGATCCACCGCACCAACTCCACGCGTGAGGCCGCCAGCGAGGTGTGGTTCGCCGCCGCGGGCGCCGACGTCGTCGGGTTCGACACCGACCGCGACGCCTTCCTCGGCCCGTACCGCACGCAGGCCAACCCGCTCGCCGTCGAGCGCGGCGAGTGCGGCGGCACCGAGACGGTCGGCGACAACTCCTGCTCCTCGCTCCAGGTACGCCTCGAGCTCGCGCCCGGCGAGAGCCGCCAGGTGATCTTCTGCCTCGGCATCGGGAACCCCGACGAGCCGTGGCGCGACCTGCGCGAGGACGCCGCGGACGCCGGCGACGAGCCGCCCCTGCGGCCCGGCCGGGAGATCATGGCCGAGTTCGCGACGCCGGAGCGCGTCGCGGCCGAGCTCGCGTCCATCCGCGAGGAGTGGGCCGCCCATCTGGCGCCCCTTCAGGTGCGCACGCCGGACCCCGAGCTCGACTCGATGGTCAACGTGTGGCACGCCTACCAGACGCACATGACGTTCAACTGGTCGCGCGGCGTCTCGCTCGTCGAGGCCGGCGACCGGGACGGCCTCGGGTACCGCGACACCGTGCAGGACATGCTCGCCGTCGCGCACGCCATCCCCGGGCCGGTCCGGGAGCGCCTGAACCTCATCCTCACCGGCCAGGTGTCCACGGGCGGCGCGATGCCGCTGGTCAAGCCGCTCACGCACAACCCGGGGCGCGAGCGCGCGCCGAAGCTCGAGGAGTACCGGTCCGACGACGCGCTGTGGCTGCCCATCACGGTCGCGGCGTTCGTCCACGAGACCGGTGACCTCGGCTACCTCGACCAGGTACTGCCCTACGCCGACGCCGGCGAGGACACGGTCTTCGACCACCTGGTGCGCGCGCTGTCGTTCAGCCTCGAGCACCGCGGGCCCAACGGGCTCGTGCAGGGCCTGGCCGCCGACTGGAACGACTGCATCCAGTTCGGTGCGTCCGGCGAGTCGATGTTCTCCACGTTCCTGCTGGCCAACGGCCTGCGTGTCACGCGCGAGCTCGCCGAGGAGTCCGGCCGGTCCGACGCCGGGGCCTGGTGCACCGAGCAGCTCGCCGCGCTGCAGCCCGCGATCGACGCCGCCTGGGACGGCGAGTGGTTCATCCGCGGGATCTCCGAGACCGGTGCGCACCTCGGCTCGCACGTGGCCGACGAGGGTCGCATCTACCTCGAGCCGAACGTCTGGGCCGCGATCTCCGGCGCGACGACGCCCGAGCGCGCCCGCACCGCGATGGACGCCGTGCACACCCACCTCGCGAGCGAGCACGGCGTCGCGCTCTGCGACCCGCCGCACACCAAGCCGATGCCCGGGATCGGGTTGTCGCTCCTCGTGTTCCCCGTGGGGCACAAGGAGAACGGCGGCATCTTCTGCCACGCGAACTCGTGGACGATCGTCGCGGAGGCGATGCTCGGTCGCGGCGACCGCGCGTACGAGTACTACCGCGCCTACCTGCCGGCCCGGTACAACGACGCCGCCGAGGTCCACCAGGCCGAGCCGTACGTATACGCGCAGTTCACGCACGGGCCGACGTCGCCGCGCTTCGGCCAGGCGCGCAACCCCTGGCTGACGGGCACCGCGAGCTGGACGTACGTGGGCGTCACGCAGTACCTGCTCGGCGTGCGCGCGGCTCTCGACGGGCTGTGCGTGGACCCGTGCATCCCGGCCGCGTGGGACGGCTTCGAGATGGCGCGGCACTTCCGGGGCGCCGTCGTGACGGTGCGCGTGGCGAACCCGGGCCACGTGAGCCGCGGCGTCGTCGCGCTCGACGTCGACGGAACGCCGGTCGAGGGCTGCGTCGCCCCGGCGGCGCTGCTCCGCGACGGCTCGGTCATCACGGCCCGCCTGGGATGACCCCTGTCGATCTCGTGGGCCGAGGGTGAGGCCAGGGACGCAACGACGAGGACGACGCAACGACGAGGACCCCGGGCCGATGGCCCGGGGTCCTCGTCGTTGCGGTGCGGCCTGCGCGAGGTGCGCGGGGAGCGCGTGGTGTGCGGGGAGCGCGTGGTGTGCGGCCTGCGCGAGGTGCGCGGGGTGCGCGCCGCGCAGGGTCAGCGAGCCTCGAGGATGTCCACCACGAAGATCAGGGTCGCATTCGGCGGGATGGTGCTGCCGCTGCCCGTCTCGCCGTAGCCCAGCTCCGACGGGATCACGAGCAGCACCTGGCTGCCGACCGTCTTGCCGATCAGGCCCTCGTCCCAGCCCTGGATGACCGCGCCCATGCCGATCGGCGTCTGGAACGGCGTGCCGCGCATCCACGAGGCGTCGAACTGCGTGCCGTCCCACAGCCAGCCGGCGTACTGGACGGTCAGCGTCTGGCCGGACTCGACGGCGGGGCCGTCGCCCTCGATGAGGGTCTGCGTGACGAGCTCGGTCGGCTCCACGGCGCCCTCGACGCTCTCCAGCACGGGCTCGCCGTTCTCCAGCAGGCTGATCTGCGGCAGGCCGGCCGGCGGCTCGACGGGCGTGCCCTCGGCGCGCAGCGGCACCTCGCGTGCGCCGAGCACCTCGATGACCATGAGCGTCGAAGGCGCTGCCGCGGAGACCTCGGTCGCAGCCATGCCCGGCAGCGCGGCGAGCACACGCACGCCGACGCGCTGGTCGACGAGGACGTCGTTGATCGCGCCGAGGAGGGTCGGGTCGCCGATGAGGAGGGACTCGGTGGCACCGGTGTCCCACGTCGAGCCGACCTGCGCGCCGGTGTCGCCGTCCACCATCGCGTAGTGGATCTCGACCGTCTGGCCGTTGGAGATCACGTCGCCGGTGCCCTCGGTGTCGACGCGGGCCACCGGGGCGCTCGTCGCGAACGGCATCTCGAAGTCGAGGGCGGGCGTCCCACCCAGCGGGCCGGTGACGGTCACGGCCGCGAGGGCTGCGACGTCCTCCGCGGTGGCCTCCTGCTGCAGGGGCAGCTCCTCGCCCACGGTGTCGACGGGGGCTTCGGTGGTCTGGGCCTCGGGCTCGGTGTCGTCGCCACAGGCGGCGAGCAGCAGGCTGGCCGCGATGACGGCGGTGATCAGGACCGGACGGCGCACGGAAGGCTTCCTTCGTTCGGGGTTGCCGCACGGGGCGGCTTCGACTGGCCCGCCGCGCGGGCCGGGGACGATGCTACGGCGTCTGCCTGTGCGTGCGCCCAGTGCGTCCGTGAGGATCCTGCACAGATCGGCGCCGCCGCGCGGTTGAGACGATCTTGGGCGCGCCCACGCGGCGCCCTAGGGTTGGTCGTCGATGGAGCAGAACTCGAGTACCGACCGGCAGCCGACAGGCGTGGCCGCGCGTCTGGCTGCCGTGCCCGACCGTGGGCCGAGCATCTCCTTCGAGCTGTACCCGCCGAAGACCGACCAGACGCGCGCGGCGCTGCCCGCGACGATCGAACGGCTCACCGCGGGCACCCCGGACTTCTTCTCCGTCACCTACGGGGCGTCGGGTGGCACGCGCCACGTCTCGCACGACGTCGTCCGTTGGATCCGCCAGAACACGACGTCCGACGTCGTCGCGCACCTCACCTGCATCGGCCTGCCGTGGGAGGAGGTCCGTCCGGTCGCGGAGCAGTTCCTGGACGACGGCGTCCGCGACCTCCTGGCGCTGCGCGGTGACCCGCCCGCGGGCGAGCCGGACTGGGCGCCCCACCCGGACGGCCTTCGGTACGCCGCGGACCTGGTGGCGCGGTTGCGCGAGCTGGCGGCCGAGCGCGGCGTGGCCTTGAGCGTGGGGGTCGCGGCGACACCCACCCGGCGCTTCGCGGTCCCGCCGGCGGCCCCGGTGCCGGGCGACGACGACATCCAGGCCCTGCTGGACAAGCAGGCGGCCGGCGCGGACTACGCGATCACGCAGGTGTTCTTCGAGGCGTCGACGTACGTGCGCTACCGGGACGCGGCGCGCGCGGCGGGCGTGCGGATCCCGGTGCTGCCCGGCGTCGTGCCGCTGGTGAACCCGGCCCGGCTGCGCCGCCTCCAGGAGATCAGCGCCGTCCCGGTGCCGGACGAGATCCTGGCGCGCCTGGACGCTGCGGGGGACGACGCCGACCGCCGCCGCGCCGAGGGCCGCGCGATGGGCGTCGACCTCGTGCGGGCCTTGCTCGTCGCGGGTGCACCGGGCCTGCACCTCTACACGTTCAACCAGCACGCCGCGACCCTCGACCTCCTGTCGGGCGCGGGCCTGCGCACCCTCTGACCGACCCGGTCCCCGCTGCCTCCTGCTCTGCCGCGGCCCCGGCCGGGTGCGTGCGGGGCGGGAGCGCGGGAGAGTCGTCCTACGTGTGCGGGGGGCCGTGGTGGCAGGCTTGGGGCATGGTTCCCACCGCGACCGACCTGCGCCGTTGGCGCCGGTACCTGGCCGACGAGCGCGCTGAGGCCTCGGTCTACCGCGAGCTCGCGCGTCGGCGCAGCGGTGAGGAGGCGGAGATCCTCCTCGCCCTCGCCGAGGCCGAGGGCCGGCACGCGGCGCACTGGGAGCGGCTCCTGGGCGACGACGTCGGGCGCGTCCCGCGGCCCAGCCTGCGGTTCCGGGTGCTCGCGCGCCTCGCGAAGTCGTTCGGTTCGGTCTTCGTCCTCGCGATCGCGCAGCGCGCCGAGGCGCGCGCGGAGTACGACGTCGACGCGAACGCCACGCCCACCATGGCCGCCGACGAGCGCATCCACGCCGAGGTCGTCCGGGCGCTCGCGACGCGCGGGCGCAACCGCCTCGCCGGGAGCTTCCGGGCCGCCGTCTTCGGCGTCAACGACGGCCTGGTCTCGAACGTCGCGCTCGTCATGGGGGTCGCTGCGGCCGGGACGGAGAACCACGTCGTCCTGCTGACCGGCCTCGCCGGGCTCCTCGCCGGGGCCCTGTCGATGGGCGCGGGCGAGTTCATCTCGGTGCGCTCCCAGCGCGAGCTCCTCGAGGCGTCCACGCCCGACGAGGACGCCGTGCAGGCCCTCCCCGACCTCGACGTCGACGCCAACGAGCTCGCGCTCGTGTACCGGGCGCGCGGCATGTCGGCCGCGGAGGCGCAGGCGCACGCGGACGAGGTGCTGGGCGACATCGCGCGCCTCGGGTCGGGCAGCAGCCGGTTCCACGCCGACGTCGACCCGGAGGTCGACCCCCACGAGGCCGTCGGCACCGCCTGGGGTGCGGCGATCTCGAGCTTCCTGCTCTTCGCGTCGGGCGCGACGGTGCCCGTGCTGCCGTTCCTGTTCGGGCTCGAGGGCCGTCCGGCCCTCGTGGTGTCCCTGCTCGGCGTGGGTGTCTCGCTCATGGCGGTGGGTGCGTTCGTCGGCCTGATGAGCGGCGGCCCGCCGGTGCGGCGCGCGCTCCGGCAGCTCGCGATCGGGTACGGCGCCGCGGCGATCACCTACGCCCTCGGCGCCCTCTTCGGCACGACGGTCGCCTGACGCACGGGCCCGCGCGGTGGCGGACGCGGCACCACCGCTGACCTGCCCCGCGCGGTCCCACCCGCGTGGGTCCCGCCGAACGGCCCGGGCAGGTCCGGTAAGTTCGGCGACGGCATGACGCCGGGTCGGAGGCCGCAAGGAGGCGATCGTCGGATGGGTGACCCCGAGGGTGGTGTTGAGCGCTGGGATCGCGCGTCCCTTGACGCCCTGTTCATGCAGAACGTGCTCGCCCAGGCGGACGAGGTCGTGTACTTCAAGGACCGCGACAGCCGGTTCCTGCGCGTCAGCGCGGCCTGCGCGCGGCTGCACCAGCGCTCGGAGGCGCAAATCGTCGGCCTGACCGACCACGACCTGTTCCACCACGACCATGCCGACAAGGCCCGCGCGGACGAACTCGAGATCATGCGGACCGGCGTCCCGATGCTCGACATGCTCGAGCGCGAGATGTGGCCGGACCGCGGGGTCACCTGGGCGTCGTCGAGCAAGTTCCCCCTGCGCGACCCGTCCGGCACGATCATCGGCACGTTCGGCATCTCGCGGGACCTCACGGTGCGCGTGCGCGCCGAGGAGGAGGTCCGGGAGGCGCAGGCGCGCACGAGCAAGCTCGAGTCGCAGCTGCGGGCGCTGCTCGACGGGTCCCGTGACCCGATCTTCGCGCTCGACACCGACCTGCGGTTCCAGTACCTCAACCCGGCCGCCGCCGTGTACGTGGGTCTGCCCGCGCTCGCCGCCATCGGGCGCACCCTGCGCGAGGTCGGCGTGAGCGCCGAGCAGCTGGCCGAGTGGGAGCCCATCCTGCGCGGCGTGCTCGCGGGCAACGGCCCGACCTCGCTCGAGCTGTCCCGCGGCACCGGTGACGCGGAACGGTGGTACGACGTGGCGCTCACGCCCGACGTCGGGCCGGAGGACGCCATCGTCGGCGTGCAGGTCGCGCTGCGCGAGATCACGGAGATGAAGCGCGCGGGCCTGGTCGCCGCGCACCGGGCGACCCACTGTCCGGTCACCGGCCTGGCGAACCGGTACCTGCTCATGGACCGGGCCGAACACGCGCTGGCGCGGCTGGAGCGCAGGGCGTCGCCCGTCGTCCTCCTGTTCATCGACCTCGACGGCTTCAAGCCCGTCAACGACACCTACGGGCACGCGGCGGGCGACGTGCTGCTCGCGGAGGCGGGCCGGCGGATCGCAGCGGTGGCGCGGCGCACCGACACTGCGGCGCGGCTGGGTGGCGACGAGTTCGTGCTGCTGTGCGAGTCCGTCGACAGCGATGAGGTCGCCCGGAGCATCGCGGACCGGGTCGTCGAGGCCCTCAACGCGCCGTACGTCCTGCCGGGGGGCGCCACGTTCCGCAGCGGTGCCGCGGGCACGGCTCCCACCGTGGACGTCACCGCGAGCGTCGGTGTCGCACTGACGCAGGACCCGGCCATGGCACCGGACCGGCTCCTCGGCCTGGCGGACGCGGCGATGTACGTCGCCAAGCAGGCCGGCGGCGGGATGTACCACTTCGCCGACCGCGAGACCTACGACGCCTTCTGACCTGCGAGCTCGTCGAGCGTGAGCGGCCGGCGGCTGCTCACGCGGCCGGTGCCGCGAGGGCGTCCACGCGGGCCTGCGCGCTCTGGGCCGCCGCGCGGCGCAGCGCCGGGATCGCGACGAGCGTGGCGATGACGGCGAACACGGCTGCGCCCGCCACGACGAGGAACCCGCCGTGCGACCCGTTGTTGTCGATCGCGATGCCGCCCACGGATGCGCCGATCGCGACGCCGACGCCGAGCGCGGTGCCGACCCAGGCCAGGCCGGTCGTGAGCTGGTCCGGGCGGACGAACGAGGTGACGAGCGCGTTCCCGTTGACGATCGTCGGGGCGATGGTGAAGCCGGTGACGAACATGACGGCGCCCAGCTGCACGAGGCTCGAGGCGACGAAGAAGAGCGAGACGCCTGCGGCGAGCGCGCCCACGCCGATGACGAACCGGCGCCACAGCGGCGTCGTGAAGTGGCGCAGGCCGTACGCGAAGCCGGAGATCATCGACCCGGCCGCGAACACGGCCAGCACGAGCCCGGCCGAGCCCTTGGAGCCCTGCTCCTCCGCGAAGGCGACGGTCGCGACGTCGGTCCCGCCGAAGATCGCGCCGACCGCCGCGAAGACGAGGCTGAGCACGAGCATCGCGACCGAGAACAGGGCGCCCGCGCTGCCGGGTGCGCGCACGACGACGGGCGGCTCCGTCTGCCGCTGGGAGAGCAGGAGCCAGCCCCCCACGAGGACGGCGACCGCCGGGAGCCAGAGGCCGGCGGTCGGCGCGACCGACGTCGCCAGCACGGTCGCGACGACCGGGCCGACGATGAAGACGAACTCGTCGAGCGCGGACTCCAGCGAGTACGCCGTGTGGACCTCCGCAGGGTCCTTGACGATGTACGACCAGCGCGCCCGCACGAGCGCGCCGACCGACCCGATGCTCGCGCCGGAGACGACCGCCCCCGCGAACACCCAGGCCAGGTGCGCCTCGAGCATGATCGCGATGATGATCCCGGTGAGCCCCACGAAGGCGACGCGTAGCGCGGGCGTCATGACGCGCGCCTGGCCGAAGCGGTCCACGAGGTGCGCGAGCACCGGGGCGGCGATCGAGTGGACGATGACGTACACCGCGGTGATGCTCCCGGCGACGCCGTAGGAGCCGTAGACCTCGGGCACTGCGAGCACGATCGCGATGCCGACCATGGACATGGGCAGGCGCGCCAGGACGCCGGCGGAGGAGAAGGCCACGGCACCCGGGCGCGCGAGAACCTCGAAGTACGGCCGGAGCATGCGTCCAGTGTCCCAGCCGCGTCCGACATCCGGACACGCGAATACGCCCGTACCGGACGCGTCGTCCGTCACGTCCCGGGCACGGGTGCGCCGGCCCGTGGCCGGGACGCGGTGGCGCCCGGCCCGGCCGGCCCGGCGCTCGGGCGCTCAGGCGAGCGAGGCGCTGACCACGTCCTTCGCCGCCTGCTGGACCTCGGCGAGGTGCTCCGGGGACACGAACGACTCGGCGTAGATCTTGTAGACGTCCTCCGTGCCCGACGGGCGCGCGGCGAACCAGGCGTTCGCCGTCGTCACCTTCAGGCCGCCGATCGCGGCGTCGTTGCCCGGGGCCGAGGTGAGGCGTCCGGTGATCTCCTCGCCCGCGAGCGTGGTCGCGGCGACCTGCTCGGGCCGGAGCTTGGCCAGCGCGGCCTTCTGCTCGCGGTTCGCGGGCGCGTCGACGCGGGCGTACCAGGACTGGCCGAATCGCTCCACGAGCCCGGCGTGCAGCTGCGACGGGGAGGACCCGGTGCGGGCCGTGATCTCCGATGCGAGCAGGGCCAGCAGGATGCCGTCCTTGTCGGTGGTCCAGACGGTGCCGTCCTGGCGCAGGAACGACGCGCCCGCGGACTCCTCGCCGCCGAACCCGACGGACCCGTCGAGCAGCCCGGGCACGAACCACTTGAACCCGACCGGGACCTCGAGCAGGCGCCGGCCCTGCGCCGCCGCGACGCGGTCGATGAGCGAGCTCGACACGAGCGTCTTGCCGATCGCCGTCGTCGTCGGCCAGCCCGGCCGCGCCCCGCCGTACAGGTAGTCGATCGCGACGGCGAGGTAGTGGTTGGGGTTCATCAGCCCGGCGTCGGGCGTGACGATGCCGTGGCGGTCGGAGTCCGCGTCGTTGCCCGTCGCGACGTCGAACGGCGCGGTGCCGCCGTCGGTCGCGGCCATCGCGCGGACCAGGGACGCCATCGCCGACGGCGACGAGCAGTCCATGCGGATCTTGCCGTCCCAGTCCAGGGTCATGAACGCCCAGCGCGGGTCGACCGTCGGGTTCACGACCGTCAGGTCCAGGTCGTAGCGCTCGCCGATGGCACCCCAGTAGTCGACGGCCGCGCCGCCCAGCGGGTCGGCACCGATGCGCACGCCCGCCGCCCGGATCAGGTCGATGTCCAGCACCGACGGCAGGTCGTCGACGTACGCGGACAGGAAGTCGTGCTTCGCCGTCGTCGGCGCTGCGAGGGCGGTCTCGAGGGACACGCGCCGGATGCTCCCGACGCCGGACCGCATGAGCTCGTTCGCGCGCGCGGCGATCCAGCCGGTCGCGTCGGAGTCCGCCGGGCCGCCGTGCGGCGGGTTGTACTTGAAACCGCCGTCGCGCGGCGGGTTGTGGGACGGCGTCACGACGATGCCGTCGGCCAGCCCCGTGCCGGACGCCGCCCCCGTTGTGCGCACGCCTTCCGCCGTCGTCGCGCCGTTGTGCAGCAGGATCGCGTGCGACACCGCCGGGGTGGGCGTGTAGGCGTCGCGGGCGTCGATGCGAACGTCGACCTCCGCGGCGGCGAGGACCTCGAGCGCCGTCCGCCACGCGGGCAGGGACAGGGCGTGGGTGTCGCGGCCGATGAACAGCGGTCCGTCCGTGCCCTGCGCCCGGCGGTACTCGACGATCGCCGCGGTGATCGCGACGATGTGCGCCTCGTTGAACGCACCGTCGAGCGACGAGCCGCGGTGGCCGGACGTGCCGAACACGACCTGCTGGTCGGGGTCGTGCGGGTCCGGGACCCGGTCGTAGTAGGCGCCGATGAGGGCGTCGACGTCGATGAGGTCCTCGGGCAGGGCGGGGGTTCCGGCGCGCTCGTGCATGTGCCGATCTTCGCACCCGCCTGCCCCGCACCGCACGGCCGCTGCCGCCTGCCGAGTCGGCGGGCCCGGCACCGGCCCGGTACCCTCGCTGACCATGGCCAAGGCTGAGTTCGTCCTGCGTCCGTTCGAGGGTCTGCCCGGGGAGCCGGACTGGGTGGCGATGCGTGAGGTCGTCCCCGCCGCGACCGCGACCGCCCGCACCACGAAGGAGTACGGCGCCGCCGACGTCACCGTCGTCACGGTGCTCCCGCAGGCGTGGCCCGCCCTCAAGCGGTCCGACGGCGCCGTGATGCTCGCCCTGCAGCAGAACGCCGGGTCCGGGGACGCGTCGCGCGACCTCGCCGCCCTGCTGCTGCAGGCGCTCGAGCTCGAGCCGGGCACCCCGATCCGCTCCGCGCCGATGCCGGACCCGGGGCCCCGCCTGCAGGACGTCCTCGACCTGGGCGTGCCCTTCGACGTCACCGTGCACGACTCGTTCGCGTTCTGGACGCCCGAGGGCACCGATCTGCCCGCCGAGGTCGAGGCCGCGCGCGACGAGCTCGACTCCCTGCCGACCCGGCGGCTCACCTCGGTCGAGGCCGCCTACTGGACGCGCATGGGTAACCGCGAGTACCTGCGCTGGGCGCAGCGGCACGACGAGGAGGCGTTCATGGACGCCCTCGCCCGCCTGCACGCCAAGCGCCGCTCGGGCCTCGGGGACGACGGCGAGCACGGCCGCTTCCTCGGTGCGTTCCGGTCCTGCGGACTGGTCGTGCCGGTGTGGGACCTCGCGCTCGACGTCGCACCGGAGACGCTCGAGTCGGAGGTCGCCGCGCTCAGCGGTCGCCTCGACGAGGCGCTCGCGGTCGATGCCCCGCTCGACGGGTCGGAGCGCCGCGCGCGGGCGGGCCTGGTCGCGCGCCAACTGACGCTCCGCTGACGCGGGGGTCGGTGCCGACCCGTCCGGCGTCGGCGCCCTGAGCATGCCTGATGACCGTATGTTGACCCGATCGTGGGCTTTGGATGAAGCGCGCCCGGAGAGGCATTAGGGTTGGTCCGTGGCCACGCCTCGGCGCTCCCGTCCCGCGAAGGAGGCGGACCCCGCCCCCTCGTCACCCGAGCCTGCCGCGGCTCCCCTGACCGAGGACGCGGACGCTCCCGCGCCGACGACGCGCGACACGGATGAGGCGCCCGGCACGGACGCACCCGCCCCGGAAGCCACCACGCGCCCGCGCCGCGCCGCGCCCAAGCGCCCGCGGGCCAAGAAGGCCGTGGTCCCGGGGATCCCCGCGATCGAGCAGCGCGTCGCCGTCGTCATCCCCGCGAAGGACGAGTCGCGGCGCATCGCTGCGACCGTGCGGGCCGCCCGGGCCATCCCGCACGTCGACCTGGTGCTCGTCGTCGACGACGGCAGCGAGGACGCCACGCAGCACGTCGCACGGGAGGCGGGCGCCGTCGTCGTGCGGCACAGCCACAACCGGGGCAAGGCCGCCGCGATGGAGACCGGCGCCGCCGTCGTCGCGATGCGCGACGTCGAGGACGGCCCCGCGCGCCTGCTCCTGTTCATCGACGCGGACCTCGGGGAGTCGGCGGTCAACACCGCGCCACTCGTGCCCCCGGTGTTCGACGACGAGGTCGACGCCACGATCGCGCTCCTGCCGCCCCAGCCCGGTGCGGGCGGGCGGGGCATCGTCGTGGGACTGGCCCGCCGGTCCATCCAGTCGATGACCGGGTGGACTCCCACGCAGCCGCTGTCCGGGATGCGCTGCATGACGCGGGCCGCGTTCGAGGCGGCGACGCCGCTGGCGCGCGGCTGGGGCGTCGAGACGGGCATGACCATCGATCTGCTCACACAGGGCTTTCGCATCCAGGAGGTGCCGTGCGACCTGCGCCACCGGCCGTCGGGCAGCGACTGGCGCGGGCAGATGCACCGCGCCGCGCAGTACCGGGACGTGCTGCTCGCGGTGAACGCGCGCCGCGTCGGCCGCGCCGTCCGGCGGCTCACACCGGGCCAGGGCGGGACGGCGTGACGCGTCGGGCGACCGGCGCCTGCTTCGTCGCACTCCTCACGCTCGGTGTCGCGGCCTGCACCTCGCCGGAGAAGGACCCGGGCACGGTCGTCGAGGAGTACGTGGCCCTCCTCGAAGCAGGGAAGGCCGAGGCCGCCGACGCCCTCGACACCTTCGACCCGGAGCGCGCGGCGTGCCCGGAGCTGTTCACCGACGCCGTGTACGGCCAGGTGCCCGACCGCCCCACCGACCTGGTCGTCGCCGGCGTGACCGAGTCGGAGGACGCGGCGACGGTCCAGGCGACGATCACCCTCGGCGAGCACCACGACGTCCCGGTGACGTTCGACCTCGTCAAGGACTCCGGCGCGTGGCGGGTCGACAACCTCTACGGCCGCTGGGGGATCTTCATCGGCGACGACGGCTACCGCGGTGAGGTCACGGTGCAGGGCGTCTGCCCGCGCGAGCCGAACGCTGTCCTCGGGGTTCTGGTCTACCCGGGCTCCTGGACCGTCGCACCGGTCGACCCCGCGGCGATCGTCGAGAGCCTCGGAGGGCTCGGCACGGTCGATCCCGTGACGGTGACGGCCACCGGCACCCTCACGGCGGGCGAGCCTCCCATCGGGGTGGCGACCGCCACGCTGAGACCGACCGCGACGCCCGAGACCGTCGCCGCCGTGGACACCGAGCTGGCACGGCTCCTCGACGACTGCATCGCTCAGGGCTACGTGGGGCCCTCCTGCCCGTACAACGTCTTCCCTGCGACCGGCGCCGACCTCCGGATCGGCTCGCTCCCGTCGGCCGCGGTAGGTCTGGACGCCGACGGCGCCTGGGCCTTCTCGGTGGAGCTCCCGGTGGAGTGGCAGTACGCCGCGGGCTACTGGAAGGAGTACACGATGGTGTACTGGGGCGTTGTGAGCCTCGCCGAGGACGGCACGGCCGTCCTCACCCTGAAGCACACCAGCGTGCAGGCCGAGGCCTAGCCTGTCGCTGCGGACGCTGCCGACGCCCCGGCGTCGTCCGCCACGGTGACCGCGCCCCCGCGGGATACCGCCGCCGGGGCGCCGCCGTCGTCGGGCTCGAAGAGCCGACGCCGGGCCGCCGCCGCAAGGAGGCACGGCACGGCGAGCGCGATGCCGGTCGCGGGGACGATGATCCCCGAGTCGTTGATCGCGAAGCCGATGCCGAGCACCACGGTCACCGCGACGACGCACGTCCGCACGAGCGGGACGGCGTCCGTCAGGCCGGCCAGCGGCCCGCGGCCCCGCAGCCGGCCGCGCCCGTGCGGTCCGCGCAGGATCAGCACGGTCACGACGATGCCGCCGATGGCGAGCACCAGGTAGCGCCACAGGGCCAGCACCCGGAGCTGGACCGCGAGCTTGCGGCTGACGACCTCCCACAGCCCGCCGTCCATCACGGTGGCGAAGAACCGCCCCAGGTGCGTGCGGTCGCCGGGCTCACGCAGCCAGTCGAGCCACGCGAAGCCCATCACGACGACGGCGCCCACGAGCGCCACGAGCGCGAGGGTGCGCCATCGGACGCGGCGGCCCGCGACCACCGTCGCCAGCACGGCGAACGCGAGCAGCAGGCCGGGCGGGCCGCCGAAGTCGGAACCCAGCCCGGGGGCGCCGTCGACCACCGTGACGACCAGGCCGATCGCCACGACCGTCGCCACCGCCCAGCGGCGCTTGCCGCGCTCGATGAGCGTGTGGGCGAGCGCCGTCGCGAGCATGAGCGACCCGGCCGCGAGCAGGGCGAACGCCTGGTTGCTCATGCCGTAGAACCGCGCGGCCATGAGCCGGTGCGCGCCCATGGGTGAGTCGATCACCAGGGGCGAGCCGATGAGCGCGTCGACGACGAGCGCCGCCACGGTGATGCCGGAGACGACCGCCGCGGGCCCGAGCGTCGCCCGGCGCCACGGCCCGAGCAGGGCCACCGCGGTGATCCCGGCCGTCCACGCCAGCAGGGCGAGCCAGAAGCCGAGGACCGGCGAGTCCGCACGCCACCAGGGCACCGCACCGACCAGGAACGACGCGATCGGCGCCGATCCGAGCGCCAGCGCGACGACCTCGAGCGCCCGCAGCGCGAGCCGCACCGGCACGCGCCGGGGCCGGGTCAGCCGCGTGAGCATCACCGCGGCCACGATGAACAGCGCCGCCTGCGCGAACACGAGGCGCGTCAGGTAGGAGCCGCTGATCCGGACGACCTGACGGGCCTCGGTGGCGATGTCGTCGAGCAGCCGCACGCGCGCTGTCCCGGTGTCGGGCCCGGCGGTCGTCCGCATGGGCGCGCCCGACGACGCATCCGGGACCGGCAGGTCCAGCAGGCTCAGCAGCGTCGCGGTCACGTCGACCGTCTGCACGACGCCGGCCTGACGCGTCGTGCCCGACGTCAGCAGGTTCTCCCCGTAGAAGCCGTCGCCCGGGGCGCGCCCGGTCGCGATCGCGACCTGCAGGGCCACGCGCCCGGAGTCCGCGAGGGACACGACGAGCACCGTCGCGTGCGTGCCGCGCGTGGCGCGCAGCGCGGCCTCCACGCGGTCGTCGAGGATGCGCAGCTGCTCCGCGCGCGTCGGCTCGACGAACGCGTCGATGCCCTCGGGCGGCTCGTCACCCGAGGCGGGCAGCAGCGAGGGCTCCTCCGGCTCGGCCGACGGGGCCGGTGACGTCTCGTCCGGGTCCAGCCGGCCGCGCGTGGCGTGGCCGGGGTCGCGGATGCTGCCGGCGTCGACCACCACGAGGTCCGACGTCGCGAGCGCCTCGCGCACGTTCCGCTCGAGCTCCGCGGCCGTCGTCGGGCGGCGCACGTGCGTCCCCACGGGTGCCCCGTCACCGTCCGCCAGGGCGATCGCCGCGCCCGGCCCGATGCCGGTCACCGGCACCCCGCCCGCGGCGAGCGCCTCGCCCAGCGCGCCGGGGACCGCGCCGTACGGCTGGTCCTCGGCGGCGGCGACGTAGTCGGGCCAGCCATGGACGGTCGTGGTGCGCTCCAGGTCGAGGTCCCGCAGGGTGCGGCAGCTGCGGTCCGGGACGGTCTGGTCCGCCAGGCGGTTGCCGGCGCTGACACCGAGCCACCCGTCCGCGGGGCACGCGGACGCCCGCGCGCTGCGCGCCGCGACCGCACCCACCGCCCCGCGCCGCGAGATGTCCCACAGGGCCGGGGTCGACAGGGTCTGGATGTCGTCCCAGCGCAGGCCGGTCACGCCGATGAGGACGACCGGGCCTGCGCCATCGGGCAGCGCGGCCGGGGTCGACGCGGGTGCGCCGAGCCTCGGGGAGGTCGACGCGTCGTTGCGCGTGGCGGCGCCCTCGGCGGTGACGTCGTCGGACGCCTGCGCGGGCGAGGCCGGCGCGCCCACCGCGAGGACGCCCGCACCGAGCGCCACGGCGAGCGCGAGCAGGCGGCGGGACAGGGGCACGCGACCAGCCTAGGGCGCACTACGCTCGCTGCGGCGGTGGGGGTGTGGCGTCGGAGCCAGGGCCCCGTGAAGGACCCGTGAGGAGGACCGCGCATGACGACGCCCGACGAGCGCCCCGACGAGACGCCCGGCCGACGGCCGCGGTACGCCTACCTCGGCCCGGCGGGCACCTTCACCGAGGTCGCGCTGCGCCAGGTCGTCGGCCCCGAGGACGCCGAGTACCTGCCGCAGGTCGACGTGGTCTCCGCGATCGAGGCCGTCCGCCACGGCGAGGCGGACTACGCCGTCGTCGCCATCGAGAACTCCGTCGAGGGCGGCGTCACCGCGGTCCTCGACACCCTCGCGACGGGCGAGCCCCTCGTCCTGCTGGGCGAGATGCTCGTGCCCGTCTCGTTCGTGCTCGCCGCGCGGCCCGGCGTCGCCATGGGCGACATCCGCCGCATCTCGGCGCACCCGCACGCGTGGGCGCAGTGCCGCCGGTGGCTGCACACGAACCTGCCCGGCGTCGTGCACGTGCCCGCGACGTCCAACACCGCGCCCGCGGCCCTGCTCGCGGGCTCGCGCGAGGACCTGCCGTTCGACGCCGCGCTCGTCCCGCCCGCCGCGCTCGAGCACTACCGGCTCGAGGCGCTCGCCACGGGCGTCGCGGACTCCGACACCGCGGTGACCCGGTTCGTCGTCGTCGGGCACCCCGGGCACGTGCCGCCGCCGACGGGCGCGGACAAGACGACCCTCGTCGTGCACCTGCCGAGCAACAACGCCGGTGCGCTGCTGGAGATGCTCGAGCAGTTCTCCACGCGCGGCGTGAACCTGTCCCGCATCGAGTCGAGGCCCATCGGGGACGCGCTCGGTCGCTACTCGTTCTCGATCGACGTCGAGGGGCACATCGCGGAGGAGCGCGTCGCCGAGGCCCTGATGGGCCTGCACCGCGTGTGCCCGCACGTGCGGTACCTCGGGTCCTACCCCCGCGTCGACGACCCGCACGGCGGCGTGCGCGTCGGCACGTACGACGCCGACTTCCAGTCCGCGCGCGCTTGGGTCCGGGCGCTGCGGGAGGGCCACGCGACCTGACGGTGCGTCCGGCGGCCGGTGCGCGTCGGGCCCGACGGCGTGTGCCCGCGCGTCAGTCGGTCTGCTGCCGGCGGCGGTCGCCGTCCACGCGGACGGTCAGCGCGAGCGGGTCGACACGCGTCGCGATCTCGTACGCGCGGCCGATGATGTCGCCGTCCACCTGGATCTGCTGCGGGTCGCGCGTGCGGACGCGGAGCTGGCGGGCCCGGGCGTGCTCGATCTTGCCCGCCTTGTTGGGCAGGTTCGTCCGCACGCCGAAGCGCTGCAGCGCGACCTCCCCGAACAGCTGCGTCCACCCGATCAGGCCCACCCGGGTGTCGATCGCACCGATGTCGAGCCACCCGTCGTCGACCACCGCGTCCGGCAGGAGCGAGATGCCGCCCGGCAGCTGACCGCAGTTGCCGATGAGCAGGCTGCGCAGCCGCACGTTGTACCAGGGGGACTCGTCGAGGGACATCTGCAGGCGCATCCGCCGGGCGTGCAGGTGCTTGATGCCCGCCATGAAGTACGCGATCCAGCCCACCCGGGCCTTGAGGGTCTCGTCGGTGTCGGCGACCATCGCGGCGTCGAAGCCGAGCCCGCTGATCACCAGGAAGATGTGGTCGCGCGCCTCCTCGCGGGCGTCCGGCGGGGTCTCCTGCGGGGCGGCGGCCGCAGGGTCGGCCTGCGCGATGTCGTCGTGAACGTGGGACTCGTCGCGCACCACGGTGAGCCAGCCGACGTCGATGCGCCGGTCCGCCCCGGTCAGCGCGATCCGCAGGAGCGCGTCGACGTCACCCAGCGGCAGGTCGAGGTTGCGCGCGAGCAGGTTGCCGGTGCCCTGCGGCAGCAGGCCCATCGCGGCGTCGGACCCCGCCAGGCCCTCCGCGACCGCCCGGACCGTCCCGTCGCCGCCGACCGCGACGACGACCTGCGCGCCCTGGGCGAGGGCCTCGCGCGTCTGCCCGACGCCCGGGTCCTCCGCCGTCGTCTCCAGCCACAGGGGCTCCGGCAGGTACCGCGCCGCGCAGGCCTGCACGACGGCGTCGCGCAGTGCCGGAACGCCGGGCTTCGTGGGGTTGGCGACGAAGGCCACGAGCGTGTGAGCCGCGTCGGTGAGACCCGTCGCGGTGGTCCCGTCGCTGCCCGGTGGCGCGACCGACGGCTGCGCGGAGACGCCGGCGCCCAGCAGGGCCCGGCGGTTGAGGACGGCGAGGACGACCGCGGCGGCGGCCAGGAGCGCAGCGGCAACCGCGACCCATGCGTACCAGGGCATGGCGACACGGTACGTGCAGGCGGGCCACCGCACACCCGCAATGGCCCGCAGCATGCGTGCAGCGCTGCCCGATACCCTCTGAGGGTGATCGACCTGCGCCTTCTCCGCACCGCCCCCGAGGCCGTCCGGGCCAGCCAGCGCCTGCGCGGCGAGGACCCCGCGCTCGTGGACTCCGCCGTCGCGCTCGACGAGCGGCGCCGCGCGTCCCTGACGCGCTTCGAGCAGCTCCGGGCGGAGCAGAAGGACCTCGGCCGGCAGGTCGCGAAGGCCTCCGCGGAGGAGCGCCCCGCGGTGCTCGCGCGCGCCAAGGCCCTCGCGGAGGAGGTGAAGGCCGCCGAGGCCGACGCCGCCGCGGCCGCCGCGGAGCTCGACGAGGTCATGTGGCGCATCCCGAACGTCGTCGTCGACGGCGTCCCTGCGGGCGGCGAGGACGACTACGTGGTCCTCCGCCACGTCGGCACCCCGCGGGACCTCGCAGCAGAGCTCGGTGACGTGCCGGTGCGCGACCACCTCGAGCTGGGCGAGCTGCTCGGCGCGATCGACGTCGAGCGCGGCACCAAGGTGTCGGGCGCGCGGTTCTACTTCCTCACCGGGATCGGCGCGCGGCTCGAGCTCGCCCTGCTCAACGCGGCCGTCGACCGCGCCGTGACGGCCGGGTTCACGCTCATGACGCCGCCGACGCTCGTCCGCCCCGAGATCATGCGCGGCACCGGGTTCCTCGGCGCGCACGCCGACGAGATCTACCACCTCGGCACGGACGACCTGTACCTCGTCGGGACGTCGGAGGTCGCGCTCGCGGGCTACCACTCCGACGAGATCCTCGACCTCACCGGCGGCCCGCGCCGCTACGCCGGCCTGTCGACCTGCTACCGGCGCGAGGCCGGCTCCTACGGCAAGGACACGCGCGGCATCATCCGCGTCCACCAGTTCAACAAGGTCGAGATGTTCAGCTACACGACCCTGGAGGACGCCGAGGCGGAGCACGCCCGCCTGCTCGCCTTCGAGGAGGAGATGCTCGCGCTCGTCGAGCTGCCCTACCGCGTGATCGACACCGCCGCCGGGGACCTGGGCTCGTCGGCCGCGCGCAAGTTCGACTGCGAGGCGTGGCTGCCCAGCCAGGGCCGGTACCTCGAGCTCACGTCGACGTCGAACTGCACGACGTTCCAGGCCCGCCGCCTCGGCATCCGTGAGCGCCAGGAATCCGGCGAGACGCGCACCGCGGCCACGCTCAACGGCACGCTCGCCACGACGCGCTGGCTCGTCGCGATCCTCGAGAACCACCAGCAGGCCGACGGGTCCGTGCGCGTGCCGACCGGGCTGCGGCCCTACCTCGGCGGCCTCGAGGTGCTGCGGCCGGCGGGGGCGTGAGGGTGCCGGCAGACGCGACGGCGTCGGGCGGCGGGGTGGCGGCGGGCGCGACGGCGTCGGACCCTCTGCTGGTCGCGATCGACGTCGACGGGACGCTCATGCGCCCGGACGGAACCATCTCGCGGCCGGTGCGGGACGCGGTCACGGCGGTGCAGGCGGCGGGGCACCACGTGGTGCTCGCGACGGGCCGGTCGGTGATCTCGGCGGGCCCGATCGCGCAGGACCTCGGCCTGGTCACCGGCCCCGCGGTGTGCTCCAACGGCGCGGTGACGGTCCGCATGGACCCGAGCGTCGACATCGGCTACGAGGTCGTGGGGACCATCACGTTCGACCCGGGCCCGGCGCTGCGGATCGTCCGCGCCGAGCTGCCCGACGCCGCGTACGCGGTCGAGGACGTGGGTCGCGGCTTCTACGTGTCCAAGCCGTTCCCGCCGAACGAGATCGAGGGTGTGCACGTCGTCGTCGACTTCGAGCACCTGTGCACCCTGCCGGCGACGCGCGTCGTCATCCGCAGCCCCGAGCACACGCAGGACGACTTCCATGCCCTCGTCGAGCGCATCGGCCTGCACGAGGTGTCGTACTCCGTGGGCTGGGTCGCGTGGCTGGACCTCAACCCGAAGGGCGTCACGAAGGCCACGGGTCTCGAGGAGGTCCGGCAGGGTCTTGGCGTGCGCCCGGAGCGGACGGTCGCGATCGGCGACGGCCGCAACGACCTCGAGATGCTCGCGTGGGCAGCCCGCGGCGTCGCTATGGGCAACTCCGACGCCGTGGTGCAGGCCGCCGCGGACGAGGTCGCCCCTCACGTCGACGCCGACGGCGCGGCGACGATCCTGGAGTCCCTCCTGCCCTGACCCACGCCGCGCGAGCCGCCCCGGCGTCGCCGATCCCACCCCTCCCCACCCCCACCCCCACCCCCCCAGCCCTCCTCTCCCCCCTCCCCCCTCCCCCCGGGGCCCCGCCGCCGGCGTCCGCTGTAGCGAAACCGGCGCCATCCGACGGTTTCGCTACAGCGAGAGCCGGTGGGGAGTGGGCGCACTGGCGCGAGCCGGCCGGCCGCGGGTCACGTCGCGGTGCACGTGGGGCCGCAGGGCTGGGGAGATCCTCGCCAGCCACCGCGACGCAGCGCCGAGGCGACCTGGCGCGCGCAGGCGCAGGGGGTCACGAGGACGTGGCGCCAGCGGTACCGCAGGGTGAGGTCCCCGCGCTCCAGGAGGACCGCGTTGTCGCGCCACGCGTCCGCATCGGTCCGGCCGCCCGGATGGCCGAGCCACCCGTCGAGCTCGATGCTGACGGCGAAGCGCTCGTACCGGCGGTCTGCGCGGGTCCACCGGCCGTCGACCCGGCGGCGCACCTGCAGGACGGCGCGTGGGAGGGCGTGCCGGCGCTCGACGTCGTGGTGGTACCGGCGTTCGAGCGGTGACTCGACGCCGTCGGCGACGTCCGCGATCAGCTCGTCGAGGAGCGCCCGGCGGGGCACGCGACTGCGACGCCGGGCTGCGGCCGCGATGGCTGCGGGTGGGACCCCCGTGCGCACCGCCGCGCAGATCCAGGAGACGGCGTCGTCGACCGTCCTTGCCTGTGCCACGAGGTCGACGGTCGTCTCCGGCGCAACGACGGCCGGGAGCCACCCACGGGTGGCAGGCATCGACGCCCGGGTGTGGATCCGGACGCCCTCGGTGGGCCGGACGCGACGCGACGCCGGGATGCTGACGTCGACCACCTCGGGCTCCCGCCCCGTCATCCCGAGAAGTCGTGCGGCGGCGTCGTGGCTGAGGGCGGCGCCGGGGCCGGCGTACCTGACGGCCGCGAGGGCGCGTGATCGCCACGGCACCGGGCCCGAGTAGGTGTAGAGGACCCCGCGGTGCAGCCGCTGCCACCGACCGGCGTCGACCTGGCGCCGGACCCACGTGGGGTCGAGCCCGAGCCCGAGCAGCTGGGCCGTGGTGAGGACGCCGTCATGGACGCGGGCCGTCGAGCTGAGGAGGTCGGGGTTGGCGCGCACGAGTCGAGCCTGGTGCCGTCGGCCCGCGTGTCGGTGTTCTCCACAGGCCCGATCTCTACGCCCCGCCGCCTCGACCCCACCACCGCGGCGGCCGGGCCTCGCCCTGGGTTGCCGCCCGGCTGGCTGTAGCGAAGCCGTCGCTATCCGACGCTTTCGCTACAGCCGGCCGGGCCAGGCCCCGAGGCGGCCCCCCGCCTGCCGCCGCCAACGCCCACCCTGGGTTGCCGTCCGCCTGGGTGTAGCGAAACCGTCGCTATCCGACGCTGTCGCTACAGCGTGTTCGGGAGGGAGGGGTGAGCCGGTGGCGGGGTGTGGCTGAGATGCGCTGGGACGCGGGGTGCCGTGGGCCAGCGGGAGAGGGTCAGGCGTCCGGGGACTTGGGGTCGAGGTGGAGGCGGGGGTGCCGTGCCCGGCGGGTGCGGGTCAGGCGTCCGGGGACTTGTGGTCGAAGTGCGCGACGCCGCGACGCCAGTACGCCGTCATGGCCCAGGAGTCGCGCGGGACACCGGCCGCGACCAGCGCCGCGCGGATCCGGCGGATCTGGGCGGCCTCCGCCGCCGCCCACCAGAACGTCCCCGTGCCGGTGGTCCCACCGTCCGCCGCTGCGGCCGACGGCGTCGGGAGGAGCCGCTCGACCGACGGCGTCACGTCCGCTGACTCGACCGACGGCGTCGGGACCCCGGCGTCGGTCGGCGTCACGTCCGCCGCTGCGACCGGCGGCGTCGCGAGGAGCCGCTCGACTGCGGTCGCGAGGGCACCGTCGTCGGTCGGCGCGAGCTGGACGACGTCGAGACCGGCTCGCGCGGGCAGGGGCAGGTCGGCCCCCGTCGCCGAGCCCACCCCGACGAGGACCGTCACGTGCGCCGATGCCGGCAGGCGGTCGAGCCAGTTGCGGACGGCGGGCAGACCGGTCGCATCGACGGCGAGCACGTACCGCGGGCGGTCGAGGGGCCGCAGCGCGGAGCTCTTCGGCCCCAGCACACCGACCTCCTGGCCCACCTGCGCCTGTGCGGCCCAGCGCGAGGCCGGGCCGTGGTCGCCGGCCACGATCTCGAGCACGAGCGGCCCACCCTCGACGTGCGTGCGGACCGTCATCTCGCGGTAGGTCAGCGCCGGGTCGCGCTTGTCCAGCCAGGCACCGTCGACGACGCGCGGGTGCACGACGTCGGCGCCGGGCCGCGCGGGGACGAAGAGCTTCACGTGGTCGGTGACGCCGAGCGAGACGAGGCCGGCGACGTCGGGCCCGTCGAGCGTGATGCGCCGCAGGCCCGCGCCCAGGTCGGCGACGTCGGCCACCGCGAGGCGGCGGGCGACGAGCGGGTGCGTGACCTTGCCTCCTGCGTCCGGCGCCGCCGAGCCGGGTGACGTCATGCCGTTCGTCGTGGTGGGCACGGGACCTCCGGGGCGGGGTGGGCGGGCGCTTTCACGCCCGGCGGACGGGCGCGGTCGTGGCCCGGGGAACGGGCGCTTTCGCGCCCGGCGGACGGGCACACGGGACGCCCGCAGGACAGCGCACGCGAACGCCCTTCATAGGCAAGCCTAACTTCGTTGCGATCATGGTGCAGGACGGTTCCTCCTGAGCACGCCGGTGGACCGCCCGCGGTCGGCAGGGGCACAATCGGCGGCCATGGCCCCAGGCATCGATGACGTCGCCCGGGTCGCAGGGGTGTCCACGGCCACTGTCTCGCGGGCGCTGCGCGGCCTGCCGAACGTCAGCGCCGCGACGCGGGCGCGCGTCCGGACGGTCGCGGCCGAGCTCGGGTACGTCGCGTCGCCGTCGGCCGCGAGCCTCGCGTCGGGGCGCACGCGGACCATCGGTCTCATCAGCCCGTGGATCAACCGCTGGTTCTTCGCGAATGTCATCGAGGGCGCCGAGCGCATGCTCCGCCGGCACGGGTTCGACGTGCTGCTCTACACCTCCGACATCCGGCCGGGCGGCGAGCGGCCACCGGTGGACCCGAGCGTCCTGCGGCGGCGCGTCGACGGCATCCTCGTCGTCGGCTTCCCGCTGGCGCCGACGGAGCTCGAGAGCCTGGTCGACCTGGGCCAGCCGATCGTGTGCATCGGGTGGGGCGGGTACGGCCAGGTGACGGTCCGGCTCGACGACCGCGCGACGGCGATCGCGGCCACGCGGCACCTGGTGAACCTGGGCCACACCCGGATCGCCCACATCACGGGCTCGCCCGACGACGTCGCGCCCTGGTCCCCGCCGGTGGAGCGCGCGGCGGGCTGGCGGATCGCGATGGAGGAGGCCGGTCTGGAGGCCGACCTGGCGCTCGAGGGCCACGGCCACTTCGACCTGGTGGGCGGGCGCGCGTCGACGGCTGAGCTGCTCGCGCGGGTCCCGGGCGTGACGGCGATCTTCGCTGCGTCGGACGAGATGGCGATGGGCGCGATGATCGCGCTGCGCGACGCCGGGCGCCGGGTGCCGCAGGACGTCTCGGTGATCGGTATCGACGGGCACGACCTGGGCGAGCTCGTCGGCCTGACGACGATGGCGCAGCCCGCGAACGAGCAGGGCGCGGCGGCGGCGCAGCTCGTGCTGGACATGATCGCGGGCGCCGTCCCGCCCCCGGAGCTCGTCTACCCGACGGTGCTGGTCGAGCGGTTCTCCACGGGTCCCGCGCCGCGCTGACGTCGACGTCGGCAGGGCTCGCCCTGCGGACGCAATGCCTGGCGGTGGCGTTCTCGGTAAAGACCACCGTTGTTGCGCAATTGTGACCACTTTGGGACCGCCATGACGCCCGTCCTTCTTGCCGACATGTGCTGCAAGCGCTTGCATGGGGATGCACCCGTCGGTCGGGCAACCGCCGTGACCGGCCCGGGGGGGAGAACCACGACGATGTGGAGGATGTAATGCACAACACGAGGCGCCGCGTCACTGCGGCAGCCGGCGC
>JAEYXM010000211.1 GCA_023428465.1 Actinomycetes bacterium
AGCCGCTGACGGTCGACGAGGCGCGACGCATCCTCGCCGCCGCGGAGAACGAGCCGAACGGCGTCGCGTTCATGCTCGCGATCTCGCTCGGTCTGCGGCGCGGCGAGGTGCTAGGGCTGTCGTGGGCGGACGTCGACCTGGAGGCCGGGCGGCTGCAGGTGCGGCGGCAGCTCGAGCGTCGGAACTGGCGACACGGCTGCGCCGACCCGGACCGCTGCGCCGAGAAGCCGTCGCAGTGTCCGCAGCGTCGGGACGGCGGGCTGGTGCTGGCCGAACTCAAGACGAAGCAGTCACGTCGGGCGCTGCCCCTGCCCGAGCCGCTGCTCGTCGCGCTGCGGCAGCACCGGCGACGCCAGCGCGAGGCGCGCATTCACGCCGGGACGCTCTGGCGCGACTGCGGGCTGGTGTTCACGACGGTGACCGGCCGTCCGGTCGCGCCGCGCGACCACTCGCTGCACTGGACGGCGTTCCTCGAGGGCCTCGGCATCCGGCCCGCCCGGCTGCACGACGCGCGGCACACGGCGGCGACGCTGCTGCTGGTCCAGGGCGTCGACCAGCGCGTCGTCATGAGCATGTTCGGCTGGACGTCGCCGGCGATGACGACGCGCTACCAGCACGTCGTGCCGGAACTCGTCGAGGAGGCGAACCGCCGGATGGGCGAGCTGCTCTGGGGTGACGTGCGAGCCCCTCCCTAACGGAGGGGCGTGCTGGAGGTCGATCGGTACGCTCCCCGTGACTGTCAGAGGTGCGAGCAGGAGGAGAGCTATGGGCGCGCGGGGTCGCGATGCCTGGCTTCCCTTGGAAGTCGACGCTCGTGACCAGAGCGACGACGAACCCATGGGCACCAAGGACAAGTTCTGGATCGACGTCCAAGACGGTCACTGGCTCGTGAAGCTCTGCCGCGTCGTCGGCGGAGAGACTCGCGGTGAGGACTGGTCGGAGTGGCTTGTCCACCGCCTGGCGGTGCTGCTTGGCGTGCCAACGGCGATCACGGAGCCGGCCACCGTCCTCATCGACGCCGTCGCAACCCGGATTCGCCGACGTCAGCGGGCCAAGCCTGCGAGCGAGCCAGCATCGGACTTCCGCCCTGCGGCCGGGACTCGAAAAGGCCGGGCACGTGGCACCCGAGTGCAGAGAGCGGGGCTCAGTCGGTGACCATTGGCGTCCTCGTCCCCGGCGGGTCTTCACGTCGCGCCTTCTGAAGAGAGAGGGCGTGCAACGATCTCGCTGCCTTGAGCGTCTTGGCTTGTGAACGGGCAGGGACGGACGGGAGGGGGCATCGATGGCAGACCGGATGACCCGCACCTCCGCCGAGGTGCTGGGCGACTTGGTCCTTCAGCGTGGGCGGGCGCTCCTTGGCTACTCGTACCTGCTCACTCTGGATCTCCCGGAGGCCGAGGATCTGTTGCAGGACGCGCTCGTCAAGGTGTTCGCGAGCTCAAGGAAAGTCGCACCGGCCGCCCTGGAGGCCTACGTGCGGCGGGCCATCCTGACTCTGTACATCGACCGGTCCCGCCGTAGAAGGCGCTTCGAAGCGATCACCGCCTTGGTTGGCCGCGAGCGGGGTCACCAGCGAGGGCCAGAGGAGTTTGTCCCCACACGTGTCGACGTGCTGACAGCAGTCCGGGATCTGCCTCCCCGCCAACGGGCCTGCATGGTGCTCCGCTTCTTCGATGACCTCCAGGTGCACGAGATCGCTGATCGCGTCGGCATAGGGGAAGGCACTGTGAAGCGGTACCTGAGCCTCGCGACCCAGCGCATGGCCGGGTCTTTCAGCTTCAACGGTGACGATCCGCCGTCCGTCGACGACACGGCGGTCGTTCTGAAAGGTAGGTGAACGATGCCGCACGAGACCCTGAACAGAGCCCTCAGTGAGTTGTCCACTGAGGCGGCCGCCGCTGGGCGTCTGCCGGCGGTGAGCGAGGTAGCGCGCTCGGCGCGGCACCGTCGACGTCGCGCCGCAGGCACCTTCGCCATCGTCGCGCTGGTTACCGTCGCTACGGTAGCGGCCGTCTGGCCCGGCGGTGCCGGCCTGCAGGGTCCGATCCCGCCCGCAGGTGAAGGCGAAGGCACCGCCACCGAAGCCTCCCCCGTGAGCTTCTACCCGCCGGGCGTTCGCGTGTCCGCGGATGCGCTGCTCATCGGCACGCTTGAACTCATCGACGGCTGTCTCCTGGTTAATCGGGGCTCAGGTGAGTTGGTCGTGCCTGTGTTCTCGGAGGCTTCAGCCACCTGGGAGGGCGGGGCGCTCACAACTGGGCAGGGGCGCCTAGAGGTTGGTGTGGACGTCGGGTTCGGCGGGGGACTCGCCGGCGATGTGCGTTCGGACCTGTCCATCCCGTCTTCGTGTCCGGTGGACGCTCCTCGGTGGCTGGTGGTGGGTTGAACACCCCGCCCGGCCGTGTTCCGCGTGGACAACGGCGCGGTCTTCGGCGCTGAGTCGCGGACGCCGGGAGGCACCCGAGTGCGCGCGGAGAGCGGTCCCCGAGTGGCGCCTCGATCCTGACCGCAGCTTCGCGGGTCGAGTTCCAAGGCACCGCGTGAGTGGCAGTTCGTCGACTGACGTGACGTTCGCAGACCCGAACTGCTGCCAGAACTGCTACCGCCGCCCGACCACCCGCCTTCACCGGCCGACGACGAAGGGCCCGCCACCCACATCCCTGCAGGTCACGGGCCCTTCATCCGGCGGAGGATGGGGGATTCGAACCCCCGAGGGTGTTACCCCAACACGCTTTCCAAGCGTGCGCCATAGGCCACTAGGCGAATCCTCC
>JAEYXM010000223.1 GCA_023428465.1 Actinomycetes bacterium
GGTCGGTGTCGGGAGCCCGCTCATCATCGCGTGGTTCGGGACCTTCCTCGTCAACGTCATCCTGGCCCAGGCCGCCTTCCAGATGGCGCTGTCGTGCCGCACCGCCGAGGGCGGGCGGCGCGGCATGATCACCGCCGCCGGGTTCGGTGTGCCGTTCATCGTGCTCGGGGTCGTGCTCGGCGTCGCGGCGGCCGTCGTCGTCCCGGGGGAGCGGCTCGGCCTCGTCGCTGTGCCGGTCTACGTGGCGGAGGTCGTGCCCGCGCCCGTGGCCGGCCTCTTCCTGCTCGGCATCTGGGCGTGCGCGCTCGGCTGGGGAGCGCCCTGCCAGCTCTCGGGGGCGACCAGTCTGGGTCGGGACGTCGGCCGGGCGATCCGGCCCGACGCCACCGACGCCCAGCTCGTCCGGTGGACCCGCTGGGCGCTCGTGGCGCTGACGGTGTTGATGGTCGTCTTCGGGTTCCTGCGCACCGAGCAGTCGGCGTGGTGGAACGTCCTGGCGTGGACGCTGCGCAACGGGTCGACGCTCGCCCCGGTCGTCGCCGCCCTCTTCTGGCCGCTGGCGACGCGGACCGCCGCCTACGCGGCGCTCAGCGTCGGGTTCGTCACGGGCCTGACGTGGTACCACCTCGGCGACTGGGCGCCGTCCGGCTTCTTCCAGGGCATCCACCCCGTGTGGATCGGCATGAGCGCGAACCTCGTCACACTCGTCGCGGTCACGCTCACGCAGGCCGGGGGCGGCAGCGCGGTCACGCGTGTGCCGGCCCGCCGCAGGTTCGCGGGCGCCGCGCTCGTCAGTGCGGCGGGTGTGGCCGCGCTCGCCGCGGCCAGCTGGACCTGGACGCATTCCCACGGTGTCTCGGGCCTGGCGATCTTCACCGTGGTGGCGCTGCTGACCGTCGCCGCCGTCGCCGCGCTGGAGGCGAGGCCGACGGCCACGCCGCCCGACGACGCCCGCGACGAGCCGGCCGCGCAGCTCACCGCCGCGGGGGCGGTGGCGCCCGCGGGCTGACCGCCTCGTGAGAGGCGCCGGGCGGACCTGGCAGTCCGCCCGGCGCCGGAACCCACCGGTCACCGCCGGTGGTCCACGCACACGCGACCCCGAAGGGCCGCGCCCTATCACGCAAGGAGAAGTATGTCCTCCCACGTCCCCACCCGGCCACGCCTGTCCCATGGGCGCAGGGCCACCGGCGCGACGCGCGGCCTCGCCGTGCTCGTCGCCCTCGGCCTGCCCGCCACCCTCGCGGCCTGCAGCACGGCGTCGGCGGGCCCACAGCCCGAGACGAGCGCAGGGCCGACCCCCGGCGGCACGATCGTGCACGCCCACGTCCAGGAGCCGCCGTGCATCTTCGGCGGCTGGATCCAGCAGGCCTACCTGTCGCGGCAGGTCCTCGACTCTCTCGTCTCGGCCGGTGAGGGCGGCGAGGTCGTGCCCTGGCTCGCGACCGACTGGTCCGTGTCGGACGACCAGCTCGTGTGGACCTTCACCCTCAAAGAGGGGGTCTCGTTCACCGACGGCACGCCCCTGGATGCGCAGGCCGTCGTCGACAACTTCGAGTACTGGCTGAACGAGGGTGGCAACAGCACGGTCGCGGCGTACCTCGCCGACTACTACGCCTCCAGCCGAGCCGTCGACCCGCTGACCTTCGAGCTCACGCTGAGCGCGCCCTACTCGGCGCTGCTGCCGGTCCTGTCGCAGGCCTACTTCGGCATCCAGTCGCCCACCGGGCTCGAACGGGGTGCGCAGGCCAGCTGCGAGGAGCCCATCGGTAGCGGACCTTTCGTGGTCGCCGGCTGGGAGCGCGGCAGCGTCATCCGGTTCGAGCGCAACCCCGACTACACCTCGGCGCCCGCGAACGCCCTGCACCAGGGCCCCGCGTACGTCGACGGCATCGAGTGGCGCATCGTGCCCGACCCCGTCGCCCGCTTCGGTGCGCTCACGACCGGTGAGGCGGACGTCGTCTACGACGTGCCGTCCAACCAGTGGGCCCTGGCCGAGAGCGAGTTCGAGACCCAGCTGTACATCACGCCCGGCCGGCCGGTCGCGCTCGGCCTGAACACGGTGGCGGGGCCCTTCGAGGACGTCCGCGTCCGCCAGGCGTTCGCCTTCGCCACGGACCGCCAGGCCGCCGTCGAGAGCGCCTTCACCGGCGTCGTGCCGTTCGAGGGCAACGGCACGGTGAGCCAGAGCACGCCCGGCTACGCCGCCGAGGCCGCCGACGACTACCCGTACGACCCGGACCGTGCGAACGAGCTGCTCGACGACGCGGGGTGGACGGAGATCGACGACGACGGCGTCCGCAGCAAGGACGGCGTCCCGCTCCAGGTCCGGATCGTCTACGGCGCGGGCACGATGATCACGCCCGAGGGCGCCACCGTGCTCCAGAACATCCAGGAGCAGGCGCGCGCGACCGGGTTCGACGTGATCCTGGTGCCCGCGACCCGCGACGAGCTGTTCTCCGGTGCGTTCTCGAGCCCGGACAGCTACGACGCCAAGCCCGGCTACTGGACGAGCCCGACGGCGGGGATCCTCTACATCACCTTCCGTCAGCACCTCGAGGAGAGCCCGAACTTCTCCAACTCGAGCTTCTACAACAACCCCGAGGTCGAACAGCTCATCCTCGCGGCCAACTCCACGCTGGACCGCGCGGAGCAGGACCGCCTCTACGGCCAGGCGCAGCAGATCCTCAGCGACGAGGCCGTCAGCGTCGGTCTGTACACACAGACCACCTCGCTGGCGATCGACCCGGCCCTACGCGACGTCTGGCTCGAGCAGTCCCAGGGCGAGCCGGTCTACCACGACGCGTGGTTCGCGCAATGAGCGCGGCGACGCTGACCGCTCCCCGGACGGCGGTCCCGACCGCCGTCCGGGGGGTGGGTGCACGCGTGGGGTCGGCCGTCCTCGTCCTCGCCGGCGCCGCGACCGCGGTCTTCGGCGCCCAGGCGCTGCTGCCCGGGGACCGGGCGGCCCTGCTGCTCAACCTGCAGTCGGGCGAGGCGATCGAGCGCACGCCGGCCGAGCTCGCGCCGATCAACGAGGCCTACGGCTTCGACGACCCACTGATCGTCCAGTACGGCAGGTTCGTCGCCGACCTGGCCCGCGGGGACCTCGGGACCTCCTACACCAAGCACGCGCCGGTCACCGAGATCATCGGGGGACAGGCGTGGCCCACCGTGCAGCTCGCGGTCGGCGCGCTCGTCCTGGCCTGGGTCATCGCCGTGGTCACGGTGGTGCTCACGGCCGGCCGGCCGCGCCCCGTCGCCGCGACCGGCTCGGGCCTCGAGGCGCTCGCGGCGAGCATCCCGCACTACTGGCTGGGGGTCATCCTCCTCGTCGTCTTCGCGGTCAACCTGCGCTGGTTCCCGGTCATCGGCGGGACGGACCTGGCGGCCACGGTGCTCCCGGTCGTGACCCTCGCCGTCCCGCTCGCGGGATTCCTGGGCCAGTCCATGCGTGACGAGTTCGACCGCGCGCTCGCGGCGCCGTTCGTCACCACGGCGCGGTCGCGCGGCGGCAGCGAGGCGGGCGTGCGGCTGCGGCACGTGCTGCGGCACGCCGTCCTGCCGGCGATCAGCCTGTCCGGGTGGGCGGTCGGCGCACTCCTGTCGGGTGCGGTGATCGTCGAGTCGGTGTTCTCGCGCCCGGGCCTCGGCCAGGTGCTCGTCACGGCCGTCGAGTCACGGGACCTGCCCGTCGTCGTCGGCGTCGTCATGCTCGTCGCGGCGGTGTACGTGGTGGCGAACGTCCTCGTCGACGTGGCCCACGCCCTGGTCGACCCGAGGAGGCGGGCATGAGCGCCGCCACGCAGACCACCCCGCCGGACACCCGGCCCGTCGCCGGACGGGGCTCCGGACCGGGCTCCGGACCGAGCGCGGGCCCGCGCCGCCGCGCCGTCAGCCTCCGCGCCCCGTTCGGCGGACGCGTCGCGCCCGTCGCCGGGTTCGCGGTCCCCTCGGCAGTCGTGGGCGTGTTCCTGCTGGCGGCCGTCGCGCCGTCGGTCCTCGCCCCGGGCGACCCCACGGCGATCGACCTGGGCGCAGCCCTGTCGCCGCCGTCGTGGGAGCACCCGTTCGGCACCGACCAGTCGGGGCGGGACCTGCTCACGCGCATCGTGCACGGGGCCCGGCACTCGCTGCTGCTCGGGCTCGGCTCGACGGCGGTCGCCATGACGATCGCGACGATCCTGGGCTTCGCCGCAGGGCTCGGCGGGCGCGTCGTGGACCGGGTCGTCGGCTCGGCGCTCGAGGTCGCGTTCGCCTTCCCGACGATGCTCCTGGCCCTCCTCCTGGTGGCCGTGCGCGGCCCGTCGGTCACGACGCTGGTCCTCGCCGTCGGCATCGGCTCCGCGCCCGGGTACGCGCGGATGATCCGCGGCCAGGTGCGCGCGGTGCGCGGGGAGGCCTACGTGGAGGCCGCGCGCGCGCTCGGTCACCCGTACCGGGACGTCGTCCGGCGCCACGTGCTGCCCAACGCCCTGCGGCCGCTCGTCGCCGTCGCGACCCTCGGCATCGGGCAGTCCATCGTCTGGGCGTCCGGACTGGCGTTCCTCGGCATGGGCGTCGCCCCGCCGTCGCCGGAGTGGGGCGCCCTGCTCGAGGCCGGGCGCATGTACGTGACCGTCGCCTGGTGGCTGGAGGTCATGCCCGGGCTTGCGATCGTCGTGCTCGCCGTCGCCGTCACGGCGCTCGGACGGGCCATCCAGAAGCGGCTCGAAGGGAGCGTGTGATGACGAAGACGTCCCTGACGGCGGTGGCGCCAGATGACGTGGCCACGGTCGAGGCGGGGGTGCCCGCAGCGCTGCTGCGGGTGGAGAACCTCCGGGTCTCCTTCGAGCGACGGGGCCGGACGACGCCGGTCGTCCACGGTGTCTCGTTCGCGCTCGAGGCCGGGCGATGCCTCGCGATCGTCGGGGAGTCGGGCTCGGGCAAGTCCGTGACCGCGCGCACGCTCGTGGGCCTGACCGGCCCCGGCGCACGCGTCCAGGCGGACCGGCTCGAGCTCGGCGGCCGGGACCTCACCCGGGTGCGGGGGCGCGGGTGGCGGGCCGTGCGCGGGAGGGAGGTCGGGCTCGTCCTGCAGGACGCGCTCGTCTCCCTCGACCAGCTGCGCACCGTCGGAGCCGAGGTCGGGGAGTCCCTGCGCCTGCACCGGCGGACCTCGCGCGAGGAGCGCGAGCGGCGGGTGCTCGAGGCCCTGGCGGAGGTCGGCGTCCCTGAGCCCGCGCTGCGTGCGCGGCAGCGGCCGTACGAGCTGTCCGGCGGGCTGCGCCAGCGCGCGCTCATCGCGTCCGCGCTGGCCCCCGAGCCCCGGCTGCTCGTGGCGGACGAGCCGACCACGGCCCTCGACGTGACCGTCCAGGCGCAGGTGCTGGAGCTCCTCGCCGAGTCGAAGGCGCGGGGTCAGGCGGTGCTCCTCATCAGTCACGACCTGGCCGTCGTGGCGAGTATCGCCGACGAGGTCTGCGTCATGAAGGACGGGCGCATCGTCGAAGCCGGGCGCACGGCGCAGGTCTTGCGGGACCCGCGCCACCCGTACACCCGGGCGCTCGTGGCCGCGGTGCCGTCGGGCCGCACGCGCGGCACCCGCCTGACCGGCGCGCCGCCGGCCATCCCGGCCGTCGGCGTCGGCCGGGTCGTGCGGGCCCGGACGCAGGTCGGCGAGCAGGACCGGACCGACGGCGGGGAACCGACGCCGGTCCTCGAGGCGCGCTCCCTGGTCAAGCACTTCCGGGCGCCCGACGGCGTGCGTCGCACCGTCGTCGACGACGTCTCCTTCGCCCTGCGCCGCGGCACCACCCTCGGCGTCGTCGGGGAGTCCGGGTCCGGCAAGACGACCACGGCCCGGATGGCGCTCGCGATGCTCGCACCCGACGAGGGCGAGGTGCTCCTCGACGGTGGCCCCTGGTCGGCGCTCACGACGGCGCAGCGCGCACCGCTGCGGCCACGCGTCGGCGTCGTGTACCAGGACCCGCTCAGCTCGTTCGACCCTCGGTGGACGGTCGGCCGGATCCTCGCCGATGCCCTACGGACCGGTCCCGACGGCGGCGCCCGCACCCGGGAGCGCTCGCTCGAGCTCCTCGGGCTCGTCGGGCTCGGGGCGGAGCACCTCGACCGCCGCCCGCTCAGCCTGTCCGGCGGGCAGCGGCAGCGGGTCGCGATCGCCCGCGCACTGGCGCCGCAACCCGACGTCGTCGTCCTGGACGAGCCCGTCTCCGCACTGGATGTCTCCGTCCAGGCACAGGTCCTCGACCTGCTCACCGACCTGCAGGACGCCCTCGGGCTGACGTACCTGTTCATCTCCCACGACCTCGGCGTCATCAGGCACATGAGCCACGACGTCCTGGTCATGACCGGGGGGCGCGTCGTGGAGAGCGGCAACGCGCAGACCGTCCTGGCCGACCCCCAGCACGAGTACACCCGGCGCCTGCTCGAGGCGCTGCCCAGCCTGACCACCGCCGCTACCACCGCCACCGCCACCGCCACCACAGGAGGACGCCCATGACCCGCCGCGAACCGCGCCCGATCTCCTTCAACCTGTTCGAGATGGCCTGCGTCGGCCACATCTCGCACGGGCTGTGGGTCCACCCGGACAACACGCGCCACCGCTTCAACGACATCGACTTCTGGACCTCAGAAGCCAAGCTCCTGGAGGAGGGCCTGTTCGACGCCGTCTTCCTCGCTGACGTCATCGGGACCTACGACGGCTACCGGGCGGGGCCCGAGACGGCGCTGCGCGAGTCGGTGCAGATCCCGAACAACGACCCGCTGGTGATCCTCCCGGCCATGGCGGCCGTGACCAAGCACCTCGGCCTGGCCGCCACGTTCTCGACCACGTATGAGCCCCCGTTCGCGTTCGCCCGCCGGGCGAGCACCCTGGACCACCTGAGCCGGGGGCGCTTCGCCTGGAACATCGTGACCTCGTACCTGCCGAACGCGGCCCGCAACTTCGGGCTCGCCGACCAGATCGAGCACGACACGAGGTACGCCTACGCGGAGGAGTACCTGGACGTCCTCTACAAGCTGTGGGAGGGCTCGTGGGACGACGACGCCGTCGTGCAGGACCGCGACGGTCACGTCTACACGGACCCGACCAAGGTCCGGTACATCGACCACGTCGGGGCGCGGCACTCCGTCGCCGGCCCGCACCTGTCCCAGCCGTCGCCGCAGCGCACCCCGGTGCTCTTCCAGGCGGGCTCGTCGGCCGCCGGGCGGGCCTTCGGCGCCCGGCACGCCGAGGCCATCTTCGTGGGGGCGAACGACCTGGCGGGGTACCGCGACGTCGTGCAGGACGTGCGGCGCCGGGCGGAGGCGAACGGCCGCGGGCCCGACGCCGTCCGGTCGTACGCGATGGCGGTGATCATCGTCGGGCGGACCACCTCCGAGGCGCAGCGCAAGGCCGACGAGTACGCGCAGCTCTCGCGTGCCGAGGGCTACCTCGCGCACGCGGGTGGGGGCGGCATCGACCTCGCCGCGTACCCGAAGGACATGCTCATGACCGACGTGGTCGAGGCCGAGCTCAGGGCCGGTCGCGACCACCGCAACCGGACCTGGTTCTACCGGGTCGACGGGACCGTCGGGGACGCCCTGCGCGAGGTCACCCGCTTCGACCGGCCGCCGTTCGTCGCGATCGGCACCCCGGGCGAGGTGGCGGACCGCATCGAGAGCTGGGTCGAGCAGACCGGGCTCGACGGGTTCAACCTGCGCCAGTTCCTCACGCCGGGCACGGCGGAGGACTTCATCGAGCTTGTCGTCCCCGAGCTGCAGAAGCGCGGGCTCTACCGCACCTCCTACGAGGACGGGACGCTCCGCGAGCGACTCTTCGGCGCGGGCCGGGCCCGTCTGCCGGAGAACCACCCGGGTGCGCGCTACCGCGGTGGCGCGCACCTCGGGGACGGTCTCGACCTCGCCGCCATCTCTCCGGACGGCGTGGTCGACGTCACCCCGGTGGGGTGAGGGCCGCGGGTCGGCTGCCAACGCA
>JAEYXM010000228.1 GCA_023428465.1 Actinomycetes bacterium
ACCGCCCCCTCCGCCCGCCGTGGCCCCGGCTGCTGCCCCGACGCCCGAGCCCTCGGCCGCGCCGCGGGGTCAGACGGGCGCGCCACTTCCGCCGCCCCCTCCGCCGCCGCCCCCTCCGCCGCCCCCGCCCCCTCCGTCCGCGCCGACGCCGGAGTTCGTGCCGACGCCGGAGGCCGTGCCGACGCCTGAGCAGGCTCCCGAGCAGGGGTCCGAGCCCGTTGCCGTCCCCGCTCCGGAGGCCGCGTTCGACCCGGTGCCGACTCCGTCGGTCCCGGAGCTCGCCCCTTCGCCCGTGGAATCTGAGCCCGAGCCGGAGCCCGCGCCCGAGCCGGAGCCGGAACCCGAGCCCGAGCCCCCGCGGGAGTCGGAGCCCGAGCCGGAACCCGAGCCGGAACCGGAACCGGAACCCGAACCCGAGCCGGTCGCGGTGCCGGAGCCCGCCCAGGAGCTTGCGCCTGCGCCGGTGCTTCCGCCTCCGCCTCCGCCTGGGACCGGGCCTGCGCCTGGGCCCGCGGCGTGGCGTTCGCCCGCGCCCGAGCCTGCGCCGGCTCCGCGGCTGCCGTTCGCTCCGGTGCTCCCGCCCGCGCCTTCGCCTGCGCCGGTGCCCGGGCCTGCGCCTGCCCCGCCGATCCGGCCGTTCCCGGTCTCCGAGTCGACCGTCCCCGAGCCCATGCCGCCCCTGCCGCCGGCCTCGTTCGCGCCGCCCGCACCGGCGGCGCCCGAGATCCCCGGGCTGATCTCCTCGGTGCCCGGCATCTCGCGCCCCGCGGCCACGCCGCCCACGACGGCGCCCACGACGCCGCCCACGATGTCGGCCCCGTCGCCGGGGCTGGTCGACCGCGTGCCCGCATCCGTCCGCCCGATCCCCGCCCCGGGCGCCGACGCGTCGTCGGACGACGACGAGGACCCGGGCGACGTCGAGCGCACGCGCATGGTGCCCGACCGCGGCGTGCCGGAAGAGTCGACCCCGCGCGGCACCGGCCTCGAGCCCTCCGCGATGCTGCACCTGTGGGACGGGCGACGCCTCACGCTCACCGGGACGGCCCTCATCGGACGCAACCCGATGGCCCGCGACGGCGAGCCGGAGCCCACGCACCGCCTGACGCTCGACGACCCGACCAGGTCGGTCTCGAAGACCCACCTGCAGGTCGGCGTCGACGACGTCGGCGTGTGGGTCAAGGACCGCGGCTCGACCAACGGGACCGTCGCGTCGTGGGAGGGCGCGCGCATCCAGTGCCCGGCTCACGAGCTGACCCGGGTCCCGCTCGGCGCGAGGGTGGCCTTCGGGCGCTACTGGTTCACGGTCGCCTGACGGCCGCTCGACGCGGCCTGGTCGCGACGCACCGTCGCCTGGCGGGCACGCCCGGCCCGTACGCCGTCGGTCGTCATGACCACGAGCGCGAGCCACACGAGCGCGAAGCCCCACCAGCGCGCGGCGGGCATCTCCTCGCCGAAGACCAGCACCGCGATGAGGAACTGCATCGTCGGCGTCAGGTACTGCAGCAGGCCGATGACGCTCAAGGGCAGCCGCCGCGCGGCACCGCCGAACAGCAGCAGCGGCACGGCGGTGATCGGGCCGAGCGCCACCAGGGCCGCGGTGTGCCAGCCGCCCAGGGCACCGAAGTCGAGCGTGCCCTGCGCGCCCGACCACGCGAAGAACACGAGCGCGAGCGGCGCGATCGTCGCCGTCTCGACCGTCAACCCGGTCAAGGCGCCCACCGTGCGTCCGATGCGGTTCTTCGCGAGCCCGTAGAGCGCGAACGTGATCGCGAGGACCACCGCGACCCACGGGAACCGGCCCACGCCCGCGGTGATGACCACCACGGCCGCGGCAGCGATGCCGAGCGCCACCCACTGCGCGCGCCGCAGCTTCTCCCCGAGCACGACGACGGCCAGCAGCACCGTGGCGAGCGGGTTGATGTAGTAGCCCAGCGCGGCGTCGACGGTGTGCCCCGAGAGCACGCCGTACACGTACACGAGCCAGTTCGTCGCGATGAGCACGCCCGCGGCGGCGAGGCCCGCCGTCATCCGCCGCGACCGCAGGACGGCGCGCAGCGTGCCGAGGGACCGCGTCGCGGCGAGCGCCACGACGCAGAACAGCAGGGACCACACGACGCGGTGGGCGATGACCTCGACGGCGCCCGTCGGTGCCAGGCGCGCGAAGTACAGGGGGAAGAACCCCCACACCAGGTAGGCCGCAGTGCCCAGCAGCAGCCCTGACCGGTCGGTCGTCTCGTCCACGCCGCGACGGTAGACCTCGGCGACCGGGCAGGTCGCGACCATTCGTCCCGCCGCCCACGATGTGGAGATCCGGTGTGGGACGTGGGCGGGGAGCGGTCCACGGGCGCCCCGTGCGGTCCGGTGCAGGTGAGGTTTGCCTAGACTTGGTGGTGCTCGGCGCGGCGGCGCGCCAACCCAACCCCCTCGGAAGGTCCTGACACCCTCGTGACCACTCAGCTGCGCGTGGCGGTGATCGGCGCCGGCCCGGCCGGCATCTACGCCTCGGACATCCTGTCGAAGTCCGGTCTGGACGTCAGCATCGACCTGATCGAGCGACTCCCCGCGCCCTTCGGCCTGGTCCGCTACGGCGTCGCGCCCGACCACCCGCGGATCAAGCAGATCATCGTGGCGCTGCACAAGATCCTCGAGCGGGGCGACATCCGCCTCCTGAGCAACATCGAGGTCGGCACGGACATCACGCTCGACGAGCTGCGCCGGCACTACGACGCCGTCATCGTCGCGACCGGCGCGATCCGCGACGCCGCGCTGGCGATCCAGGGCGTGGACCTGCCCGGCTCCTACGGTGCCGCGGACTTCGTGTCCTGGTACGACGGCCACCCCGACGTCCCGCGCGACTGGCCGCTCGATGCCGAGAGCGTCGCCGTCATCGGCGCCGGCAACGTCGCGCTCGACGTCGCCCGGATCCTCGCCAAGAGCGCCGAGGACCTCCTGCGCACCGAGATCCCCGAGAACGTCTACCAGACGCTCAAGTCGAGCCCGGTGACGGACGTGCACGTCTTCGCCCGCCGCGGCCCTGCCCAGGCGAAGTTCTCCCCGCTCGAGCTGCGCGAGCTGGGCCATGTGCCCGGTGTCGACGTCGTCGTGTACCCGGAGGACTTCGACTTCGACGAGGGCTCCATGGCGGCCATCCACTCGTCGAACCAGACCAAGCAGGTCGTCAAGACCCTCACCGACTGGACGCTCAAGGACCCCGCCGAGCTCACGGGGCACCGGCGGATCCCCCTGCACTTCCTGCACAAGCCCGTGGCGATCCTGGGCGAGGAGCGCGTCACCGGGCTGCGCACCGAGCGGACCGTGCTGACCGGCGACGGCTCCGTCGCAGGCACGGGTCAGACGCACGACTGGCCGGTCCAGGCCGTGTACCGCGCCGTCGGCTACTTCGGGTCGCCGTTGCCGGGCGTACCGTTCGACGACGTCGCCGGCGTGATCCCGAACCGCGAGGGCCGGGTGCTCGACCCCGCGGGCGAGCCCGTCCCGGGCGTGGACGCGACGGGGTGGATCAAGCGCGGCCCGGTCGGCCTCATCGGGCACACGACGTC
>JAEYXM010000291.1 GCA_023428465.1 Actinomycetes bacterium
ACGCGTCGCATGCCCGCCATCTCGCAGCTGAGCGTGCGGCAGACGTGGATGATGTGCCTGCCCGCCGCCTCCATGTGCAGGAACGAGTAGAAGGTGACCACGCCCTGCACGTCCACGGGGGTGATCCCCAGCCGGTCCGCGACGACCTGCATGGCGACGTCGTTGATCTCGCGCCGCTGCTCACGCAGGCCCTGCAGCACGGGGATCAGTGCACCGCGCGTGGCCCCGTGCCGGGCGACGAGCGCGTCGATCGCGTCGATGACGTCCGCGTGCGCCGAGGCGAGCTCGGCCGGCAGGGTCAGCATGTCTGCTCCTGTCCGCGCGCGGCGCTCGCGTCGATGAACGACCCGCGCGCCGTGTACTCGGTGTGCAGCAGGTGGTGGCTGATGTGGCCGCACGGACCGTCCGTGAGGAATTCGGAGTACAGCCGCAGGACGGCGGGGTTCTCGTGGCTCTTGCGGACGCGTCCCGTCTCGCCGTAGTGCGCGTCCTCGCCGTAGATCGCCGCGGCGCGGGCCGTCCGGATGGCCTGGTCGGTGGGGATCGGCTGACCGCCGCCGCCGAGACACCCGCCGGGGCACGCCATGAACTCGATGAAGTGGCAGGTGCTGAACGCACCGCCCGCGGCGATGTCGTCCATCACCCGGGTTGCGTTCGCGGTTCCGTGCACCACCGCGACGCGGAGCGTGACGCCGCGTAGCCAGTCCCACGTGGGCACGAGGTGCGCGAGGAGCGGGGGCACCGGGCCGAGCTCGTCCGGCAGCGTGACCTCTGCCATGCGCGCGCCCGCGAAGCCGCGGACGGGTGTGACGTCGGCGTGCGTGAACAGGTCCTCGACCTTGCCGCCGGTGACGAGCTCGACGACGGTTCGCAGCGCCGCCTCCATGACGCCGCCGGTCGCCCCGAAGATCACACCCGAGCCCGACGCCGTCCCGAACGGGTCGTCGAAGTCACGCTCCGGCAGGTCGGGCAGGTGGATGCCGTGCTCGTGGATCATGCGGCCGAGCTCGCGCGTGGTGAGCGAGAAGTCGACGTCGGCGTACCCGCTGTCGGTCATCTCGGGCCGCGTGGTCTCGAACTTCTTCGCGGTGCACGGCATGAGGGAGACGGAGACGACGTCGGCGGGGTCGATGCCGGTCCGCTCGGCGTACCAGGTCTTGATGAGCGCCCCGAACATCTGCTGGGGGCTCTTGCAGCTGGACAGGTGCGCCAGGTACTCGGGGTACTTGTGCTCGATGTACTTGATCCAGCCCGGGCTGCAGGAGGTGAACTGCGGCACGGGCCGGGTGGCGTCGCCGAGCACGAGGTTCTCGTACAGACGCAGGAGCAGCTCCGTGCCCTCCTCCATGATCGTGACGTCTGCGCTGAAGTTGGTGTCGAAGACCTTGTCGAACCCCATCTCCTTGAGCGCGGTGTTGAGCTGCCACGTCATCGTGGTGCCGGGCGCCTCGCCGAACTCCTCGCCGATGGCGGCGCGCGGGGCGGGCGCGGTCTGGATGACGACGTGCTTGGTCGGGTCCTCGATCGCCGCCCACACGTCCTCGGTGTTGTCGCGCTCCTGCAGCGCACCTGTCGGGCAGCGGTTGATGCACTGCCCGCAGTTGACGCAGACGACCTCGGAGATGGGCAGGGTCAGGTACGGGGACATGGTCGTGGAGTCGCCGCGCCCGATGACGCCGAGGGCGCCGACGCCCTGCAGCTCGGCGCACGTGCGGATGCAGCGCGTGCAGTGCACGCACTTGTTCATGTCGCGCAGGATCGACGGACCGAACGTGTCGAAGAGCCGCGTGGGCTCGGTGCGCTGCCCGAACCGGAAGGTCTCCGAGCCGTACTCCGCGGCGAGGTCCTGGAGCTCGCAGTTGCTGTTGCGGCCGCACGTCTGGCAGTTGCCGCAGTGCTCGGCGAGCATCAGGTCGACGATGTCGCGGCGCGCCTGGCGCACGCGCGGGCTGTAGGTGCGGATGTCCACCGGCGCGGTGATGGGGTAGGCGCAGCTCGCCTGGAGGTTGCGCTGGCCGGACACCTCGACGACGCAGATGCGGCAGACGCCGGCGTCGGGCAGGTCGGGGTGGTGGCACAGGGTGGGGATGCGCCGGCCCGCACGTTTGGCGGCCTCGAGGATCGTGGCGCCCATCGGCACGTCGACGGACCGGCCGTCGACCGTGACGGTCACCGTCTCGTCGCTGTCGAAGGGCGTCGCGCTCGCCATGATGCGCAGCGCCTTCGCCCGGACCGCCGGGTCCTGGGTCTTCACGGTGGCCTCCTGCGGCGTCAGATCCGGGCGGGAACGCGGCCGAGGACCTCCGACCGGTAGTTCTCGATGATGGACAGGAAGACGTTCGGGCTGGCCTGGCCGAGCCCGCACTTGGACGCCACCCGCATGGTCCCGGCGAGCTTGATCAGGTCGTCGAGGTGGGTGAGCGTGCACTCGCCGCGTCGCATCATCGAGATGCCCTCGAGGAGCTTGACGTTGCCGACGCGGCAGGGCGTGCACTGGCCGCACGACTCGTTGACGAAGAACCACTGCAGGTTCTCGGCCACCTCGAGCAGGTCGCGGTACGGGCCGATGGCGATGACGGAGCCGCCGGTGGAGACGTCTTCGTAGCTGATGGCCCGGCCGAAGTCCGACGCGGGCACGCACACGCCGGCCGCGCCGCCGACGATCGCCGCCTTCGCCTCGTCGGCGCCCGCCGCCGCGAGGACCTCGGCGATGCTCACGCCGAGGGGGAACTCGTACACGCCGGGACGCTGGACGTCACCGGAGACCGAGAGGAGCTTGGGGCCGGTCGAGCGGTCGGTGCCGATGTGCGCGAACCAGTCGGCGCCCTTGGCCAGGATCGCCGCCGCCCACGCGAAGGTCTCGACGTTGTTGACCACCGTCGGGGCGCCGTGGAACCCGGACACCACCGGGAACGGCGGGCGGTTGCGCGGCTCGCCGCGGCGACCCTCGAGGCTCTCGATGAGCGCCGTCTCCTCGCCGCACACGTACGCGCCCGAGCCCAGGTGGATGGTGATGTCGAACGCGAAGCCCGACCCGGCGACGTCGGGCCCGAGCAGGCCGGCCGCGCGTCGACGCTCGAGGCACGCCTCGAGGTCCGCCAGCAGGTACACGTACTCCCCGCGCAGGTAGCAGATGCCCTCGTGGGAGCCGATGGCGTAGCCGGCGATGGTCATGCCCTCGAAGACCAGGGCCGGCAGCTCTGCGAGGAGCACGCGGTCCTTGAACGTGCCGGGCTCCCCCTCGTCCGCGTTGCAGACGACGTACCGGACGCCGTCGGGTGCGTCCGCCTCCGCGGCGAGCTGCCACTTGCGACCGGTGGGGAAGCCGGCCCCGCCGCGCCCCTTCATGCCGGACTCGCGGACGGTGGCCACCACCCCCGCGGGGTCCAGCGCCAGCGCGGCGCGCAGTCCCTGCTCGGCCTCGATCGTGGCGAGGGTCATCGGAGTTCGAACGCTCATCGGCGTCACCCCTGAGCTCGATGGGTGCGCGACGTCTGTGGCGCGCAGCTCGAACGTAAGCGCGTTTACACCACGGCCGCCTGGGTCCTTTGGGCCCAATGTCTCGGGCCCGATGTGACCCGGGTCACACACCTCCCGTCCTGCGCGACCGCGGGCACACCACCGCCCGCGTCCGGCGAGATCGGCGGCTTGGCGCGAGGCCGGCGGCTGGACGCGCCGGTCTCGCACCAAAGCCTCGGTCTCGCGAGAGAGGGGAGGGACGGCGGAACGCGTCAGCGGCGGGCGGCGTCCTCGTG
>JAEYXM010000294.1 GCA_023428465.1 Actinomycetes bacterium
GCCCGGCGACGCGCGGCTTGCCGAAGAGGCGCAGCTGCGCCGTCGGGCCCGCGAGCGCGACGTCGACCCCGTTGAAGCGCGGCACGCCGTCGCCCTCGGCGAGCACCGCGCACGACGCCGCGGCGTCCTCGCCCACGCCGGCGCCCAGCCGCAGGGGCTCACCGACCGGGAGCCCCAGGACCGCGCGGGCGTGCAGGGCGAACTCCGACAGGTCCTGGGACACGAGCGTCACGAGGCCCGTGTCGTGCGGGCGCGGGGAGACCTCGGAGAAGAGCACCCGGTCGCCCACGATGAACAGCTCGACACCGAACAGGCCCCAGCCGCCCAGCGCGTCCGTGACCTCGCGGGCGACACCCTGCGCCTGCGCCAGGACGCCATCGGGCAGCGCCGCCGGCTGCCAGGACTCGCGGTAGTCCCCGTCGACCTGCACGTGCCCGATCGGGTCGCAGAACACCGTGCCGCCGACGTGGCGCACCGTCAGGAGCGTGATCTCGGAGTCGAACGCGACGAAGCCCTCCACGATGCAGCGGACGCCGTGGTCGCCGCCCGCGGCGCGGCCGCCCGTCTGCGCGTACGACCAGGCGCGGGCGACGTCGTCGGGCGCGCGCACCACGGACTGGCCCTTGCCCGAGGACGACATCACCGGCTTGACGACGCACGGCAGGCCGACGGCGTCGACCGCGGCGCGCAGCTCAGCCTCCGTGTCGACGAACCGGTACGGCGACGTCGGCAGACCCAGCTCCTCCGCGGCGAGCCGCCGGATACCCTCGCGGTCCATCGTCAGCCGCGTCGCGCGCGCGGTCGGCACGACCCGCACGCCGTGCGCCTCGACGTCCGCGAGGACCTCGGTGGCGATCGCCTCGATCTCGGGGACGACGACGTGCGGCGCCTCCGCGACCAGGACGGCGCGCAGGGCCTCGGCGTCGAGCATGTCCACGACGTGCGCGCGGTGCGCGACCTGCATCGCCGGGGCACCCGCGTACCGGTCCACGGCGACGACCTCCGCGCCGAGGCGCTGGAGCTCGATCGCGACCTCCTTGCCCAGCTCACCCGACCCGAGCAGGACGACCCGTGTCGCGCCCGGGGTCAGCGGCGTCCCGATCGTCACGGGGCCGCGCGTGCGCTCCACGGTCAGTCGGTTCCCTTCCAGGCCTGGGCCGCCCTGAGCCGACCCGACGTGTGCAGCACCGAGCCGGCGTACAGCCGCGCCCCGACGACGACGAACACCACCGCCGTCACCGCGACCACCAGGGCCGCCACCCACGGCTCCCACGGCTCCGCGGTGCCCTGCACCACGCGCGAGGGCATGAGCAGCGGCGCCGTGAACGGCACGTAGGACAGCGTGCGCTGCACCGGCCCGGGTTCGGTCAGGAAGATCGACGCGAAGAACGGCACGATCACGAGGATCTGCATGACCGCCGTCGTCGAGTTCAGGTCCTCGACCCGCGAGGCGAGCGAACCACCCACGGCCCACAGGCACGCGAGCATCACGAAGCCCAGCAGGAAGAACGCGATGAACCAGCCGGACCCGCCGAGGATCTGCGACACGAGCTGGCGCTGCCCGGCGACGACGGCGCCGACGAGCCCCGCTCCCACGATCACCACGACCTGGCCCACGGCCATGATCGTGTTGCCGACGACCTTGCCGGCCAGCAGCCACCGCACCGGCATGGCCGCGACCAGGAGCTCCACCACGCGGGACTGCTTCTCCTCCACGACGGACTGCGCGATCGACATGCCGAACGTGAGGACGGACAGGTAGAAGAGGAACGAGAAGACCATGATCAGGAGCTCGGGCGGCATCGTGCCCGACGGACGCGCGTCCAGGAGCGCGACACCGGGCGGGGCGGGCTGCGTGATCGCCGTGACCTGCTCCGGCGTCAGCCCGCCAGCCTGCGCGGCACGCGCGACCTGCAGCTCGGCCGAGGCGGCCCCGACGAGGACCTCGAGCTCCTCGGGCACCGACTGCAGGCCCACGAGCTGCAGGTCCTCGAGGCTGCGGCCCACGAGCGCGGCGGACACGTCCTCGTCGCGCAGCATCCGCTCGAGGTCCACGCCCGGCTCGGCCGTGACCCAGGTGATCCGGGCCGCGGGCAGCCCGCCGACGCCGAGGAGCTCGAGCGGCGGCGGGACGGCGCTCTCCTCGTCGGCCTGCTCGCCGAGGTCCGCGGCGAGCGCGATGACGTCCTCGGCGACGGCGCCCTGCACCGCCACCCGGAAGTCGGGCACCTGCTGGCTGATCAGGACGGGGATCACCGTCGCCGCCGTGACCAGCAGGAGCATGAAGACGGTCGACAGGATGAACGCCTTGTCGCGGAGCTTCACCGCGATCTCCCGGGCGGCGACCACCCGGACCGCCGTCGTCGCGCGCTGCATGCCGCTCATCGCACGACCTCCCGGAAGATGTCCGCCAGGGTGGGCCGCACGAGCGCGAACTCCCGCACCGGACCGTGCGCCCCGGCCGCGGCGAGCAGGGCCTGCTCGTCGCCGTCGCCCGGCAGGTCCACGAC
>JAEYXM010000005.1 GCA_023428465.1 Actinomycetes bacterium
TCGTGCGGGCTGCTCTGCCCGGGGCGTGGCGTGCCCGGCCGGCGCTCACCCGTCCGCGGCGCCGGTCACCGGCACCGATGTTAGCGCTCACACATCGCCGGGCCAACCGTGCCGGTCAGCGCGGCGCCGCGGAGCTCGCGCGCACCACGAGCGTGGCCGGGAGCAGGGTGCGCGGGACGTCCTCGCCGGCGAGCGCCCGCACCAGGGCGTCGATCGCGGAGCGGCCCAGCGCCGGGAAGTCCTGCCGCACGGTCGTCAGCGGCGGCACGAAGTACGCCGCGCCCGCCTCGTCGTCGAACCCCACCACCGAGACGTCCTGCGGCACGCGCAGGCCGAGGTCGGAGGCCGCCCGCAGCACGCCCCACGCGACGAGGTCGGAGAAGCAGAGCACCGCCGTCGGGCGGTCCTCCACGTCCAGGAGGAGGGACGCGCCCTCATAAGCGTCCTGCTCGACGTGCTCGCGGACCTGCACGGTCGTGACGCGGACCCCTGCGGCGTCGAGCACCTCGGTCCAGCCGAGGGCGCGCTCGTGGGCGATGTAGTCACCCTCGTACGCGGTCGCGTCCGGCACGACACCGTGCGGGCCCGAGAACGCGACCGTGAGAATCCCGATGTGCTGGTGCCCGAGATCCACGAGGTGCTGCGCGCCCGCCATGGCGCCCCCGCGGTCGTCGAGCGTGACGCTCGCCGAGCCCGGAGTCGCCTCGCGGTCGACGAAGACGAGCGGGATCGGGCGGCGCACCAGCCAGTCGAGCGCGTCCGCGCCGTCGGGGCACGCGTAGACGAGGGCGCCGTCGATCGGGACGTCGCGGGCCGGGATCGCGTCCTTCGAGCCGTACAGCGGCAGGAGGGTCACCGCGAGGCCCGTCGGTGCGAGCTCCTCAGCGACCGCCCCGAAGAACGTCGTCGCGACGTCGTCCCGGAACGCCGTGCCCATCGAGTCCGTCAGCAGGATGCCGACCGCGCCCGTCGACCCGCGCGCGAGCGCCCGGCCGGCCGGGTCCGGACCCGCGTAGCCCAGCTCCGCGGCCGTCGCGAGGATGCGTTCGCGGAGGGCGCCGGAGAGCTGGTCGGGCCGCGAGAACGCGTTCGACACGGTCATGCGGCTGACGCCGACGCGCTCGGCGATCGTCTGGAGCGTCACTCGGGCCATGTGTGGGATCCCATCCGCGATACCTCGTCCAGCGGTTTGTCAGGGAGAGCGTAAAGGTTGCCCCGGTCCGCCGAGTGCGACTCCGCCACCGGGCCGGTGGCACCGTGGCCGCAGTGATCGGCAGCGGTCGACCTCAGCCGGTGCACGCGTCCCCGGGCGAGGTCACGTCCCCGCCCAGCCACGCGAGCGCATCGGCCGCCTGCGCCCTGCCCAGGTTCCAGGCCAGCGGGTCGCTGGGCGCATCGACGTCGATCCGTGCCAGGACGCACGAGCGCAGGGGCTCGTCGAGGACGACGGCGTCCGGGACCGCGTCCGCCGACAGCCCCCGCAGGTACGCCAGGTCCGTGCTGATCCGGCCGTCGCCGTCGGCCGCGACCAGCGGCAGCACCGTGGTGTTGTGGCGCAGGATCAGGGCGTCGGGGTTCGCGAGCGCGAGACCGAGGACCGCGACGCCCACCACCGCCGCGAGCGTGCGCGGGAGCCACGCGCCCCGCCACCGCACCCCCGCGACGACGACGAGGACCAGGACGACGCCGAGCACCCCCTCCGCGACCAGCACGAGCAGCCGGAGCCGCGTCAGCCCGAACGCCTCCACGTACAGGTCCATGCGACGCAGGGCGGAGGCCACCACCCCGAGGGTCCCCACGCACAGCACGCCCAGGACGGCACGTGCCGCGAGGCGGTCACGTGGGGTGGCGCGCGGCGCCCGGCGGGCGGCCACGCCGACGACGACCAAAGTCAGGACGGTCGCCGCGACGAGCTGGCCGAACCCCTGGCGCGCGTACTGCGCATACGACAGGTCGGCCGCCGCCAGGACGTGCGCGTGCCCGCCGAGCAGGCCACCGACCTGCACGAGCACGAACGCGAGCACCATCGCGTCCAGCGCGACCAGGGGCGTCGCCCACTCCCCCAGCGCGGCCGGGCGGCCCGGCGTCGTCCGCAGGTCCGCCCAGCCGGGCGGCGCCGCCGCCAGCTGCGCGAGGGTCACCGTCACGAGCGCGACCACCGCGCCGACCACCAGCTGTGCGGGAACCGCGTCGACGTCGAGGCGCGGCAGGTAGCTCGCGAACACGACGTCCGCGCTCGAGAACAGCGCCCCGAAGACAACGAGGAGCACCACCGTCACCGCCGCCGTCCGCGCCACCGCCGCGAACCGCTCCCTTCGGGCGGCCAGCCGCAGCAGGCGCCCGACGCCCGGGAAGGAGCGCAGCGCGCCCGCGCCCCACACCACCACGCTCCCCAGCACCGCCGGCGCGGAGCGGGCGCCGGTCACCGCGACGGCCGCGAGGAACGCCGCGGTGACGCAGCAGATCGCGACGACCCACGCCGCGTCCCGCACGGCCACCATCCCGACGAGCAGCACCGACAGCGCAGCCAGGGCGAGGTCGGTGACGGCGCGGCGCCGGACGAGCGTCGGAGCGGCCGCCGTCCACACCGCGAGGCCCAGGAGTGCGGCGCCGAGGCCGGGCCGGTGCCCCACGAGGACGACGCCACCGGCGACCCCCACCGCCGCGGCCGTCACGGCGACGCGGACCGGGACGTCCGGCCGGGCGCGCCAGAAGGCCGCCCACACGCTCTCGAACGCGGACCGGGGCCGGGGCAGCGAGGCGCGCGGCAGCGTGGCGGTGGCCACGCC
>JAEYXM010000082.1 GCA_023428465.1 Actinomycetes bacterium
GGCTCGGACTGCCCGATGCGGTGCACGCGGTCGATCGCCTGCGTCTGCTCGGCGTCGGTCCAGGACAGCTCGGCGAGCACGAGGTTCGACGCGACCTGCAGGTTGATGCCGACGCCCGCGGCGAGCAGCGAGCAGACGGCGATGGACACCTCGGGATCCGTGGTGAACGCGGAGATGTTCTTCTCGCGCACCTTGGGCGTCTGGTCGCCGCGGATCGACGCGTACTTCAGGCCGGCGTCGGCGAACGCCTGCTCCGCGGCGTCCATGACGTCGACGTGCTTGGCGAAGAACACGACCTTGCCGACGTTGCGCGCGAGCTGCGCCGCGTAGTCGGCGGCCAGCCCCGCCTTGGCCTGGCCGATGCGCCGGACCATCGTGAAGACGTTGTCGCCCTTGGTCTTCGAGCTCGTGTCCTTGAGCTCGGCGGCCGCGACGCGGCGCGCGAGGTCGACGTCGAGGCCGACCACGAGGCTCGCGTCGCCGCGCGCCTCGAGGGCCGCGCGGTAGCGCTGGACGAGGCGGCGCGCGAGGGCGGCCTCGGACGCGCGGATCGAGCGCCCGATGGCGCCGTCGAGCTCGACCGGGAGGTCCGCCACGCGCCGGGCCGGGATGTCCGCGGCGACGTCTACCTTCCGGCGCCGCACGATGCCCTGCTCGATCACCGACGTGCGCGCCGCCGTGTAGAAGCCGGGGTCCGCCGGCGTGAGGCCGACCTCCTCCAACGACGTCATGAGCGCGCCGAGCGGCTGCTTGTCGTCGATCCAGCCGAGGAACTGCCAGATCGCCCGGAAGTCCTCGATGTCGTTGATGAGCGGGGTGCCCGTGAGCGCCATCATCAGTGGTCGCGCGGTGCGCGCCCGGATGCGGTCGGCGAGCGCGAGGACGTTCTGCGAGCGCTGCGACGTCTTGTTCTTGATGAAGTGCGCCTCGTCGACGACCATCCCGCGGAACCCGTGGTCGCCCATCCAGCCGACGTGCCGGTCGAGGATCTCGTAGTTGACGATGACGACGTCGGCGAACGCGTCGACCTGGTCACCGTCGCCGTGGATCACGGTGGCGCGGCGCAGGGGCGTCCACATGCCGACCTCGCGCGCCCAGTTCGTCTTGACGACGTTGGGCACGACGACGAGCAGCGGGAACGCGTTGGCGGCCTGCGCCGCGAGGAGGGCCTGGGCGGTCTTGCCGAGGCCCGGCTCGTCGGCGAGCAGGAAGGTGCGGTGCCCGCGCGCGGCGGCCGCGACGACCTGCGACTGGTGCGCCATGAGCTCGCGCCCGGGCGGGGCGGCGACCAGGCGGCCGTCGGGCAGCGGCATGCACGCCGGTGCCCCGGGGCCGGCGTGCTCGAAGGACCGGAACAGTGGCTCGAGCAGCTCCCACCCGGCCAGGCGCCGGGCCCGCGCGGCCATGCGCGCGGCGGCGGCCTCGAAGTCGGGCGCGAGGAACGGGTTGGCGAGCTGGCGCGCGACGACGGACCGCGGGACGACACGGTTCTCGGTGGCCTGCGCGGCCGTGGGTGTGGCGGGCTGCGGCGGGGCCTCGGGCTCCTCGGGTGGCTCGAGCCCGCCGGCGCGCATGACGATCGCCTTGTACTCGCGGGCCGCGTCGGACACGCGGGCATCCTCGGCGAGGAGGGCCAGCAGGCTCGTGTCGCGCGCGGCGATCTTCGCGAGCATCGTCGCGACGCCGTCGAGGCGCCGCAGCTGCTCGGCGCGGCGGGCCTGCGTGAGCTCGGCATCGGCCATGACGCGGGCGCGCTCCTCGCGGACCAGCAGGGCCACGACCTGGAACTTTGTGCGGACCGCGGGGCGCGTCGGCGGGCGGCGGACGGCGTTGTCGACCTCGCGCGCGACGCCGGCGAGGACCGGGATGATCCCCTCCTCGTCGCGGCGCTGGCCGGGGCGGCGCCGCGATGCGCCCGCGACGGTGCGCTGACCGCCGCCGTCCCCCGCGTCGCTGCGGGACCGGCTGGGCCGTCGCTGGCCGCCTGCTCGTGCCACGTCTCCTCCTTCGTGCCCCTGGGTGCCGCGGGTACGGCAGGGCAGGTCCCGCCGACGGGTGTGCGGCCCGGCCCGGCCGACGCCGGACCCGGCGCCTGGTCCCGCGCTCGGCGCGGGCTGGCGCGCACTGGTCGGACGTCAGGTCTGGCCGTGACCCTCCGGGCTGAGGGAAGGTCACACCGGCTGCGATCCCGGCCAGGTGTCTGGCGGGGTCGAGCGTCGGGCCTGCGGTCGTCGTCCACCCGCCGTCATCGCCCCACGCGGGGCGAACCGGCGCGCGGGGTCAGGGAAACTGTACGGCGCCGGGGCGGCGGTGCGCACACAATTGCGCAGCGACGCGCTCAACGGGAGCACGCGATCCCGATGCACTGCGGCTGCAGGGCGTTGCCGCCGGCCTTGTTCCCGCCCCCGTCGAGGGCCCCCGAGACGTCGATGCCGTGGCCGCCGTTCCCGGTGGCGGTGGTGCGGGTCAGGGTGATGAGACCACTGCTGGTGCCATGGATGCCCGTGCCGCCGTTGCCGGTGACCCGGTTGCCGGTGATCACCGTCTCGCCGATGTCGGTCCAGACGGCGAAGCGCAGGCCCTCCTCGGTGTTGCCCCGGAACTCGTTGCCGATCACGGACACGGCCGTGGGCCCGGTGCCGGCGAGGACGACCTGGAGCTCCATGCCCACGCGGCAGCCCAGGACGCGGTTGTGCCGGACGATCGTCGGGCTGGACGGCCAGCTGTCGCGCACGTCGATCGCGACGTCGCAGTCACGGAACATGTTCCGCTCGGCCACGAGGTTCGCTGCGTCCCCCGTGCTGACGCCACCCTCGATGAACGTCGAGTCGTAGACGTAGGTGTACGACTCGCTCGGCGAGGCGACGCCGGACCGCAGGAAGCGGGACTTGCGGACGGTCGTCGTCGACTCGACGAACCCACCGCCGTTGCCGGCGTCGACGAACGCGGAGCCGTCGACGCCCAGGGCGAGGACCTCGAGGCCGTGGTCGAGCCATGCCCCCACGTCGGTGACGGTGAGGTCGCGCAGCGAGAGGTCGGCGACGCCGGTGCCGGAGACCCCGGCGTCGAAGCCGGAGATCCGGCCGTTGCGGACGACGACGGTCCCGCGGCCCTCCTCGGCGCTGACGAAGACACCGACGCCGGTCCCGTCGCCGTCGAGCGTGCGTCCGCCGAGGTCGAGCGTGATCCGCTGGCCCGGGCTGAGGACGACGGTGATGGCCGTGCCCTCGCACGTCAGGTCGGAGCGCAGCGTGTAGCTGGAGGTGATCGTCATGCCGCACGCGGCGGGCGGCGCCGCCTGTGCGGGAGCGGCCACGAGCGTGGTCGCCGCGACGAGAGCCACCGTGGCCCCGAGCACGCCGGCGACGCGCGCCCGCGGGGACCTGATGAGTGCCGTGCGTCGAGCCATGTCGACCAACCCCGTTCGTGCGGAACGACCCCCCGGTCGGTTCGCGCCGGCCCATCTCGGCGGCGGCGCGCGTGCGCACAGTGTGGGGCAGGGACACGGCCTCGCACCAGACCCGGCGAGCAGCGGGTTATTCAGTCGCCCGCGCCGGCTCCGCCGGGGCCTTCCGCGTCAGGTCAGCTCGTGAAGGTGTGCGACCAGATCTCGGAGCCGTCGGGGTTGCGGTAGGTGTACGTGATCGATGGGTTGGAGATCCCGGCGCGCTCCATCGCGGGGAACACCGCGGTGTCGCACATCGTCTGCAGGGTGTCGAGCATCCCGTCGAAGTAGCCGGCCGCGGCGACCGCGTCGAGCGGCTCGCTGTACACGTAGGCGTACTCGACCCCGTTCGGGTAGGCCGGGTTGATCTCGACCGCGTCGTACAGGTCGCCCATCGACTCCATGATCTGCGGGATCGTGGCGCGCTCGGCCGCGATGAACGCGTCGAGGACGGCGTTGCTGTCGCCGGCCGGCGGCTCCTCGGGCTCCTCGGTCTCCTCGACCGTCGGCTCATCCGTGGGCTCGTCGGCGACCGGCGTGCGCGCCTTGTCGGGGTTCTTCTCGGCCTCTTCGGTGACCGTCGGCGTCGGGCGGGCGTCGGAGTCGGAGTCCGAACCCGAGCAGCCTGCGAGCGCGAGGGACAGAGCGAGCACGGGCAGCAGGAGGCGGCGAGTACGCATGTCGAGCAGCGTACGTGGCCTGCGCATGATCACGAGCGGGCGTTCGGAAACGAATCGGTCACGGAGCCCGGGGCCCCGGGTCAGCCCGCGGCCAGGCCGCCCAGCAGCTCGAGGAGCGCCAGGCCCGTGTCGCGCATCCGGTGGTCGACGTCGCAGGCCGGGTCCCACGACGCAACGGTCGCGGAGGCGAACGGCAGCCGCGCGACGGCGGCGCGCACCGTGTCGCGGACCTCGTCGGGCAGCAGACCTCCGGGGGCGGCGTAGGAGTTCGCGGGCGCGACCGAGGGATCGTGGACGTCGAGGTCGACGTGGATGTGCACCGCGTCGGCGTGCGCGGCGACCCGGTCGAGCACCTCGCCCACCCGGCCCGCGCGGATGTCGTCGACGCCCAGCAAGGCCGGTCCGCCGCGCGCGAGGAGCTCGCGCTCGGCGTCGTCGAGGTCGTGACCGCCCACGAGGACCGCACGCTCGTCGGGCAGCGGCGCGAACCCGGGGACGGTGGCCGCGAGTGACTGCCAGCAGCGGCCGCCCATCATCGCGAAGCCCATGCCGTCGAAGAACCCGCTGGCCGACGTCGCCGGACTCTGCAGGTCCCCGTGCGCGTCGAACCACAGGACCGCGACGCGTCGCTCGGGTTCGACGACGCGCAGCCCGGCGACGACGCCGAGGGTCACCCCGCAGTTGCCGGCCAGGACGACAGGGATGTGGCCGGGGTGCGCGGCGACGTCGTCGGCGACGCGGCGCATGACCGTGGTGCCGGTCGCGGCCTCGATGCTGAAGCCGCCGTCGTCGGCCAGGTCGAGGCGGCTGTGGTGGACGATCGCGCCGTGCGCGGCCAGGCGGTCCGCCGCGCCGGCCGCGACGAGCGCGCCAGGACCCGCACCGTGGCGGGCGTCGCGGTGACCGGAGTCGTAGGGGACCTCGAGCAGGCGGATCGGCGTCGGCATGGCGCCCATCATGGGGCGTGTGTCAGTGACCGGTCGCATGCTTTGTCGATGACGACCTACTTCCGTACCAAGGAGTTCGAGGGCGCGAGCTTCGTGAGGGCGAGTCTCAAGGGCGCCACCCTGCGGTTCTCCGACGTCAGCGGCGTGACCATGCGTGCCGTCGAAGTCGACGGGCTGGACATCGACAGCCACGACCTCTTCTTCGGCACGCTCATCGTGAACGGCGTCGACGTCGTGCCGCTGGTCGATGCCGAGCTCAACAAGCAGTTCCCCGGCCGGGAACTGCAGAAGGCCCAGACCCCCGAGGGCCTGCGCGAGGGCTGGGAGGCGGTGCAGGCCGCCTGGCGGACGACGGTGGAGGACACCCCGCCGGAGCTCGTCGACGCGCACGTGCCGGACGAGTGGTCGCTCGCGCAGACCCTGCGGCACCTGGTCCTGGCGACCGACACCTGGCTGGGCAAGGCCATCCAGGGCATCGAGCAGCCGTTCCACGAGATCGGCCAGATCTTCACGGGCGCAGCGGAGATGGGCTTCGACATGTCGGTCTTCCGCGCGGAGCCGCCGCCGTACGAGGAGGTCCTGGCCGTGCGGGCCGAGCGCCAGCGGCTGGTCACGGACTTCCTGGCCACCGTCACGCCGGAGCTCCTCGCCGAGGAGCGCGCCAACCCGTGGGGCGGTGGCGACGACTGGCGGCCGACGGTGGGCGACTGCGTGCGCGTGATCCTCGAGGAGGAGTGGGCGCACCTGCGCTACATCCGCCGCGACCTCGCGATCATCCGCGCCACCGACGCCGGTCAGGCCTGAGTCACCAGGAGGCCGCCTCCGCGGGCGCAGGACGACCCAGCAGGTAGCCCTGACCCTTGTCGCACCCGAGGGCACGCAGGCGGTCGCGCTGCGACGCGCGCTCGATCCCCTCGGCCACCGTCGTCGCCCCGAGGGCGTGCGCGAGCTCGACGATCGCCTCGACGAGCGCCGACGCGTTCGGGTCGACGTCGACGGCGTCCACGAACGACTTGTCGATCTTGATGATGTCGATCGGGAAGTCCTTCAGGTACGCCAGGGACGAGTGGCCCGTGCCGAAGTCGTCCAACGCCACGAGCACGCCCAGGTCGTGCGCGGCGCGCACGTTCAGCATGGCCGCGACCGGGTCCTTGACCACGGCGGTCTCGGTGATCTCCAGGCACAGGGCCGACGGCGGGAGCCCGGCTGCGCGCAGGGCCGCCGTCACGTCGTCCATGAGGTCCGTCCGGCTCAGCTGCTCCGCCGACACGTTCACCGTGACGACGAGGTGAGTCGCGCCCGACGCGTGCCAGGCTGCGGCCTGCGTCGCGGCCCGTCCGAGCATGTACCTCCCGAGCGGCACGACGACGCCCGTACGCTCGGCGAGCGGGATGAAGTCCGACGGCGGGATGGGCCCGTCGACCGCGTGCGTCCAGCGGCACAGGGCCTCGAAGCCGACGACGCCGTCCGTCGCCAGGTCGGTGATCGGCTGGTAGTGGGCGTGCAGGTCCTCGTGCTTGAGCGCCTCCCGCAGCGACTTGGCGTTGCCGCGCTCGCGGACGACGGTCGCCACGGACGTCGTCGAGTCCCGCGAGAACCACGCGACGACCAGGCCGATGAGGCAGAACATGACGCCGCGGAAGACCCACGCCCACGTCTGCTGGGCGGGCCCGGCGTCGTCGCTCACCGGGCGCAGCGGGCCTGCGAGGAGGCCGCACAGGATGCCCGTGACGAGCGCCCCGGCCCACCGGAACCGGTTGGCCGCGACGACGATCGGGACGTAGAACGCGTGGAAGATGCCGGTCGCCTGGCCCGCCACCCGGAACGTCAGCAGGGCGATCAGGCCGATCGCGACGCCGATCATCGCCATCGCCTGTGCCGCGCTCGTCTCGAGGAGCATGCGGCGCACCCAGCCGCCGTGCGGGTGGCGGTGAATCGCCCACTCCTCGGAGGGACGGTCGGCGCGATGGTCGGCGCGGTGGTCCGCCGAGGGCCCGAGGGGGCTGCCGGCGAGGAGGTCGGCGGGCCCGCCCACCGGGACTGTCGTGTCGACACGCGCCGTCGTGTCGGCGCGCGCGACTCTTCTCACGGTGACCTCCGCTCGACTCTCGGCGTGACTCGGCCAGGTGACCCTCACCTACGTCATCGGCTCGCGCGCGACGCGCATGAGTCCGTGGGCAGGTCGTCTCACCCATCGGCCACCGCCTCCGGTCTACCGCGCCCCGGTGCCCCGGCGACAGGCCCGCGCCAGGATCCGATCGCGATCCGGCGCTGTACCCGGTGAGATCGGTGCCCGATATACCTACGCACATGCCGCAAAAGCCGCTAACCTCGCGGCCGTGACCGAGCCCACGACGCAGCCCACCGGACAGCCCACCTACCCGGCGCCCTACCAGACGACCACCCAGGCGCCCTACCAGACCCCCGCGCAGGCAGGGTTCCAGCCCCCCGCGCCGACGGGCTTCCAGACCGCCGCGCAGGCGGGGTACCCGACGGCGGACGACGCTCCGGCGCCCGCGATGGTCGGCGCCTTCACGCAGTGGTGGCAGCAGCTCGTCGTGGCCGCCGTCTGGCTCGCCGTGACCGCCGGGGTGTTCTTCGCGGGCGTGAAGGCCGTCGAGTGGGCCGCCCCGATGTTCGACCGCGACCCCCTGTCGCTGGGCAACGGGCCCTACCTCATCGGCGGCGTGGCGGGCGCGCTCGTCGGCGCCTTCGCCCGGTTCGCCCTGGCCTCCGCGTTCAACCGCCGCAACCAGCGGCGCTCGGGGAGCTAGCCCCGTCGTCGTCGTCATCGCCGACCGCCGGAACCAGCGTCTCCGCCCGCCTGATGCCGTCGGGCCGCCCCCGCCCGTCGCACCCGACCTTCGAGTCGATCTCGGAGTGCGGGTGAAGTTCGGGTGAAGTGCGCCCGCCAAGGCGCCGTGGGCCTCGATGTTGCCCGCTACGTGCCGATGGACCGGGTGCATGCAGGGCCCCCAGGCGTGTGGACGGACCGCCCTCCCCCCGGGCGGCAGAGGGAGACGATGGCAATGAAGGCACTCGTCGTATTCGAGAGCTCGTCGACGAACACGAAGATGATCGCCGCGATGGTGAGCAAGGGCATGGAGGAGTTCGGCCAGGTCGAACGCGTCGACGTGTCCGCTGCGCCCGCCGCGATCCCCAAGGACCTCGACCTGCTCGTCGTCGGCGCAGCCGGCGGTGACGGTCAGAAGGCCCTCATGAGCTGGCTGGACAGCGTGAAGGTGCCGCTCGGGTGTGCAGGCGCCGCGTTCGACACGCGCGTCAAGAAGCCGCTCTTCGGCGACCCCGTCTCGCGCGCCATCGAGAAGCGCCTCGGCCAGATCGGCCTGAAGGTCACGGCGGCCGCTGAGGGCTTCATGGTGGACGGCGGCAACGGCGGCCTGGTGGCCGGGGAGTCCGTGCGCGCCGTGCGCTGGGGCAACGCCGTCGGGGCACCGTTCAAGAACCGCTGACCGACCGCCTCGCCAGGGGCCTCACGCCATCGCGCGGGTCGGACCCGCGGGTGAGGACCCAGGGAGGGACGAGGCGCTAGGTTTCCGGTCCATGGAACAGCCCGACGCGTGGTCGACGGAGCCGTCGACGGATCCAGCTCCGTCGGCGGCTCCGTTGAGCGACCCTGGCACACCGACGACCGGCCCGGAGCCCGAGCCGGCACCCCCGCTCGAGCTGGACCTCGGTCCGGGGTCCGAGCGCGCCCCGATCGGCCCGGTGGCGTACGCGCTGCTGGGGCTGGCGAGCCTGGTGTCGCTCGTCGGCATCGTCACGGCCTTCCTGGTCCTCGCCATCTTCCTGGGCGGCGGCACGGCCCTGACGGTCGTCCTGCTGTTCGTGGGAATCGTCCCGGCACTGTTCGTGTCGGGGCGGATCTCCGCGTACCGGCGGCGGCGCTCGGGCGTCGACCGCGCCCTCGCGGCGCAGGAGGCGTGGGCGGCGTCGCTCGGCCTGGAGCGGATCACCGACCGCGGGGTGACCCTGCCGGTGGCGGCGCCACCCTTCGACCTCGCAGGCCGGCACACGGCCCTGCACGGCTGGACGGGCCGGTACGCCGGCCAGTCGGTCGCGGTGCTGCACTACCTGGTGGACACGGGCACGTCCGACCACCCCGAGCGCCGCGTCTACACGGCCGTCGCGGCCACCGGCAACGCCGACCTCCCGACGACGGAGCTCGTGCCGCAGCGCGGTGTCGCCGCCGTCGCGGCGCGCGTCGGGCAGGACCTCGCCGTGGAGTCCGAGGAGTTCAACCGCGCGTGGCGAGTGACTGCGGTGGACGAACGCGCTGCGCACGCGCTCCTGACGCCTCGGGTCATCGAGCGCCTCGTGCGCGCGGCCCGCGACGCCGTGCGCACCGTCTGGAGCGGCCCGGTGATCGTGACGGTCGACCGGGGATCGGTCAGGGACACCGGGACGCTCGCGCGCCGGCTCGACCTGGTCACGGACCTGGCCTCGCTGGTGCCCGGGTTCGCGCGCTCCGACGGGGCCCGCTCGGGGGCACCGGCCACCGCCGGGTCACGAGCCCACCTCGTCGCGCGGCAGCGGCGCAGCCGCAGCAACACCGAGATGGTGCTCCTGCTCCTCGCCGTGGCCGGCCTGTGGGGTGGGTCCCGGCTCTTCCACCTCGGGCCGTTCGTGGCGTGGTCGGCGATGATCCTGGGCCTGGTCCTCGGCCTCGGGTCGACGCGCATCGCCGCCTGGATCGACCGGCGGCGGCAGCGCCGCCGCTAGCGCGGGCCTACCCCGGCTGCCTTCCCCCGCCCTGGTCAGGGGCCGCGGGCGCCGGCCTCGTGGCGGCCGCCCGGAGGCGGTCGGCGAGCGCGCGGAGCTCGTCGCGCAGGGCGTCGGGGGTGATCACGTCGACGGCCCAGCCGAGCCCGGCGAGCATGCGGGCCATGCCGTCGAGGTGCTCGGCGCACGTGGTGAGCAGGACGCCGTCGGGGTGCTCGCGAAGGCGGCCCACGCTGAGGGGGATGCGCTCGCGCGTGTGGTCGTGGGCTGTGACGTACCAGCGGCCGGAGTGGAAGACCAGGCCGTAGACGTCGACCTCCCGCTCCGACGCCGTCCCGTCCCAGGCCGTGTAGCCGACGACGACGGACCGGCGCGCCCGGGCGGCCGCGGCCAGGTCGAGCAGGGTGCTGGCTCCCGCGGGGGCGGCCGTCTGCGTCGGCGCGGTGAACTGGCATGGGCGGGCGCGCCGACCTGGCCTCCCCCGAGACCGACCTGACCACGCACGTGGACGACGTCGTACGGCTCCTCGAGCAGGAGGACCTGCAAGACGTCGTCCTGGTCGGGCACAGCTACGGCGCTCTCGTGACGACGGGCGCCGCGGACCGCGTGCCCGAGCGCGTCGCGCGCCTCGTCTACGTCGACACCGGGCCCCTGCCGAACGGTATGGCGCAGGCCGACTTCGAGGGCCCCGAGGCGCGCGCGGCCAACGAGGCGCTCGTGGCCTCCCACGGTGAGGGCTGGCGACTCCCGCCACCGCCGTGGGCCGTGCTCGCCGCCGACGTGCCCGGGCTGGACGACGACGACGTCGCCGCGCTCGTCGCGGGCTCGCAGCCGCAGCCGTGGCGCACCGCGACCCAGCCGATGGATCTCACCGGCGCCTGGGAGCCCCTGCCGCGGACGGGCATCCTGTGCACGTTCGGCGTGGCGCAGGTGCAGCAGCTCGGGCCGGTGGTGCCGACGTTCGCGCCCATGGTCACGGGCGACTGGACGTACGTCGAACTGCCCACGTGGCACTGGCCGATGGTCAGCCGGCCGGACGACCTCACCGAGGTCCTGGCGGCCTGCTCGCCGGCGGGGCCGGGGCGCGGTACCGGGGCGTGACGCGCGAACGGAAAATGCGGGGCGGTGCGGCGCCGTCGTCGGTACCGTCGCGCTGACCGCCCCTGATCTTGGAGATCTCCGTGCGCCCCTTCACCGCCGAGCCGGGCTACAGCGACGACTTCGTCGCCGTCCGCGACTTCCTGATCCGCCTGAACGCCGACGAGGTCCGCGCGCCCGGCTTCCTGTGGGGGCGGTGGGAGTGGGGGTTCGCCCTGCCGCACCTCGACACCACGTCGCTCGACCGCATCGGCGTCTGGGAGCGGGACGGCCGCATCGTGGCGCTCGCGACGTACGAGCAGGGCCTGGGCGACGCGTGGCTCGTCGTCGACCCGGACCACCGCGACCTCCTGACGGAGATGGTCGACCACGCGATCGACCGCCTGGCCAAGGACGGCAAGGTCCGCATCCTCGTGCCCGACGACGACGCCGAGCTCGCCGACATCGTGACCTCGCGGGGGCTCGTGCGCACCCGGTGGGACGAGCCGAACTCGGTGCTCGACCTGACCGGCGACCTGGGCTACGAGCTGCCGGAGGGTTTCCGCGTCGTGAGCCTCGCCGACGAGTGGGATCTGCGCGCGTTCCACCGGGTGATGCACCGCGGCTTCGGGCACCCCGGTGAGCCGGACTACTCGGAATCGGAGCTCGCATGGCGGCTGCGCTCGACGTCGGCGCCGTCCCAGCGTCCCGACCTGCAGCTGCTGGTCGAGGTGCCGGGCGGCGGGTACGGGGCGTTCTGCGGGATCTGGGTACGGCCCGGCTGCCCGTACGCAATGGTCGAGCCGGTGTGCACGGACCCCGACCTGCGCCGTCGCGGGCTCGGTCGCGCCGCGGTCCTCGAGGGCGCTCGCCGGGCGCGCGACCTGGGTGCCACGAAGGCGTACGTCGGGTCGGGGCAGGAGTTCTACCTGGCCCTGGGCTTCCAGCCGATCGTCGGTGGGACGTTCTGGGAGACGGCGTAGGCGCGGGCCGGCCGGCACGACGGGCCTGATCTGCGTGGACGCCGCCAGGTTCGGCGTTCGACCGACAGTAGAGCGATTGCTCTATCCAGGGACTGAGCGCCGCCCGGGCGCGTCGCCGACCGGCGGACGAGCCTGTCTCACGTTCCGGGAAGCACCTTGATCAGTCAAAATGGCCGTCGCTACCGTCACAGCGCTCCATTACTGAATGCGCGCGCACACACGCACGGAGGGGATACGGCAGACCCCGTCAGTCCTCGCCGTTGCGCCTTCCCGCATCGGTTTCGCTTGAGAGAGGTTTCTGATGAGCACCTACGTTTCGCCCGCAATCCGCGTCGACGAGACCGCGATGTTCGAAGAGAACGAAGTCCCCGTCTTCGTTGCCGCTATCGGGTGGGTCCTCCTGGTCTTCGGCTCCGCGTGGGCGTACTGCCAGGCGACGTGCGGCTGGATGAACGTCAAGGAGTGCTCGACCTCCTGGCTCCAGGTCAAGGCTGTCTGCAAGTCCTGACGTGGCGTGCGCACCGGCGCCGCCAGCACGGCGCCGGTGCGCACCTCGGGAGAGGGGAGACCGTGGCCCGAGACACGACCTTGGAGCTCTGGCCCGCCGACCGCGTGCGCCTCGCCCATGACGTCGTCCTGACGTCCGACGCGATGGAGGACCGGGCGACGGGTCGGCGCATCGAGCTCGTCGGCGCCGCGCGCGAGTTCGTCGACGCGCTCGAGTCCGAGGAGAGCCTGGCGCACGCCCGCGAGCGCCTCGTCCGCACCCATGGCTGGGACGCCGACGTCGTCTGGCGAGACCTGCTGCGCTTCGTCGACGACCTCGACCAGCATGCGCTCGTGCAGGTCACACACGATCGGTCGGCGATGCTGCGGCCGGGCGTCCTGGCGCTGCGGCTGCACCGCTGGCTCACCCTGGACTGGAGCCGGCCGCCCGCGACCCGGTGGCCCGCGACGATTCCGCGCGTCGTCCTGGCCGTCGTGCGGAGCAACGCGCTGGGCACGACGGCCGCCGTCGTCCTGTCCGCGATCCTGCTCCTCGTGCTCGTGGAGCAGGGCGTCGCGGGCCCGGACGGCACCGGCAAGCTGGCGATGGCGGCGGTCCCCGTGGCCCTGTTCGCGGTGCTGCTGCTCGGCATGGCGGCGCACGAGAGCGGCCACCTCGTTGCCCTGCGCGCGCACGCGCCCGACCGTCCGTACTTCGTCGTCGTCCGCGGGTTGCGCGTGAGCATCGCCCACGCCGGGCTCGACCCGCGGCGCAAGGCCGTCGTCGCGCTCGCCGGTCCGCTCCTGGGCGTCGTCGCGACCGCGTGCGTCGCGCTCGCCGTCGCCACGGTCCCGTCCTGGCGCGGACTCGCGATGCCGATCGCCCTCACCGGGCTCTTGCACCTGTACTCCCTGATGCCGTGGGCCGCAGACGGGAGAATGATCTGGAGAAGGGGTGCCGTCGATGCCTGAGTCGCTTATCCGGGCCCGCGACGTCCGGGTCGAGTTTCCGGGTTTCACCCTGGGCCCGATCGACATTGACCTCCCCCCCGGCGTGCACGGACTCCTGGGCCCCAATGGCGCCGGGAAGACGACGCTCGTGAACACGCTGCTCGGGCTGCAGGAGCGGCGCGGCGGGCAGGTCGAGGCGCTGGGCGTCGCCCTGAACGGCCGGGCGCCCGACGTCCTGCGGCAGGTCGGCATCGTCCCGGACACCTCCGAGTCCCTCCCCCAGGAGCTGACGGCGTGGGAGTTCTGGCGGCTCGTCGCCAGGCTCGTGGGAGCGCCGCAGGACCAGGGCGAGCTGCTCGCCACCGCCGAGAGGCTCGCCGCGGAGCTCGACTTCCGTCCGCCCGACGCCCCGATCGCGTCCTTCTCCCTGGGCATGCGCAAGAAGACCCAGGTCGTCGCCGCGCTGCTGCACGACCCGGTCGTCGTCGTCATGGACGAACCGCGCAACGGGCTGGACCCGCTCGCCATCCGCCGGCTCGAGCAGCTGCTGCAGGACCTGCGGGCCCGGGGCGCGTGCGTGCTCGTGGCCTCGCACGACCTGTGGTGGGCCGATCGCATCGCCGACTCGGTGCACGTCCTGGCCGACGGGCGCATGATCGCGTCCGGCCCGCCGTCAGCCCTGAAGGCACCCGGGGAGGAGAGCCTCGTCGACACCTACGTCCGCCTCGTCGGCGCGGCCGGGTGAGCGCGGTGAGCACGATGCGCACCGCGCTGCTCGTCTCGCGCTCCGTCGTCGACGGGTGGCTCTTCCGCGCGGGCCTGCCGTCGAGCGCCGCCGGACCTCTGCTGGTGGCGTCCGCCGCCGTGGCTGCGGGCGCCGGCTGGGTGGGGGCCCGCGTGGTCGAGGCCACGGGCAGCGGGCTGCCCCCGGACCCGCTGTTCCTCGGCCTTGCCCTGACCCTCGTGCAGTGCCTTGCGGCGCTCGGATCGGTCTTCGCGACATCGGCGTTCGTCCAGCGGTCCGCCCGCCTGCGGTGGTGGGAGACCATGCCGGTCTCCTCGACGGCGCTGGCGGCCGGCTCGGCCATCCCCGTCTGGTTCATCGGCGCGCTCGAGGTCCTCCTCTCCACGCCTGGCCTCATCGTCGCGTTCGAGTCGGTCGTGGCTCCGTGGCTCGTCGTGTCCTTGACCACCGCGGCCATCGCGTTCGGCATCGTCCAGGGCCAGGCACTGCTCTGGCTCGTCCAGCGCCTCCTGGCCAGGCGCAGCTCCCTCGACACGATGACCCTGCCGTTCACCGTGGTCCTGTGGGTCGCGACCACGGCCGGGACCGTGGCGTTCATGTCCGCGGTGGTGCAGTTCCGGCTGCCGTCGTGGAGCCTGCTCGCGGCGAGCCCCCTCGGGTTCCCGGCGCTGGCGCACACCGCCCTCGTCCAGGACTGGGCGGGCGTCGGCGCGGTCCTCGTCGCCGTGGGCTGCGCCGCCGCGGTGGCGACCGGCGTCCTGCGCCGGCCTGTACGCCGCGAGTGGTCGTCCCTGCCGGTGGTGATGATCGGGCCCCGGTGGACGAACGGGAGCCTCCTGGGCCTGGAGGTCGTCCGGCTCCTGCGCCGCAAGCGCGTCCTGTCCGTCTACCTGTCCGTCCTGATCGTCCAGCTGGCCCTCGCCGCGGTGATCCTGCGGGCCGACGAAGCGACGGCCTCGAGTGCGATCGACAACTGCGTGTTCCTCACCGCGCTGCTGATGGCATACGTCCCGCTCCTCGCGCGCGGGCAGAACGATCGTCGTCCGTACGCGGTCGCGCTCGGCGCGGAGCCCTTCGCGTGGGGGCTGCGGATCGCAGTCTCCGGCTGGCTGCTCGCCCTGGCCGGCGCCGTGCCGGCGGCGCTGCTGCTCGCCGCCGTGGCGCAGCGGTGGCAGATCGGCGCGGCGGCCATGCTCCTGTCGGCGGCGTTCGGCGCCGTCGCGGCCGTCGTGGGCGCGGTCCTGATGCCGAGCGAGGAGACGGGCGGCCTCGAGACCGTGAGCGCCGGGATCGTGGCGGCCACCGGCCTGGCCGCGGGCCGCGCCGTCGGTGCCCTGGGCATCGAGGGCGTGGTCGCGACGTCGGCAGCGCTCGCGTTCGCCGCGCCGCCCCTGCTCATCGCCGCCGGACTGCTGGAGGTCCGCCGCTGGCCCCGTGCGACGACGAGCACGACCGCTCGCGCCGCCGCCGCTGCCGCGAGCCACCGGTCCCCGTCCATCCGATGACCACCACCACCCATGACCACCACGACACAGGGAGACCCGATGCCTTCCCCACGTGAGCGCCGCTGGTCCCGCGCGTCGCGCGCCGCGATCGTCGTCTTCGTCCTGGGCATGGCCGCCACCCTCGGGCTGCTGTTCTGGACGATGGCCCGCCAGGGCGCCGGCCCCACCGACAGCACGGTCGTCACCGCGCTCGGGCCCATGACCTTCTTCACCTCGGTCCGGTCCGTGACGGAGTCCGGGACCACCGCGACCCTGACCTACGGCTGGGGCCTGCCCGTGCTGCTCGTCGCACTGCCCGTGCTCGCAGCGGCGCTGGCGTGGTGGCGGGCCGGGGCGGATGACCCGAGGACGGAGAACCTCCAGGCCGCACCGTGACCACGGTCATCCTGGTCACCGTCGCCGAGGTCCCGGCGTACGTTCACCGTCCGGCCGAGCCCACGTCGTCGGGCCGACACCCGCCCCGCCTATCGTCGGCGCCATGACGACGGACACGATGGTCGCACCGACGACGACCAGCACCCTGACCCTGACCCTCGTGCGCCACGGGCGCACCTACCTCAACCAGCGCCGCCTGCTGCAGGGCTGGTCCGACTCCCCGCTGACCCGCGCAGGTCGGGACGGCGTCCGGACGACCGCCCGCTACCTCGCGAGCCGCCCGTTCGTCGCGGCGTACTCGTCGCCGTCGGGCCGGGCCGTCGCGACGGCGGTCGAGATCCTGCGGCACCACGACGGCGTCCTGCTCCGCACGGACGCGCGACTGCGGGAGTACAACTTCGGCGACTACGAGCGCAAGCACGAGTCGGTCCTGGACGAGGTGATCGCC